>NZ_JAKJHX010000135.1:0-4085 GCF_021648855.1 Tychonema litorale BBK16 | reverse complement strand
GCTTTATAGATTACACTTCGACTACGCTCAGTGACCAGAAATTTGCACAAAAGATTGAATTATTCAAAAAAGTCTATGGAACCTAAATATTCAACTCAAGATTCCTCCCTCATTTCGTCTATAAAATCACCAACGCTGTTTTACCAATGGCAAAATTATCGCTGTGCTTATGATGTTTACAGCCCAATTACTGTCACAGCCGATAATAGCATACCCTTAGTTTTAATTCATCCGATCGGAGTTGGTTTGTCAAGAGTCTTTTGGCAGAGATTTTGCGAAGGTTGGTGCAAAACAAGTAACAGCAATCCGATTTATAATCCCGATCTTTTGGGCTGTGGCGATTGTGAAATGCCTGCTGTGGCTTGCTATCCTGACGATTGGGCTGCACAGTTGCAGTTTTTCTTGGAGACTGTAGTAAAAAAACCTGCGATCATCCTGGTGCAAGGTGCTCTATTATCAGTAGCCTTGGCTTTAGTAAAAATTGAGCAGGAAAACGGCTCAAATTTAATTCACGGGCTAGTGCTAGCGGGGCCTCCAGCTTGGGCGGTGATGAATAAACATTCTACTGAAAGACAGCAAAGAATTGTCTGGAATTTGTTAGATTCTCCTTTGGGAAATGCTTTTTACCGCTACGCTAGACGTGCGGAATTTTTGCGTTCTTTTTCAATTAAACAACTGTTTGGCGATGCGGTGAAAGTTGATAGCGAATGGCTGGATGCTTTGCAGGCTGGGGCGGCTAATCCTGACAGCCGTCATGCGGTTTTCTCGTTTTTAGCGGGGTTTTGGCGGCAGGATTATAGTAGCACGATCCAAAAGTGCGATCGGGCTACACTCATTATCATGGGAGAACAAGCATCAAGTATTAGTCAAGCTGGTAAAGAGGAAAAACCAGAGGAAAGATTAGCGCAATATTTAGCTAATTTCCCCAATGCGGAAGGTTTATTAATGCCGGGGCGGAATGTTTTACCCTATGAATCTACCGCAGAATTTGTGAGTGGTGTTGCGGAGTTTGTGAATAAGCAAAGTTTAGAATTCGGCGGTTGAAACCGCGTCTACACAAACAAAGTCTGCCTCCGCAGACTATGAAATTAGGATACAATTAAAGAAAAGCGAGATTTGGGAGTTTGCAAAGGCTCAAGGCTTTTGTATTGCAGGGCAGGACGCGGACTTTGCTGAACGAAGTCGTCTTTACGGAGCACCTCCAAAAGTGATTTGGCAGCGATGCGGTAATGCACCGACAAGTAACGTGGAAACAATCTTTCGGTCTGGATTTGAAACAATTCAAGAATTTATGGAGAATACCGCATTAGATTGTCTTGAACTGTACTAATCTAAGTTGATCGGCGATTGAAATCCCATTTACAGAAACAAAGTCCACCTCCCCAGACTAAGAATGCACATACCGCAAGAAACGGGTGGCTTTAAGTTTGTATAATCAGTAGACTAATAAAGATGCAAATCTTTTTATGAATAACCGATATGATTTCGATGAAAAGTCCGAGTATCTATGACAAGGAAGATTATCACCGGATTGCTATCGCGATCGCATTTATGCGTCAAAATCACTTACATCAGCCAGATTTAGCAGCCGTAGCACAGCACATCGGCTTGAGTGAGTATCATTTCCAACGAATGTTTACTCAGTGGGCTGGGATTAGCCCGAAGAGGTTTTTGCAGTATCTGACGGTTGAATATGCCAAGTCCAAGATTGCTGAAACTAAAAGCCTTCTCGATTTAACTTCAGATATCGGGCTATCTAGTCCCGGAAGATTGCATGACTTGTTTGTGAATCTCGAAGCCATGTCTCCTGGTGAGTTTAAAACAGGCGGCTCAGGATTGCAAATTGTCTGCGGAATTCACGATACTCCTTTTGGTAAAGCTCTAATTGCGACAACAAGTCGCGGCATTTGTAATCTGCGTTTCTTGGATGGAGCCGATGAGCAGAATGCTGAACAAATACTGCGGAATGTCTGGTTAAATGCTGAGGTTATTTGCGATCGCGAAATTACTCAACCTTTGTGCGATACAATTTTTGATAGAGCTACTTTGTCTCGCAAACCGATCGCACTTTTGGTAAAAGGAACTAATTTTCAGGTTCAAGTCTGGCGGGCACTTTTGAGAGTCCCATTTGCGGGAATCACCACCTATCAAACCATTGCTGAAACCATTGGGAATCCTACAGCGGCTAGAGCCGTGGGTAATGCTGTGGGAAATAATCCCGTCGCCTATCTGATCCCGTGTCATCGCGTCATCCGCGCATCTGGAGAGTTGGGCGGATATCGCTGGGGTTTGGAGCGAAAAACGGTTATTTTAAGCTGGGAAGCCAGTCGCGAAATTAGTTTAAAATGCGGTGGTTGAAAGAGACTGTTGGCGAATTTAAAAAGGGTGAAACCAAGCATTCCATAATCATGGAAAAAAATTATTAAATCTCCAGTGTTTTACAGCAGTTTGTAATGTCTGGGGGAGCCAATTGTCGTACTGAGGATAGACAGGTAAACGCTTTACGAGTTGCCATCCTGCTGCTGCTAAAAGTTCTGTTAAAGTTTGGTGTTGTAGGTGGGGGAAATCGGGATTAACTTCATCCAGTGGCCCAATTCCTCCTAAATCTGTCGCACCTGCTTCTAAACAAGCAAGTAATATTTCTGGCTGTGTAACTAAATTAGGCGGAATTTGGATGGCGATTTCATCAGGTAAGATGCTACGGGCGATCGCAATTAATGCCGGCATTTTTGTAGTATCAAAAACTTCACCATCCCAACTTTGTTTATTTCCCGGACTGTGAGGTTGAAGGATAACTTCTTGAATATGATGATAACAGGAATGAATCCCGGCGATCGCCTCCAATGTCTCCACCCAATCTACCTGACTTTCCCCAATTCCCACCAGCAAACCAGTTGTAAACGGAATCTGCAATTCCCCAGCCCATTCTAACTGTTGCAGTCGCAGGGCTGGCACTTTACTCGGTGCGTGTCGGTGAACTGTTTTTAGCAAACTGGGCGTTAACTGTTCCAGCATCAGCCCCATGGATACATTCACCTGTTTTAACTTAGCCATCTCGTCAAAGCTGAGCGGGCCTACATTAGTATGGGGCAAAAATCCTAGAGCAAGTGCGAGTTCGCAGAGATCGTAAATCCGCTGAAACCAGGCTTTGCGCCGTTGACTTTGGGGATGTACTTCGCCACTGAGGATGAGAATTTCAATCACACCTTGAGTTTGCAGTAGCTGGAGCCGTTTTTCGGCGAATGGTAGTGTCAGCCAAGAACTTTCCAGCGGTTCAGCTCGGAAATTGCAATAGGTGCAGCGGTTAAAACACTCGTAAGTGGGAACCAGGGTATAAGCAGGGCTGTAGCTGACGGTGCGGGACATTTGTTGGGACTTTATGCGATCGGATATCTTCCACTATTCTCTATTAACAGGCAAGATGCCTGTTCCACAAAGAGTGAATTTTATTGTGGGGTGGGCATCCTGCTCACCTGTTACTTATCTTAACTTTGCCTCCAGTCCAGAATCTCGTTATGGAGCTAGATTATGAGATTTATTTGACTGGGCGATTCTTAAATGATTTCCAGTTTTGGCTTTGTAATCCTGATACAGCAGGGATTCTAGATTTAGATCAGTTTTACTTATATTGGGTATAAGTTAATCTGTTGTTAGAATACTTTACAAACCTTAGAATATGCTTTATGTTTATTTACATGGGGAAGCAAACAACCCCCACGAACATTGAAAACCAAATAAAGCAATCATAAAACCATGACAACAACCTTACAGCAGCGCGAAAGCGCCAATGTCTGGGAACGCTTTTGTGAATGGGTCACAAGCACAGACAACCGCATTTATATCGGTTGGTTCGGTGTCTTGATGATTCCAACACTCTTGAGCGCAACCATCTGCTACATCGTCGCCTTCATTGGTGCACCTCCTGTAGACATCGATGGCATCCGCGAACCAGTTGCTGGTTCCTTGATGTTCGGTAACAACATCATCACAGGTGCTGTTGTTCCTTCATCCAACGCGATCGGTCTTCACTTCTATCCAATCTGGGAAGCAGCTTCCTTGGATGAATGGTTGTACAACGGCGGCCC
>NZ_JAKJHX010000134.1 GCF_021648855.1 Tychonema litorale BBK16 | reverse complement strand
CCCTAGGAAGGACTGAAGTCTCGCTCGTTTCCCGCATCCCGTATTGATTTATGATTTTTTGGTAACACGGAAGCTATAAAATTACTCTTACGTTAATCCAATTCAAATTTTTCAGGTATCAACGCATGACTGCAACTACGCCGAAGCCAACGTCAGCAATTCCCAGCTTTTGCGAAGGAATCCAGTATTTCTCAGAGACAGTGCCTGGTTTTGAGGCTTACGGGAAAACACCTGCGATCGCACAGGGGAGCAAATCGATCGCCGATCCAGCCGATCCCGCCGCCGTCTTTCAAACCATGCTAGCAGCAGACGCCCTGCGCTACCTGACGCTGCAAGTTACAGCCAGCAAAGCATCGGGACATCCGGGCGGTTTTGCTAGCCAAGCAGAAGCCTACGCAGCATTGGTGATGCTGGGACACAAGAACATTGTCACCGAAGTCGGGCATCACGCACCCGGATTTTATAGTGCCATGTTTCTCGATCGATCTTTGGAAGATATGGGAATTGTCAACGTACAGCAAGTGCGCGATAAATTCCGCGAAAAAGACGGTTTATTGGGACATCTTTCCGGTTTCATTCCAGGTCTTTTAGCACCAGCCGGCCCCCTCGGACAAGGACAACATTTTGCCATGTCAGGAGCACTTTTGCACCGTGACAAACTGTTTGCTTTCACAATGGGTGATGGTGGGATGGGCGAACCCTATCCGATGAGCAGCATGGGACATTTTCATACTGCTTATCCAACGGTTACTAACTTTTTGCCAGTGTTAGTTTGGAATGGATATTCCCAGGAACATCATAGCATGGTTTCGACTAAAACCAATGCGGAAATGATTGCTTATTGGCAAGGAAATGGTTTTGAAGAAATCATCTTAATTGACGCTAAGGAATTTGATGATGGAAGTCAAACTGGAGATTATATTGACAGCACTGCTTTTTCTCTAGAACAGCGGATGGCTTTTACCAAAGCTGTTTTGCAAGGAGTTGACAAAGCTGCAAAATCTGCTCTCGGTGGCAAATTGACTGTGTTTATCATCAAACAATTGAAAGGTGCTGGTGTCCACGCGCTGGGTGCAAAATCTCACAATCTTTATCCAAAAGACACCCTGGATGCACCGCATATTGTTAGTGCTTTAAAGAAGCGGGCTTTGACTGCTGAAGCTTGGCAATTAGTCCGCACAAATGCGGAACGTGCAGGCGGCGGCCCAGCATCAAAAACAGTGGTAACAGAGTTTGAATTGCCATTGGCAGATTTAGGCGAATTGCCTTTAGAGGAATTTGCAGTTGGTGGAGAAGCGAAGGTTTCGACAACAGCAATGGGACGTTTGGTAGGAAAAGTCGGTGAGCGCGATCGGACTTTTATTGTCACCAATGCAGATGGCAATGAAGCATCAGGAATTGCCAACATCAACCAAGCCCTGAAAATCATCCACCCAACGACAGATGACTTATACAATCAATCGCCAAACGGTCAAGTTTACGAACCCTTGAGTGAAGATGCTTGTGCAGGTTTAGCCGTAGGTTTGTCGCTATTCGGCGCGCGGACTTTGTGGTGTTCCTACGAATCTTTTGCCATCAATGGTTTACCAATTTGGCAAACTGTCACCCAAGCAATGGCAGAATTGCGTCGTCCAACTCCAGCTACTGTCACCTTATTTACAGCAGGTGCTTTAGAGCAAGGCCGTAATGGTTGGACGCACCAGCGCCCGGAAATTGAAGCTTATTTTGCGGCAATGATGCGGAATGGCAATGTGTTTCCTTTGTTTCCACCCGATGCTAACAGTATTCAAGCTTGTTACGATTGGGCTTTGACTGCAAAGAATAAAGGAATTGTGATTACTGCGAGTAAATCACCACTGCCAATTCGGACTACTTTTGCCCAGACTCGGCAAGGTTTGGCAGACGGTGCGATCGTGTTACAAGAAATAGCTGGAGATAAGAAAGTTGTATTTGCTGTAATTGGCGATATGAGTTTAATTCCTGCTTTTGAAGCGGCGACTGGTTTGGAAAAATCCGGGATTGGTTCGCGGATTGTTTCTATTATCAATCCGCGCCGTTTGTACCGCCCGACAGATGTTGCTTGGGATACTTGTTCTGAGGCTGATGGCGGCTTTTTGAGCGATGACAAATTTGCCGAAATGTTTGGCGGAGATGCCTTGATTGGTGTGATAGGTGGCGCTTCTGGGATGTTGGAGCCTGTGATGCTACGCAGCAATTGTCCGCGTGATACTTTCGCTTGGAAGCGCGGGGAAACTACTGCTAGTGCGGGTGAGTTGATGGCGTTTAATGGGTTGACTGCTGATGCGTTGACTAAAAGGGCGATCGCATTAGTTAATTAAGCTAGAATCTGAGAGAATGCCCCTGCCTGGTTTTGCTAGGTAGGGGCTAATAATTTAAAATAGGACGGTGATACCTATGACAGCACAACTTTTAGAAGAAACAGTTACGCTTGCAGAACAGCGATTGGTTCTCCCCGGTTATTATAGTTGGGAGCAGTTTGAGGCGATCGAATCTTTGATGGCAGACTCTTCTGGTTTGCGGATAACTTATCTTGATGGGTGGATCGAGTTTATGACACTGGGTGAAGCACATGAGACAATCAGTTGTATTCTTAATTTTTTGCTACAACTCTACTTTTGTGAAATGGGAATTGAATATATTCCTGTAGGTAGTGCGACTCGTAAAAATCGAGCCAAAGATGTTTCATTTGAACCAGACGAGTCTTATTATATAGGTGAAAAGAAAGAGCATCCTGATTTAGCAGTGGAGGTGACAATTACTAGCGGTAGTACAAATAAACTAGCTAAGTATTTGCAAGTTCGCATCCCTGAAGTCTGGTTTTGGGAAAATAATCAGTTGTCTGTTTATGGGCTGCGCGAGGATAATTATGAGCAAGTTTCAAGAAGTGAGTTGTTGCCAGAGTTGGATTTAGAATTGTTGGTGCGTTGTGTTTTAATGCCTTCAATAATTGAAGGAAGGACGGAGTTTATGAAGGGGATTGGGCTACAGTAATTTGGTAAATTAATAAGACTTACGCAACAAATCGTTTGATATGCTATAATTGCAGGGTTAAAGACTGACTTTTTGTCATGCGCAACGGAACACAGTAGAATGGCCAAGTATCCCTCTTCTACAAAAATAGTTATACATAACAACATTTAACACACCTTGAACTATGTCCCTGCAAGATGAGATTGACAAAACAAGGCAAGAAATTCGGACTGATAGCTACTCAATGTCTATTGGAGAGTGGATTAGTCTTTATGAGAGCAGTGAGATTGATATTCATCCAGATTTTCAGAGATTTTTTCGTTGGTCAGATCATCAAAAATCAACCTTCATAGAATCAATTTTGCTAGGTATACCTATTCCGCCAATCTTTGTTAGCCAAAGAGATGATGGTGTTTGGGATGTTGTAGATGGTGTTCAGAGACTATCAACAATATATGAATTTGTCGGTCTTTTGAAAAAAGATGAATCAGAAAAAGATGAATCAGAAAATAATGGATATCCAGTAGCTTTACAAAAAACCACATATTTAGCTTCTTTAGAAGGTAAAAAATGGGACGATCCTAATGACAAAGATAATTCTTTCACTCAAACACAACGTTTATTGATTAAACGCTCAAAGATTGCTGTCAATATTGTTGAGAAAGAAAGCGATGAAATGATTAAATATGAGCTGTTTCAACGACTAAACACAGGAGGTTCAGTTGCTACACATCAAGAAGTGAGAAACTGTATTCTTTTGATGTTGAATAAAAAATTATATCAATTGATGCGTTCACTTGCAGATTATGAACCATTCAAAAAATGTACAGCTTTAAGCGATAGGCTCTATGAAGAACAGTATGATATGGAATTAGTATTACGTTTCATACTTCTATTTGACAGGGATGAGGAAAATATTAAAAAATTGGGTCGTGATGTTCACGTTTTTCTAACAGAAAAGATGCGCGAAATGGCTCCTGATAAAGATAAAGATTTAGATTATCACCATATAGAAACCGCATTCAAAACAACATTCGATCTTCTGAATGAAATTACAGGTGATGATAGTTTCAAGAAATATAAATGTGAACAAGATAGGTTTCTTGGTGGTTTTTCATTATCGGCATACGAAGTGGTAGCATTGGGAATCGGATATAACTATAAAAATCTACCTCAAATAAACCTGATATCTGATAAAATAAAAGGTATTTGGTCACATCCAACTTATCAAAAATGGTCGGGAGGAGGGTTGAATGCTGCAAGACGTTTACCTTACCTAATTCCGCTTGGTAGAAAAGTATTTTCCTCCTAATGAGTATCCGAACTCCTGAACAATTAAGTGATAAACTTTCAACTGATCTTGCTTGGCGAAAGAAGGAACTTTCAGAAGTCAAATCCTTGGTAGAAGCGAGAAATGTTTCTCCTCAAAGGCATAATGCGTTGATTCGCAGTGGAATATGTATTCTCTATGCCCATTGGGAAGGTTTTGTCAAATTAGCATCAAATAGTTACCTAGAGTATGTTGCGATGCAAAAGCTTCGCTACGATCAGCTTAGTAGCAATTTTCTAGCTTTGGCAATGAAGACAAAATTGAACGAAGCTAGAGACACCAATAAACCATCATTATACATACCTGTTTGTGATTTCTTCATTTCTAACTTAAATACTAAATGCTCTCTACCATACAAAGACAAAGATGCAATTTCTACTGCATCTAATCTGTCTTCTGACATTTTGAAGGAAATAACTTGTACTCTGGGAATAGACTTTTCGGTTTACTCTACTAAGTCCGTGCTAATCGATATTAAGCTTTTGAAAACAAGAAACGAAATTGCACATGGTAACTATTTGACGGTTGACAGAGAAGAGTATATAGAGTTACACACAGAAATTATGGGAATGCTTGATGTATTCCGTAATCAGATAGAAAATGCTGCTGTTAATAAGGATTATATGCGGAATTCACCTTAGATCAGATTGCTCTTATCTGAACCGTATTAGAGTGAATATAATAGAAGTGTTTATTTATTACTTAAAGTCCTTATGGTTGCCTTACCCGATCGCCTATCGATGAGCCCAGAAAAATATCTCGCTTGGGAACCCACCCAAGAAGAACGCTACGAGTATTGGGATGGCGAAGTCGTCGCCATGAGTGGGGGAACCCGCAATCACAATCGGATTACCTTCAACTTCTCGAAACTCCTGGATGATGCCCTTGTCGATCGCCCTTGCGAGATGTACATGGCGGATGTCAAAGTCCAAGTGGAACCAGGGCGAAAGTATTTTTATCCTGATGTTGTCGTAACTTGCGACGATCGCGATAACGATCCACAATTAGTGCAATTCCCTTCCTTGATTATCGAAGTTTTATCGCCTTCCACCGAAGCAATAGATCGCGGTACTAAATTTGCTAAATACCGCCAATTTTCAACACTGCAAGAGTATGTCTTGGTGCAAGTTGAACAGCCAGGAGTAGAGATGTTTCGGCGCAATCCACAGAGGCAATGGGTACTATCGGAGTATGGTTTGGGCGATTCCTTGCAACTTGAATCGGTGAATCTAGAAATTGCGATCGCCGATTTATATCGCCAAGTACAATTTTCTTAGTTGCATCGGAATTAATATTACCCACAGCCAGGACACGGCAGTGCCTTGTCCCTACCCGATTAATTGTAGGGACACGGCACTGCCGTCTCCTAATTTCGGCAACTAATAATTCCGATGCTACCGGATTTGATATTACGCACTCTGACCAAAGAAACCGGGTTTTTACCAAATCTGCCGATCGCAACGACATACCTGGACAAAAACCCGGTTTATAAGCTCTATCGCAAGTCCTATTTAAACAAACTGACCGCTTGTATTCGATCGCACGCGACGAATCCCAATCACCGAAGGCATGGGCGAACGACGCGAATCATTCGAGATATTACTCGGCCACAAACTACCACGAGAAACAGTCCGAGTCTGATTGAAAACAGTACCGTTCAAATCCAACATTTCAATTTGTCGGCTGAGTACAGTACCGTCATCAATCGGGCAATCTTCCCCAGGATGCTGCACCGCAACTATCAGGGTATCTCCGATAAAAGTTGGCCCCGTAATTTCACATCGGTTCGGCCCAACAGCAAACGGAATTACACTTCCTGCATTCGGGCCGACAGTCGGAATATAAAACAGCCAATTGTTCCCGAAAACACCAGTAATTTCCGAGACATTTCCAGTTTTCTTGTGGTCGATAGTTGCTGGTTTTCCAAGTGCACCAACGTCAAAACCATTGTGCGTGCTAGTAGACATATCAGTGACACCCCAAACATTACCTTGAGTGTCAAAATCCAAGTTATCTACATTCGCAAATCCTGCGCCAGCTTGGGCACCAGCTTCTCCACCTTGACTAAAACGTTGCCAACGGAAGGTCGAACCCGCACCGTCGGAACTATCTTCAATTATTTTGTAAATTCCTCCAGATTGCTGACCGCTATTGAGGGCGGCAGTGTATTTCGCAACATTAAAAATGCGGGAATCTGGATAGCCATCGCTTCCCGGTGCGCCATCAGTATAAGCAATGAAAACTTCCTTAGTCGTAGGATTAATTTCCAAATCTTCAGGGCGTGCCGTCGGAGTGCCACCAATTAAATTAGCAGCTAAAAAAGCATCAACTAAAACGGCACCTTGGCTGCTATAGAAATTAGCAAGAGTTTTATTTCTGTAGCCGGGAAGTGCTGTTGCTTCATTAGTTGTATCTACTACAAAAGAACCGCCGTCCTCAGTTTGACCAGCAATTCCGGCGCGTTTTGGGAAGCGAGTATTGGCATCTCTTTGAGCTTTGCCAAAACTTGCTAATTCGGCTTCGCCCATTTTTTTGGGACTCACTGGATTTGTCGGGCTATTTAATGCCAGTGGTAGCCATCTTCCCGCACCGTTACGGTTGAATTGGGCGACGTACAAAGTGCCCTCTTCAAACAAGCGGCTGTTGTTTTTATCTGTGGGATTGGTGACATTACCGTTGCTGACAAATTTCCAGGTGTGTCCGCCGCGCCGATCGTCTCCCATGTACACTACTAACTTACGACCTGCTTCGGCGCGTATCGCCATGTTTTCGTGGCGGAAACGGCCCAACCAGGTGTGTTTGCGGGGGCGGAAGTTGGGGTCTTGAGGATCGACTTCTACCATCCAGCCGTATTTTTCGCCGACTAAGCCGAATTCCTCACCGCTAGTGCCCTTGGCGTAGCTGGTTTGGGCGCCGTTGGGTTTGACGCTTTCTTGAACTCCGACGAAAAATGCTTCACTACCTTGGAAGTTTTCTTCGGCGGAGAGGATTGTACCCCAGGGAGTTGTGCCGCCGGAACAGTTGTAGGCTGTACCGATGATGCGGTTTCCGAGTCCATCGCTGTTGACTTGGGCGAAGACTTGGGTGGCTGCTGGGCCGGTACCTACAAGGTATTTGTCGTCGCCTTGTCTGGTTCCCCAGGAGGTGACACTTTTGTATGCGTCGGAACGTTGGCTGTTGATTCCGAGGCCGGAAAGTCCGTGGAGACGGCGGTTGAGGGGGTCGCGGGCGATCGCGCCAAATCTCCCATTAGCTTGTTTGGTCATGCGGACGATCGAACCACCCATGTTATACATGAATTCGCCGAGGGTAGCGCGATTTTTTACGGATAAGTCTAGACCGAGGACGGCGCGATCGGTTGCGGGAAATGGTGCCAAATCTGACGGGGTATCCGGTGCCACTTTCGACATTGGGAAGGATACATACTCGTGGTTAACCCAGAGATAGCCGTCGTCATTGCTGCCGCGCAGGCCTACGAAGCCTGTGTAGTCGTTGTTGTAGCCGAAATAGTCGGAGGAATCGGGGAAAACGCGATCGCCCCAGCGGAGAATCACATAGCGTTCGTATTCCGGTGGTACAACTACATCGTCAATAACGTTGTAGCTAGTTAATTTAGTATTCTGCGAAGCCGCCATCACAGTTCCTTGTCCGTTTTGACCTGTTGGCATAAAGCTGGACAATTCTTGATAAATTGGCAGTGGGTGGGGAAGTCTTAACGGAGTGA
Source organism: Tychonema litorale BBK16 (assembly GCF_021648855.1). Lineage (GTDB taxonomy): Bacteria > Cyanobacteriota > Cyanobacteriia > Cyanobacteriales > Microcoleaceae > Microcoleus. The sequence goes on along the minus strand of NZ_JAKJHX010000134.1, from coordinate 6,028 downwards.
AAGATAGTGGGCTGAATGCAGCTTCCGCCGAGGTGGAATTGATTCCGAATAGTGTTTCAGTTAGTTGAGGCGCAAGCACAGTTGTAGCTGCACTGCTTCCGAAGAAAATTAGCAGTTGTCGGCGAGTTATTTTAGACATAAATTCCTGTTCAACCCCACATCCCTAGTCTGGTGATTCTCTATAGAATTTTATCGTTGTTAAATTAAGGGAAGTTAACATCAAGGTTAATTAAAGTGAGATTATATTTTGATTAACGATTGGTTATTGGTTATTTGTTATTTGCGTCCCCTGAGCGTAGTCGAAGGGCTATTGGTTATTTGTGACCCATGCCCAATGCCCAATGCCCAATTCCCAATGCCCAATTCCCAATTCTCAATTAGTCATCTCGAAAACCCGGATCGTTTTGTCGGGATGCTGGCCGACTGGGCGCTGGTACGTTAATAGTTTGGGATGGCCCAGAATTTGAGGATGAGATATTACCCTCTCTGAATCCCAAGAGGTATTTAGCATCTGCAAAATATCTAGTCCACTGTTCGATTCGGGAATCTTTCTGCCACTGATTGCGAGATACTCTCGATCGCAAAACTGGAACCATGCGTCTGCTGCGATCGGCTGTAACTACAATGGTAATTCCTGTCAATCCGGGATTATTTTGGAATTCTTGGGCGATCGCATCTTTTGCCAACTCTTCGGCCTGCTGAACTAAACCCGAAAAAGATTGACTACCGTCCGAATCTAAGGTAAGATAGCGCTCTTTGGTTTCAGCTAAGGCGATCGATATACTCGATGTTAAATTTAGAGTTATCAAGATGAAGGCAGACAAGAGGCGACGGTGCAAACTCATTAACTTTTAAATTAAATACTAACGTTTTTCAATGATAATAAACAATGATTAATATGATGTTAAGCTCAGATTAAAATAATAAAATCTACCCTCGGGCCACTCAGAAAATAACTAATTCTCAATTCCCAATTCTCAATTACCATGAAATCCATAAAATGTGCGATCGCCCTCGGTAGCAACTTAGGCGATTCCCTGACAATCATCAAAAGTGCGATCGCAACTCTAAACAAAACTCCAGGAATAGCAGTAAAATCTCATTCAAGCTGGTATCAAACAGCTCCAATCGGACCACCCCAACCAGATTATATCAACGGTTGTGCCATCCTAGAAGTTATACTAGAACCAGAAGAGTTACTATTAGCTTTATTAGAAATTGAAATAAAATTCAATCGAATTCGTCAAGAAAAGTGGGGGCCGAGAACATTAGACTTAGATTTGCTATTATATGATAATTTAGTCCTAGAAACTCCGACACTGACTCTACCTCACCCTCGCATGACAGAAAGAGCGTTTGTATTAGTCCCTTTGGCAGAAATTGCCCCGGATTGGGTGCATCCAGTGACCGGAAGTGCGATCGGACAATTGGTGCAAACCGCAGACTGTTCGGGAGTCCAAAAAATTATTCTGTAACAACTGAACAAAAATTAATGCCTGTCATCAACTATGATGTGTTAAATCAGTGCACTCTAAGATTATTTACTTGTTGCTTATGGCGATCGGTCAAGAACTACCCCAACTCCTCAAACAACGCCTGTTTTACAAAGGGCGTAAGTTTAATTTTGACGTAACCAGTCTCCGGCTTCCCAACGGTTCCGAAGGCGAATGGGAATGTATTCGCCACCCCGGTGGAGCCCTTGCAGTTCCCGTCACCCCCGAAGGTAAACTCGTATTGGTGCGACAATATCGTTTTGCTGCTAAAGGGCGAATCTTAGAATTTCCTGCTGGTACAGTAGAAATCAACGAAACACCCGCCGAAACCATTAAACGCGAAATTCAAGAAGAAACCGGATATCGCGCGGGTAAATGGCAAAGATTAGGGGAGTTTTTGCTCGCCCCCGGTTATTCCGATGAAATCATTTATGCTTTTTTAGCCCAAGATTTGGAAAAACTGGAAAAGCCACCAGCCCAAGATGATGATGAAGACATGGAAACTGTTTTATTCACTCCTGAAGAATTAGAAAAAGCGATTTTAGCTGGGGAACCAATTGATGCAAAATCAATTTCTAGCTTTTTCTTAGCCCGTCCTTTTTTAACTTAAAATGCGTGGTTTCGACTACGCTCAACCACCGGAAAAAAGTCGTAGGCTGAGCGTAGTCGAAGCCCGGAATGTGTGGTTTCGACTACGCTCAACCACCGGATTTTTGATCCCGTATTTATCCTGGAATATAAAATATAAAATCTAAAATCAAATGTCTGACCTAATTTTATTTTGGCATCGTCGAGATTTGCGTATTTGTGATAATATCGGACTAGGAGCGGCGCGCCAGCAAAGTCAAAAAGTAGTTGGTATTTTTTGTCTCGATCGCAATCTCCTCGATCTTGATGATGTAGCCCCCGCCAGAGTCGCATATATGATCGGCTGCTTGCAGAAACTTCAGCAAAGTTACGCTGAATCTGGCAGTCAATTACTAATAATTCAAGATGAACCTAGTCAAGGAATCCCAAGATTAGCTACAGCTATCAATGCCAAAGCAGTATTTTGGAATTGGGATGTGGAACCCTATGCAAAAAAACGCGATTTAGCAGTATCAAACGCTCTCCAACAAGCAGGAATTACGATCCAAAACTTCTGGGATCAACTGCTACACGCACCGGATGAAATTCGCACTGGTACGGGAACTATATATACAGTTTATACACCATTTTGGAAAAGATGGAACAGTAAACCTAAAACTCAACCAGTAGAAACACTGCCAGTAATTTCTCTGGAATTAATGGTAGGATTAACCTCAGAAGAACAAGAGATTGCTAACCAAGCAGGGGCAATTCAAGTGTTGCCAAGTGCCAGAGATTTGGGATTTGTTTGGGAAGGTTCATTGTTAATTGAACCGGGAGAAGATGCAGCGCGAGAAAAGTTGGAAGAATTTTGCGATCGGGCAATTTACGAATATCAAGAAAAGCGTAATTTCCCAATAGTTAATGGCACATCACAACTCAGCCCAGCCCTCAAGTTTGGTGCCATAGGTATCCGTACAGTCTGGCAAGCTACCCAGATAGTCATGGATAATTGTCGCAACGAAGAAACGCGCGCAAATATCCGCACTTGGCAACAGGAATTAGCGTGGCGAGAATTTTATCAACACGCCATGTATAACTTCCCAGAATTAGCAGATGGGCCCTACCGTCAAGCATTCAAAGACTTTCCTTGGGACAACGATCAAAAACTGTTTCAAGCATGGTGTAGAGGCAAAACTGGGTATCCAATTGTAGATGCGGCAATGCGGCAATTAAATCAGACTGGTTGGATGCACAATCGATGCCGGATGATAGTTGCTAGTTTCCTCACCAAAGATTTAATTATTAACTGGCAGTGGGGGGAAAAATACTTTATGCAAAAATTGATAGACGGCGACCTTTCTGCTAATAATGGTGGGTGGCAATGGAGTGCATCGAGTGGCATGGATCCGAAACCTTTACGAATATTCAATCCCTCCACTCAAGCTCAAAAATTTGATCCAGAAGGGGAATATATTCGGCACTGGGTGCCTGAATTGCGCCGAGTCGATACGAAACTGTTGCTAACCGGAAATATTCCGCCTTTAGTGCGAAGGACTCTGCCTTATCCAGATCCAATTGTGGATCATAATGAGCAGCAGCGCAAGTTTAAGGAGCTTTATAAACAGCAAAAAATAGTTGAGTAGTTATTGGTTATTAGTTGTTGGTTACTGGTTATTGGTTACTGGTTATTGGTTGACAGTGAAAAATGCCCAATTCCCAATTCCCAATTCCCAATTCCCAATTCCCAATTCCCAATTCCCAACTCCCGATGCCCGATGCCCAATTACTGATACAGATAAGTTATCATAAACTTAGATAGATTGGAGGTTAAAATGGTAGCTCTGCAATTAAGACAAATCAGTGTACCGCCTGGACATCGAGTGCTCTTTCATGATGTCAACTGGCAGGAATTTGAAGCAATTTTAGAGGAGTTGGGAGAACATCGTGCTTCTAGAATAGCTTACAGTCAAGGAACTTTGGAGATTAGGATGCCACTACCAGAACACGAATTTAATAAGGAAATTATTGGTGATATGGTCAAGATTCTACTCGAAGAACTTGAAGTGGATCGAGAGTGTTTTGGTTCGACGACTTTCAAGCGCAAGAGTATGTTGCAAGGAATTGAGCCTGACAACTGTTTTTACATTCAGAATTACGCTTTGATGATTGGGAAAAAACGTATAGATTTGACTGTAGATCCGCCGCCTGATTTAGTGATTGAAGTGGATCTAACTTCCAAGACTCAACTGGATGCTTACGAGGCGCTGGGAGTACCGGAAATTTGGCGGTATGAAAATAATCAGCTTGAGATTAATGTGCTTGAAAATGGGAAATATGTGGCATCTGAAATTAGTCCAACGTTTCCCAATTTGCCAATTATTGAAGCTATTTCTCAATATTGCGAACAAAGTCAAACAGCGGGCACGAGTCAAACTCTCAGATTGTTTCGCAAGTGGGTGAGGGAACAAATCACCGAATTTTAGATTTTAAATTTTGGATTTTGGATTGAAGATTCACACATCCTAAATTTAAAAAGGATAGACAAGTTATCATAAACTTAGATAGATTGGAGGTTAAAATGGTAGCTCTGCAATTAAGACAAATCAGTGTACCGCCTGGACATCGAGTGCTCTTTCATGATGTCAACTGGCAGGAATTTGAAGCAATTTTAGAGGAGTTGGGAGAACATCGTGCTTCTAGAATAGCTTACAGTCAAGGAACTTTGGAGATTAGGATGCCACTACCAGAACACGAGAAAGCTAAAATTATTATTAGCTATTTAGTGAATATTTTGTTTGAGGAACTAGAAATCGACTTTGAACCATTTGGTTCGACGACTTTTAAGCGAAAAAGTATGTTACAAGGAATTGAGCCTGATGAATGTTTTTATATTCAAAATCATGCTCGAATGATTGGTAAAAAGCGCATCGATTTAACTATCGAGCCGCCTCCTGATTTAGCAATTGAAGTGGATCTAACTTCCAAGACTCAACTGGATGCTTACGAGGCGCTGGGAGTACCGGAAATTTGGCGGTATGAAAATAATAAGCTTGAGATTAATGTGCTTGAAAATGGGAGGTATGTTGCATCCGAAATTAGTCTAATATTTCCAAATTTGCCAATTGTTGAAGCTATTTCTGAATATTGTGAACAAAGCCAAACACTGGGTACAAGTAAAACTCTTAGATTGTTTCGCAAGTGGGTGAGGGAACAAATCACCGAATTTTAGATTTTAAATTTTGGATTTTGGATTTTTGAAGACTAAAGTCATGACTACAAATCTGAGTATTTCCCGATGCCCGATTCCCAATGCCCGATTCCCAATGCCCAATTACCAATTACCTTTTTAGTTTCGTTTTTGAGAAATAGAGAGAGAATAAGGGTGTTGACCTTGAGCCCGATCGCCTACAAAGATAGCATAGGTTCCCTTGTCCCCATAACCGGAAAATTCTACAGTTGCCGTGGCAGCATTGGCCGGTAGGACGCAGAAACGACCCCTCGGCCCTTGAATCATCAAACTCGGAGCTCCAGCGGTTTGTACTGCAATCCGCCAATAAGGTAAATCTTGGGTGACTTCGATGACGTGGTTCGGCCCAAGGGCTACAAAACCGCAGTCGCCACTGTTGTTCGGGCCGCCAGAAACTCCCGACACACTCAGCGGTTCGGGAAATCCTGGGGCAATTTGTAGCGGTTGGCTCCGAACAGCGCCGGCAGCAGCTAAAATCATTGTCAGGGCTAAGGTTGCGATCGCACCAAAGCACAGTCTGGCGCGATCGCACGGATAGTGTATCTTCATAATTTATCCTTATCGATCCGAACATAATGGCGGAAAGTTCGACTTCTTTGAGAGTAGAGGATAATCAGTGGTTCCGAACAGGCTAATGTGACTGTTGTGAATGTGACCCTCTGACAATGACCAAAAAAAGGGGATACAAGCCCCGTCCTTTTAGGACGGCTTTTCTTGA
>NZ_JAKJHX010000133.1:6475-14104 GCF_021648855.1 Tychonema litorale BBK16 | reverse complement strand
CAAGTTGACTGATTGAGCCAAGAATCCCCACGCCTTCAGGCCCGGGAGTGTCAAACCACTTAAAAATAATTTTTTTAGACTAGACTAGACTTGAAACTAGATCTAAGGCAGAATTACTCCTGTGCTCTACCACCTTTTACACCACCATGCCTACCACAGTCACAAGCGAACTCAAAAACGAAAACTCGCAATTACTACGCGAGTACAACAATTCCGGCTCCAATGAAATCCGCAATCAGTTAGTGAAACTGAATATTGGACTGGCGAGAAAAGAAGTTCACCACTGGATCAACCAGTGCGATGAAAGCTATGATGACTTGCTGCAAGTTGGCTGTATTGGCTTGATCAGAGCGATTGAGCGGTTTGATTTGTCGAAGGGACACGCATTTAGTTCCTTTGCAATTCCCTACATCCGGGGCGAAATTCAGCATTATCTGCGAGATAAAAGCCCTTCGGTACGATTTCCGAGACACTGGTTGTCATTAGAACGCAAATCTGTATCAGTGATCAAGGATTTACAAGTTCAGTTTAACCGCTATCCTAAAGATTTTGAAGTGGCCGCAGCACTGGAGATTTCTGTAGAAGAATGGGGAGAAATTAAGCTAGCCCATCTCAACCGTGCACCTCTGAGTTTGGATGCGCCGATTCAAGATGAAGATGATGGGGCTACTTGTCTGGGAGCGTTGGTTCCTGATAGCAAGTATCGCAGTTTTCAGTTGGCTCAAGAAGACCAAATTCGCGTACAGCAAGCTTTGTCTCTGTTGGAACAACGGACTCGTGAGATATTGGAGTTTGTTTTTTTGTATGATTTAACGCAGAAGGAAACGGCTGAACGCTTGGGTATTAGTGCGGTGACTGTTTCTCGGCGTGTTAAGAAGGGGCTGGATTTGCTCAAAGAGATTATGACTAAACAACTTTAGTCATTAGTCATTAGTCATTAGTCATTGGTCATTGGTCATTGGTCAGTCAATAGTAGTCAATTGATAGTAGTCAGTCAACCGTTAACAGTCAACCGTTAACAGTCAACCGTTAACAGTCAACCGTTAACAGTCAACAGTCAACAGACTACAGTCAACAGACTACTAACTAATATTCAGATGTGACGAACAAACTTATCTAGCCTTTCGAGAGCTTTTTTGATTGTCCCTAAATCGGTGGCGTAGGATAAGCGAATGTGGTCGTCTGCACCAAAAGCAATGCCGGGAATAACTGCTACTTTTTGCTGTTCTAATAAAGCGTCGCAAAATTGTAGAGAATTCATTCCTGTTTTGCTGATATTGACAAACATATAGAAAGCGCCGTCGGGTTTGATGCAGCTAATTTTGGGAATGGAATCAAGTAATTCAAATATTACTTCACGCCGATCGGCAAAAGCCAGACGCATTTTTTCGACAGATTCTTGGCTGCTTTCCAAGGCTGCGATCGCGCCGTACTGTGCAAAAGTACACACATTGGAGGTACTGTGTCCTTGAACGATGCTGGTAGCTTTGATTAGTTCGATCGGTCCAGCTAGATAACCGATGCGCCAACCAGTCATTGAGTAACCTTTGGCGAAACCGCTACTGATGATTGTGCGATCGAATATTTCTTGACCCAGGGAGCCGATACTGACGTGTTGAGCACCGTCGTATATAATTTTTTCGTAAATCTCGTCAGAAACTACTAAAATATCGCGATCGACTATCACCTCTGCTAGTGCTTTGATTTCGGCAGGGCTATACACCATTCCCGTCGGGTTAGATGGCGAATTCAGTACAAATAACTTGGTGCGGGGAGTAATCGCTTGACGCAGTTGTTCCGGGGTGATTTTATATCCCGTAGAAGCATCAGTCTGCACAATTACTGGCTTCCCATTGGCGAGTTTTACCATTTCTGGATAGCTTACCCAATAGGGAGCAGGGATAATTACCTCGTCTCCCGCCTCAATCAGAGCCATCATCAGATTGTATAGGGAATGCTTGCCGCCGTTGCTGACGATGATATTCTCAGGTTGATAGTGGAGATTGTTGTCGTTGCGTAGTTTACGGGCGATCGCAGCTTTTAACTCTGGTTCCCCAGCCGCCGGGCCATACTTCGTCTTGCCGCTGTCTAAAGCCTGCTTAGCCGCTGCTTTAATGTGTTCTGGGGTATCAAAATCAGGTTCACCCGTACTCAAACTACAGACATCAATCCCCTCGGCCTTCATGGCTTTCGCCTTAGCTGCGATCGCTAAGGTGATGGAAGGAGGAACTTCGCCCACTCGTGCTGCCAATTTGATCATTGGATTTTAGATATTAGATTTTTGACTTTAGATCTTAGGGTGAAAAATCTTAATATTCAACCCTGTTGTTAGGGAATTATGACATTTTCTTTGCCCGTAGGCACTAATTTAAGTAATTGTAAAATAAAAATGGGAACAATGGAGAAAGCGATTAGTTTTATTTTTGATTTTTTAGTTTCTAATTTTTGACATTATTAGTGTACCATTTTTGATGCCTCGTTACCCTCAATCCCGCTCTACAATATGGATCTCAAATCTCTGATTCGCGACATTCCTGATTTCCCGAAGCCGGGAATTATGTTTCGAGATATTACAACTTTGCTGCAAAACCCCCAAGGGCTGAGCTACACCATTGACAGTTTAGCCGAAAAATGCTCTGCAATGTCTCCTGACTACATTGTAGGTATGGAATCGCGGGGCTTTATATTTGGCACGCCTTTAGCTTATAAAATGGGAGTGGGCTTTGTTCCAGTCCGCAAGCCGGGGAAATTGCCGGGAGCAGTTTATTTCGCTGAGTACGAGTTGGAGTATGGTGTCGATCGCCTGGAAATGCACCAAGATGCGATCGCACCCGGTAGTCGAGTCCTGATTGTAGACGATCTGATTGCCACTGGCGGAACCGCAGCAGCAACAGTTAAGTTGTTAGAGCAAGCTGGCTGTGAACTTGTTGGTTTGGCTTTTGTGATTGAATTACTGGCTTTGGGTGGTAGGCAGAAATTGCCAGATGTGCCGATCGTGACGCTAGTTGAGTATTAGAACGAATTATGCAAAACCCAAAATAGGTAGGTTGGGTTGAGTTAACGAAACCCAACTCTTCATTTGAAATTTCCATTAATTAAAATAAGGTGTTGGGTTTCGCTATCGCTCAACCCAACCTACTTCTAATAACAACTAACCAATAACCAATGACTATTAAATTAAACCAAAACTTACGAATATTGAGTTCTTTGTTTGGTAATGAGACATTTATCTATGTTTTGAAAAGACTGTTGCAGGCTCTATTAACACTATTTTTAGCATCAATTCTTTGTTTCGCAATTATTGAACTTGCACCGGGAAATTACTTGGATACTTTGAGCCAAAATCCGAAGATTTCGCCGGAGACACTTAAACAACTAGAACAACAATTCGGCTTAGATAAACCAGCATTTGTCCAGTATCTGCGCTGGCTGGAACAAATTGTGACGCGGGGGAATTTTGGTACGAGTTTTGTGTATCAGCGATCGGTGGCTTCTCTGCTGTGGGAACGAGTACCGGCGACGTTGTTAATGGCGATCGCATCTTTGATTGTAACTTGGGCGATCGCAATTCCCTTGGGAATAGTCGCCGCCGTCAATCAAAATAAGACACTCGATCGCATTTTGCAAGTAGTCAGCTACACAGGACAAGGATTTCCCAGCTTTATCATGGCATTGCTGCTGCTATTTTTCGCCCAGAATACATCGCCTCTGTTTCCAGTAGGAGGAATGACCAGTATTGACCATGCAGACTTACCTTGGTGGGGTCAAATCATGGATTACGGCTGGCACTTAATTTTGCCAACAGTCGCCTTGAGTCTAACTGGTTTTGGAGGTTTGCAAAGATTGATGCGGGGACAATTATTGGACGTGCTGCGTCAAGATTACATCAGGACAGCGCGGGCGAAAGGTTTGCCGGAAAATCGAGTAATTTATCTTCATGCTTTGCGGAATGCGGTTAATCCATTGATTACGTTGTTAGGTTTTGAGTTTGCTAGTTTGTTGAGTGGTGCGTTTATTGCCGAACTTTTCTTTAATTGGCCTGGTTTGGGAAAGCTGGCTTTGGATGCTGTGACTAATCAAGATTTGTATTTGGTCATGGCAACTTTGATGATGGGTTCTGCGATGTTGATTGTGGGGAATTTGTTGGCAGATTTGTTGCTGAAGGCGATCGATCCGAGGATTAAATTGGAAGATTTGAAATAGTAGAATTAGTCCTGAATTTTAATGGTTGTTGTACATACCTTTGAACAAACCGATCGCACCTCCTGTATAATTCGGATTATTTCAGCCCGCAAAGCTAATCCCACTGAAAGCCAACCTTATCAAGAGAGGAAATTATGAAATCAGAGTATGATTTTTCTTCGTCAGAGCAAGGCAAGTTTTACCATCCTGATGCTACGTTTCATTATCCCATTTATCTCGAACCCGATGTTGAGGACTTTGTGACTAAAATTGCTAATCACAAAAAGATTGAGGTTCAAGCTTTGGTCAATGAATGGCTGAGAAATAACATTAAACTAATTCAAAGTGTTGAGTAGGTGAAAAACCCAGTTTTTTTTCTCAAGTGGCTTGGGTGATAGTGCCCGATCGCGATCGGCCGCAAAAGGAAAAATGGCATCGATCGAGAATCTAGTTGTTTTCATTTCCGAAACGAGATGACAGTTCCTTGAAGGAAAGGCTAGGCTAGCTGAAACATCGATTTCCATGCCTGAGATTGCTCTATCAAATTTCTCTCACCGCTCAAAACATGGCACAACAACTAGCAATAGAAACTCGCGGGCTGACGAAACAATTCGATCGCCATATCGCCGTCAATGACATCGATTTGCAAGTAGCAGCAGGGGAAGTATGCGGACTCATCGGCCCCAATGGTGCGGGGAAAACTACCTTGCTGCGGATGTTGGCGGCGGCTGAAGAACCCACTACAGGGGAGATTTACATCAATGGGGACAGGTTACAGCGCGATCGATCGCATCCAATTCTCAAACAACGCATCGGCTTCCTTCCCGACGACTTTCCCCTCTACGACGACTTGACTGTTTTGGATTATTTAGAATATTTTGCGCGACTATATAATCTCCAACAGTCCCATCGGCGATCGCGAATCAACTCCGTTTTAGAACTGGTACAACTAACCAACAAGCGTAACAGCGTAATTTCTACCCTGTCGCGAGGGATGAAACAGCGCCTGAGTTTAGCGAGGACAATTATCCATGAACCGCTGTTGCTATTGTTAGATGAACCAGTTTCAGGCTTAGATCCGATCGCCCGAATGCAGTTTCGTGAAATTATCAAACTTTTGCAATCAGTGGGCATGACCGTAGTCATATCATCTCATGTTCTGAGCGATTTAGCCGAACTTTGTACCTGGGTTGGTATCATGGAACTCGGATATCTCGTTGAAAGTGCACCTTTACAAGAACTTTACAAACGTCTCAGTCGCCAGCAAATTTTCATGTCGGTTTTAGGTAACAATTTAGAAGCGTTAGTATCCGAATTAAAAAACTTTCCTTGGGTAGAAGCTTGGGAAATAGTGCCAGAAACCCAGCAGGTTTGTGTTAATTTTTCGGGAAGCCAGGAAGATGCCGCCAATTTATTACGCGAACTTGTCTTGGCGAAGATTCCTCTAACCGAATTCCACTGTGCTCAAGAAGATTTAGAAACCATTTTCCTGAAAATGGGACACCAGCAAGCATCCTAATCTGTTTTTTAAGCCTTCCTGCAAAGAATGAACCGTGAGTTATAACTGAGATATTGCACCATTCATTCTCAAGAAGCTGTAGGGGCGGTTTCACCAAAGGCCTTTCCGATTGCAAACAGGTTAAATAAACCCGCCCTCCCCCACCAATAACTAATCACCAATAACCTATGACACTCAATTTACTAGACCAAATTGGCAACTGGAATCCCCAGTTATTTCGAGAAATCAAAGGCCGCTTGAAAATGGGCAGTATTGCGATCGCATCTGCTTTCTCCCTAGGGCCTCAACTGCTACTATTCATGTATTACAGAGCCCAGTTACCCGTTGCTTTTCGTAATACTGAGGGTACTGAACCGATTTATAACAGATTTTGTGTTTTAAAGGCGACCACAGACACAAAACCAGGAACAAAATGTCTCACAGATACCTTGGGTAACTTAGTGATTGACTGGCAAAAATGGTCGGTAGAAATATTTATTTGGCTGAGCATATTTAGCGTGTTAACTTTATTAGTAGCAGGCACTTATATGCTCGTCAGTGACTTAGATAAGGAGGAACGTCGGGGTACTCTGAACTTTATTCGCCTCAGTCCCCAATCTGCCAACACCATTTTTCTGGGCAAAATTTTTGGTGTTCCTATCTTACTTTATCTAGCAGCAATTTTGGTGATTCCACTACATCTATACAGTGGATTAACTGCTCAAATACCTTTGCTTGAAATTTTAGGTTTCTACATGGCAGTTGTGGCTAGTTGTAGTTTATTCTATAGCACTGCGATGCTCTTTGGATTAACAACCAGTTGGCTAGGAGGATTTCAACCTTGGTTGGCTAGTGGTATCGCTTTGTTTGTGTTTGTAATCTCTACAGTTAAGTTGACAGTAAGTGCTGGGGATTTAGGAACATTTGTGTCTTCCATTGGTATCCTCAGATATCTAGTTTCTGGAACGATCGATCAATACGATTTCGGTTCATTAGGTGTAGATATAGACAAGTTACAATGGTTTTACTTACCAATAGGTAAAAATATTGTGAGTGGCCTTGTTTTGTCTCTGTCAATTTGTGGTATCGGAACCTATTGGATGTGGCAGGGATGGCAGCGCCGTTTTCCTAACCCGACTACCACGGTTTTTAGCAAGCGACAAAGTTATTTTGCGGTTATCTGCTGTCAGCCAATCATCTTAGGCTTTGCACTCCAATCTAATTCCATAGGCTACGGTAAAGATTTTCCTTTGCTAGCCTTGAATTTGATAATGTTCTTAATTGTCATAGCATCTTTAACGTCTGATAGACAATCTTTGTATGACTGGGCGAGATATCGTCAACAAATCGTTCCCAGCGGCCATAAATTGTGGCGACGTTACCCATTACTCGATTTGGTTTGGAGTGAAAAAAGTCCGGCTATAGTTGCGATCGCGATTAATCTCCTCAGCTCATCCTTAATTGTCATCTGCGGACTAATTTACAAACTTAAAACCAAAATGGAGACGTTTGATATAAACCTATTTTGGGGTATAATTTTCGGGATAAATCTGATCCTGATCTACGCAGCCATCACCCAACTATTCCTATTTCTCAAAACCCGCAATCAGGAAATTTGGGCGGCAGGTACTATCTGCGGTGCTATCTTGTTACCACCTGTGATTTTATCGATGCTGTTGCTCACTCTAGAAAAAGCTCCTGTATTCTGGCTATCTACGACATTGCCGATTTTTTGGACTTCTTCGGCTTACATGGAATTTGGAACTACGATTTTGTTGTCTATACTCAGTCAGTGGACTATTTTGGCGTTGTTGAATCTGAAATTGCGATCGCAACTGAAACTCGCAGGCCAATCTGCTTCTAGGGCGCTGTTGAAAGCTTGAACAAGAATAGAAATCAGGAGACGGCAGTGCCGTGTCCCTACGTGATTATTTTCTGGTAGGGAAACG
>NZ_JAKJHX010000133.1:0-6375 GCF_021648855.1 Tychonema litorale BBK16 | reverse complement strand
AATCAGGAGACGGCAGTGCCGTGTCCCTACGTGATTATTTTCTGGTAGGGAAACGGCATTGCCGTCTCCTAATTTGTTAACTGAATTGTTGAGCATAATAACGAGCATAACGATCGCCTTTTTCGAGCAATTCCTCATGGGTACCGGACTCCACAACTCTCCCTTTTTCCAAAACTAAAATTCTGTCAGCCTTCCGCACAGTAGCCAAACGGTGTGCGATAATAAACACTGTGCGATCGCACATCAATCTTTCCAAAGCTTCCTGCACCAAGGCTTCTGATTCCGAATCCAGTGCTGATGTTGCTTCATCGAGGATCAGAATGCGCGGATTCAGCAAGACTGCACGCGCGATCGCAATTCTTTGTTTTTGCCCACCAGATAAGTTGACACCTCTTTCTCCAACCCAAGTTTGATAACCGTCGGGAAACTCACTAATAAATTGATGGGCGTTAGCAATTTCTGCCGCTTTTTCCACATCTTTCAGTTCATAATAAGAGCGCCCAAAAGCAATATTTTGAGCAATCGTCCCCGAAAATAAAATAGTTTCCTGCGGCACAATTCCGATTTGCCGCCGTAGCGTATTTAATGTCACATCTTGAACATCAATCCCATCAATAAAAACTTGTCCAGCTTGCGGATCGTAAAATCTGGGTAACAAGTTTACTAAAGTAGTTTTCCCTGCACCAGATGCGCCTACGAGGGCAATCATTTCCCCCGGAAGTGCCAGTAAACTCATGTTTTGTAAAATTGGAACCCCCCCTTGCCCCCCCTTATCAAGGGGGGGTTGAGGCTCTTTTCCTCCCTTATCAAGGGGGGGTTGAGGCTCTTTTCCTCCCTTGATAAGGGGGGATTGAGGCTCTTTTCCTCCCTTGATAAGGGGGGATTGAGGCTCTTTTCCCCCCTTGATAAGGGGGGATTGAGGGGGGTAAGCAAAATTAATATTGCGGTATTCGACTTTTCCGGTAACGTAGGGAAGTTCGATCGCCCCAGGCTTCTCGACGACTGTGGGCACAATTGCTAAAAGTTCAAAAATGCGATCGCTAGAAGCCTCTCCCTGCTTGAAATCACCGTAATTAGCAGTAGTAGTTGCGATCGGATCGATCAAAAGTGCCGCTCCTGCGATATAACTAATAAACTGAGAACCAGTCAAATTACCCTGCTCAATTTGCCAACCTCCCAGCAAAAATAACAAAATTATACTAACAGCTTCTGGAAAGCCTACTACAATAAATTGAAGCGCCTTAATCCGTTCTGACAAATACTTAGCGCGGCGGTTTCTTTCTGCTTCTTCCGTAAACCGAGCAATTTCATAATCTTCAGCCACAAATGCTTTAATTAAACGAATTCCGCTGAATACTTCTGTCAGCAAAGAAGACAAATCAGAGATGCGATCTTGACTTTCTCGCGAGTATCTGAGCAATTTCTCGCCAAACCAGCTAATGAGTAATGCCATCAGTGGTATAATAACTAATGCACCTAAAGTTAATTGCCAATTGAGATAAATCATATATCCCATAATCACAATTAGCTGTAAAATAGAAGGAATAAATTGATGAAAAAACTTATTTATAACTTCGCCAATGCGGTCAATATCTTCAGTTAATCGGTAGGATAAATCTCCCGTTTGGGCCGTTTCAAAGTAGCCGATATTGAGATTTTGTAAGTGCGTATAAACTTTTTTGCGGATTTCTAAAGCGATAGTTAAAGCCGCTTTTGCCATTAGCGTATCTTGGCCATACTGGATGATGCTGCGAATCAAGAATATAATCGCACTGGCTGCGGCTAGTTTAGTGAATCCTTTGAAATCTCCCGTACCTACAAATTTCGATGCTGTTTCGCCAATCAGCCACGCCATTATCGGCCAGAATACGGTAAATCCTAGGGTACAAACTAATGCTTTAGCGATGGTTTGTTGTTGTTGCCGGATGTAAGGTAAGATTTGCCAGTAAGTCGATCGCGTTTTCAAACTATTCTGCATCTGCAAGTGTTGTGTTTAGAAATATCTGAGTCAAAACATGATAACAGCGATCGGGCAAATATCGAAAATCATTCTTGCCCGTCTGCGTGAGTCGCCAATACTTTCGCCCCCGCCACAACTTCTCCTCGAAAGTTAGCCGACTTTCCTGGTTCAACCGTAACTGGTTGAGTGGTAATGAATCCATTGTCGATGGGATTACCTAACTCATCCAAAACCTCATAGTTGACTTTGATATTCTTGACAATTTTACAACCTTGATTGATGATTTGACCGCTTAAAAATTTGCCATCATAATTTACGTTATTTATGGAGATCTTTGCAGCAATATTGGAACCGCTAATACAACTTTGGGAAGTTCTGGATGGTGTTTTGTTTTCGCACAATTTGCCTAAATCTACTGTTTTACCATCGGTAGTTCTCATGTAGCAAAACGGTTCGTCTATTTCGAGATTTTGAGCAATGGGATTTGTAGATTCTGCAAGCAAAGGGCGAACCGATACCAGCGAGATTACCAAAATTGATAAAGCTACTGTTAAATGTAAAATATTCATGTTTTTTCAGGAATCTCTGAAATTAATTATACAAGATAATTTACATAAACTTTACGATTGCATATCTATATATAAATAGGTTTCAGTTAATGCTATAAAACTGAGATTGCGTAGGTTGGATTGAGAAACACAACCCAACTTTTTAGCTGGAAATAGGTGTCGGGTTTCACTTCGTTCAACCCAACCTACAAATCTAAAAACCTCACAGTCAACTGTCAACCATTTAAATTATGCTATGATAAGACATCAAACTTTAGAAAGTAAAGTCATGGTCGTTACTCAAGATAACCCAAGACAAAAAACGATCGCACTGAGCGTAACTTGGGAGAAGTTGCCAGACGACTTCCAATTAGAAGAAAAACCCGTGGAAAATACAGGTCAACCGCTAATTGCTGGAGCACTGCGAGAAATCTTAGAACTGAGAGGATCGATCGGGCCACAAATGCTGATTGCCAGCAACTTTGGCATTTGTGCTACTATCAACGGCGAGTTAGTAATCAAAGCACCAGATTGGGTTTATGTACCTTCCGTATTGCCAGCAGATTCGAGAATAGACCGCAAAAGTTACACCCCAAACTTGGAAGGAGAAATCCCGACTATTGTGATGGAATTTTTGTCGGAAACAGACGGTGGCGAATATTCGATCAAACGTACTTTTCCTCCGGGAAAGTGGTTTTTTTATGAACAGATTCTGCAAGTACCAACGTATATAATTTTCGACCCAGAAACTGGATTGCTGGAAGTGTATCGCTTGCAGAATGGCAACTACGAACTAGAATTTCCCGATGAAGAAGGTCGCCACTGGATGGCAGATATTGGTTTGTATTTAGGAACGTGGCGAGGGGAGAAAGAACAGCGTGCAGGCTATTGGTTACGCTGGTGGGATCAAGCAGGAAATCTGCTTTTGTGGGGTGTAGAAAAGTTAGCATCAGAATCTCAGCGGGCCGATCGCGAACGTCAACGGGCCGATCGACTGGCTGAATATTTGCGCGATCGGGGAATTAACCCAGACGAGATTATCTAATCAATTGTACACTATTGTACGCGATATCTGTAGGGACACGGCAATGCCGTGTCCGCAATTACTCCATACTATCTAATACTCGGCTTTCTATTCCCAGGATTCCTTGCACCCGGAACTTTTCGACTTGGACGGCGATTGGTCAAACTACTAGCTGAACGAGTGTTCAAAGCATTAGCAGAACTTGTCAAACCCAAACCTTTCAAAATTTCCAAAGCCGCCCTTTCTCCAGTTTCGCAACCTCCTTCCATATAGCCTTGATTCTCCAGGGAAGTGTGCTCTCCCGCAAAATACAAATTGCCGACTTTTTCGCCTTCAACGCCGTGCATTTGCGTCCATTGTCCGACTAGGTAACAGGAATAGGAACCTTTAGCATAACGTTCCCCTTGCCAAAAGGCTCGCACAGCTTTACCCGATCGCAAATCTTTGACTCCAGGGAAAACTCTTTCAAACTGTCGCAAGAATTTTTGGGCTTGATCTTCAGGAGTTCCACCACCGATTGCCAAACCCTGTCTACCTCCTGTAAAATTAGTAACTAAACCATTGACAGTAGGAGAAAAAGGTGTAGCTTCCCAGCTATTTTGGAACCCTAAATCTGTAAATACAGAAGCAGTCGATTTATAAAGTTCTCGCCAAATACGGCTGCGGTAGCCCGTCACTAACTTAGAATTAGTACCGTAGCCCAATTGCTCGATCGCGCGTCGTTTCGGTTGGGGTAAAGGCACATTAATTTTCACATCTCGCAGAGTGCTAAAAGGCAAAGTTAGCAAAACTCGTTCATAAGTGCGATCGAAGGTACTTTGGCCCGATCGCAAACTTACCCGATAGCGACCATCCGGCAAAATACTAATCGCTTCCAAAGCCGTACCCGCTTCGATGGAACCAGACAATTGACCTGCTAAACGGTTGATAATTTGACTATTACCACCCTCAATTTGATAGCGCTCATCGCTGTCGCCATACAACTCAAAACTGTCAGCCTCCGAAGCAATTAAAAACAGCAGATTTAACGCCGATTGTTCGTCCGCATCTCTACCATATTCTGTGGTGTAAGCAATACGGAGTAACTGTTTGAGAATGACGCTAGTCTCAGAACTTTCTACATATTCAGCGATCGAAAGATTGTCTATTCTTTCGGCAGTTTCCGTAAAATCTTGATAATCAATGTTATCTCCAATTGCCCGTAAATCCGCCCTAATCTTAGTAGCTAGTGGCCCAAAATCAGTGATTAATTGCTGAAGAGAAAATCGTCGCCCTTGCAAGAAAAAAGTATCCTCCACTAATCCCTGTTGCGCTTGAACTAAGTCGATCGCCCGCAAACCCAATTCCGTCGCCAGCGAGATCAAAGTAGTATGGCCAGTATCAATAAATTCTCCTCCCAACTCCGCCGAAATCTGCGTTCCAGCCACCTTGGGAATAGTGCGTATCCGTCCCCCAACGCGGCTAGTTGCCTCAATGATATCGGCACGTACACCCCCCTGACGCAAGCGATAGGCTGCTGTCAAGCCCGCAATTCCTGCGCCCACAACCAAAATGGGCGATCGACCTTGGGGTTGAGCAAAAGCCCCCTCTCCATCCCGCGTGAAAGTCGCCGCAGCCACCGCCGCCCCCGTCGCCAAACCCCCGCGTAGCAATCCGCGCCGAGATATGGGAAAATTGGAAGTGCGATCCGTGAGCATCCCCAGCAGTTCGTCAGCCGGAATACCGCTTGCCATTGATTTCTGGGCAATTATCGAAGCGTGGCGCAACATTGCCATCAGTGCAGATTTAGCCATAACCTAGACACCTTCACAAAAATTTGATGTAAACTGTATTCTTGAGGAAAATTTAATTATGCACTTTCCAGGTTAACTCTACATAAAATTGTTGTAAAAATGCTAACCCTCAGAACACTTTTTGACCGCAAGTTTTATCTCGAAAACAACCCGGATGTTGCCGTAGCAGTTGCTAGAGGTACTGTATCGACTCCCTTCGATCACTATCAAAAGATTGGTAAGTTTGAGAATCGTGATCCAAATCCCCTGTTTGATGCTAGCTATTATTTAGAAACAAACACAGATGTAGCCGTATCAGGGGAAAAGAATAAATTTTCTGGTGCAGATCACTTTATTGTCTACGGTCAATTTGAACTCCGTAGCCCTAACCCTTTATTCGATGTGAGTTTTTATCTCAGCAGTAACCCAGATATTCAAAGAGTAGTTCAAACCAATCAAGTGACAGCCTTTGAACACTTTCTGAAAATCGGTCAAACTGAAATTCGACAACCCAGTGCTTTCTTCAACCCTGCATTTTATCTAGAAAAGTATCCGCTAGTAGCAGCAGCAGTCAGGAGTGGTGTGGTCAAAAGTGCGATCGAACACTACATTCAATTTGGTCAAGCAGAAGGACTGTTGGGTACATTACCAGATATTTCTGATGATTTATTGGCAGCAAAAAACCTGGATATTCTTACCGGGAGTTTGAGTGTAGATGATGCTGTCAGCGTTGCGGAACCAACGGATATTTACAGTTTTATTTTGAATACTCCGAGTCTTTTTAGTGCAACTCTGGATGGTTTGAGTGCAGATGCAGATCTAGAATTAATTCAGGATATCAATCGTCAAGGCGCAGTTGGATTGAGTGGTATTATTGCTTCATCTAATAATTTAGGTACGGCTGGGGAACAGATTGTGAGTAATGGTATTTTGCCTGCGGGTACTTATTTCTTGCGTGTTTCTCAAGTTGAAGGTGATACAAATTATAACTTGAGATTGACATCAGCTCCTAGTCCTTAAATTGGGAATTGGGAATTGGGAATTGGGAATTGGGAATTGGGAATTGGGAAT
>NZ_JAKJHX010000132.1 GCF_021648855.1 Tychonema litorale BBK16 | reverse complement strand
AGCTCAAAATTGTTACTGGTGTGGAGAGAAGAGTGAAATCTGCCGTAGAAAAAATCAAATATGCCTTAGTTCACGAATGGTTGACGCCCTTAGCCACTGGCGGTTCAGAGTTAGTAGTGGAGGAAATCCTCAAACACGTAGACGCCGATGTCTATGCCCTCATTGACTTTGAATCCACAAATCCCGAAAGCTATCTTTTCGGGCGACAGATTGGCACAACATTTTTACAGCACTTTCCCTTGGCCCGCAAAGGTGTCCAAAAATATTTGCCTTTTCTGCCGATCGCGATCGAACAACTAGATTTGCGCCAATATGACATCATCCTCTCATCATCCCATGCCGTCGCCAAAGGAATCCTCAGCAGTCCAGGGCAACTACACGTCTGCTACTGCCACACACCCATGCGCTACGCCTGGGACATGACTTTTGACTATTTGCACAGTAGCAAAGCCGGACGGGGCATCCCAGGGGTGCTGACGCGATATTTGCTGCACCGACTGCGGCAGTGGGAAGTCATTTCCGCCAATCGCGTCGATTATTTCATCGCCAACTCCCAACACACAGCGCGCCGGATTTGGCGGTGCTATCGACGGCGGGCCGAGGTGATTTATCCGCCAGTAGATATCGCTCGATTTTCCTTAATGCCGCAGAAACAAGACTTTTACGTGACTGTTTGCCGATTGGTAAGCTACAAAAATGTCAGTGCGATCGTTCAAGCATTCAATCAACTGGGGCATAATCTCATTGTCATCGGCACCGGGCCAGAATTAGACATGATTCGGCAAATCGCCAAACCCAACGTCCAAATACTCGGATGGCAACCAGCAGAAGTGGTTGAAAAATATATAGCCGAAGCCAAAGCCTTTGTGTACGCAGCTTGCGAAGATTTTGGCATCGCTTTAGTAGAAGCCCAAGCTTGCGGAACACCAGTAATTGCCTATGCAGCAGGCGGCGCACTGGAAACAGTGCTGGACATTCGCCAACATCCAGAAACAGGGACGGGTTTATTTTTTTCCTCCCAAACCCCAGCAGCATTAGTCGCAGCAGTGGAGGAGTTTGAACAGTTGCAAGGCAAATTTCAGCCGGAAATCGCGCGACTCCACGCCGAGGAGTTTGCCCCAGAAGTCTTTCGGCAGCGATATCTGGGTTTTGTGGAACGCTGCTTTGAGGAATTTCACTTCGGTGATTTTACGCAGACTTGACAGGGAGAGGGGGAGATGGGAGAACTTTTTCTATTAGGGCTTACGCATCGTGGCCCAGAAACCGGTTTTTTTTTACGAAATACTTGGTTACACGCCGTAAATTCGGTGAAAAACCCGGTTTCTTTGGCGGAGTCCGTCCAGGACTGTCAACCGTCAACCCTCAACCCTCAACTGCCCCTTTCCCCAAGAAAATTCAGGATTGAGACATAATTCACAGAACAAAGCGTCTTGAGGCTTTATGATCATGACTGTGTGTGGTGTGAAGTGAAGGAGTAAGATGACTGCCGACAGCCAACTAATCTCCGGGAAGGTAATTAGAGCGATCGCTAGACGTGGTTTTCAGCCTGTCTTGTCTAGAAATAGACGCATAAGTCGCTCTCTCCAAAACCTCGACGGAGAATTTTTCAAGCGGTTATTTGACATCATGTTTTCCTTGTCGGTTCTGATCCTGTTTGCTCCGGTTTACCTGCTTTTGGCTCTCTCGATTGCCTTAAGCTCCTCCGGGCCAATTTTTTATGTACAGGAACGAGTAGGCAAAAATCACAAGATGTTTTATTGCCTTAAATTCAGAACGATGGTGGAAAATGCGGACGACATCTTGGTGGAAATCATG
This sequence comes from Tychonema litorale BBK16, assembly GCF_021648855.1. Lineage (GTDB taxonomy): Bacteria > Cyanobacteriota > Cyanobacteriia > Cyanobacteriales > Microcoleaceae > Microcoleus. Next base: position 12,495 of record NZ_JAKJHX010000132.1, on the reverse strand, counting down.
CAAAAATCGCCGCATCTCCGTCAAGAGTTTGAGGACAATTTCAAGCTGAAACAAGACCCTCGAATTACCTGTATCGGAAGATTTTTACGAGCGACCAGTTTAGACGAATTTCCCCAGTTTTGGAATGTTTTGAAGGGGGATATGAGCGTAGTTGGGCCGAGACCCTTAGTTGAAGAGGAATTGCCTAGATATGGCAGTTACATCAACAAAGTTCTGACCATAAGACCTGGAATCACAGGCTTGTGGCAAGTCTCTGGTCGCAACGACATTCCCTATCCCCGCCGAGTCCAAATCGATCTCTATTATGCAAATGAAAAAAACCTTTGGATGGATATGTGGATCGTTTTCAAAACAATTGGCGTGGTAATTTTTCCTAAAAATAACGGCGCTTACTAATTTTTGTCCGCAGTCAGCATCAGTAGTTATTCATGATTTGCTACTAACTACTGATGCTCACTACTGAGACTCCAAGCCAAATCTTTGTAAAGCTTGGGAAATTCCCTAATGCCGATCGCGAAATTCTAAGTTAGTCTAGAGTCTGAGCATAAAACTGGCAGGGAACAATAGCTTTCTGCCAGAAAGTTTTGAATTAAAAAAGTCTGTCACAGGAAAATTCAGATGACGCAACGGAAGCGAGCACTAATAACAGGTATTACAGGTCAAGACGGCTCTTATTTGAGTGAGTTATTACTAGAAAAAGGCTATGAAGTTCACGGCATTATCCGGCGGAGTTCTAGTTTCAATACCGATCGCATTGACCACATTTACGTCGATCCTCACAGCGATGATGCCAAGTTATTTTTGCACTACGGAGACTTAACCGACGGCACTACTCTGCGCCGAATCTTAGAAGAAGTCAAGCCAGTAGAAGTTTATAACTTAGGCGCTCAATCTCACGTTCGAGTTAGCTTTGACTCCCCAGAATATACGGTTGATGCCGTAGGGATGGGCGTGTTGCGCTTGCTAGAAGCAGTTCGAGACTATCAGCGACGCACAGGCATAGAAGTGCGGTTTTATCAAGCAGGTTCTTCTGAAATGTTTGGCTTAGTGCAGGAAGTTCCGCAAAAAGAAACAACGCCTTTTTATCCCAGAAGTCCCTACGCTTGCGCCAAAGTTTACGGTCACTGGCAAACCATAAATTATCGCGAATCCTACGGACTTTTTGCCTGCAACGGCATCCTATTCAACCACGAATCTCCCCGCCGTGGCGAAACATTTGTAACTCGCAAAATTACTCGCGCCCTTGCCAGAATTTTAGTAGGAAAACAGAAGAAACTTTACTTGGGAAATCTCGATTCCAAGCGGGACTGGGGTTATGCTAAAGACTATGTGAAGGCAATGTGGCTGATGCTGCAACAAGAGAAGCCGGACGATTATGTCATTGCTACCAACGAGACCCATTCCATTAAGGAATTCCTACATTTAGCCTTCACCTACGCCAACTTGAATTGGGAAGATTATGTAGAGTTTGATGAGCGCTACCTACGTCCGGCGGAAGTAGAACTTTTGATTGGCGACTCGACGAAGGCGCGCACTAACTTAAATTGGGAACCCTCTGTAACTTTTGAACAGTTAGTACATTTGATGGTGGATGCTGACATTAAAGCTTTGGATCAGCAGTTGCGAGGTTCTGGTAACGGATTTGATTAATTAATCATTCTGCGGTTTGACTATTAAACTTAGATCCCCCTAGCCCCCCTTAGGAAGGGGGGAACCGGAAATGGATCAAAGTCCCCCTTATTAAGGGGGATTTAGGGGGATCTAGACTCGGCTGTGAACGAGATTTCTCAAGGCTTTCATCATTGTTGATATTTGATATTGTCGATCGACCTTTATTCAAAAACAGGATAAAATTATGACCAGCTTAGACTTAAGTAACAAACGGATTTTAGTCACAGGTGGCGCAGGCTTCCTAGGCCGTCAAGTCATCGATCAGTTAGTCAAAGCAGGAGCCGATGGTGATAAAATTGCAGTAACGCGATCGCGCGATTGCGATCTCCGCGTCATGGAAAACTGCAAACGCGCCGCCGACCAACAAGATATCATCATCCACCTAGCAGCCCACGTCGGCGGCATTGGTTTAAATCAACTCAAACCCGCTGAATTATTTTACGACAATTTGATGATGGGCGCGCAACTAATTCACGCAGCCTACGAAGCCGGAGTTGCAAAATTTGTTTGTGTTGGCACAATTTGTGCTTATCCAAACTTAACTCCAGTTCCTTTCAAAGAAGACAACCTTTGGAACGGCTATCCAGAGGTAACTAACGCCCCTTACGGAATAGCCAAAAAAGCCTTATTAGTGCAACTGCAATCCTACCGCCAGCAATACGGATTCAACGGTATCTACTTGCTACCAGTAAATTTGTACGGCCCGGAAGATAACTTTGACCCGAAAAGTTCCCACGTCATCCCCGCATTAATTCGGAAAGTCCACGAAGCCCAAGAAAGGGGAGACAAAACATTACCAGTTTGGGGCGACGGTAGCCCTACCCGCGAGTTTTTGTATTCCACAGATGCCGCGCGGGGAATTGTGATGGCAACTCAGAATTACAATGACTCCGAACCGGTGAATTTGGGAACGAATCATGAAATCCCAATTAGAGATTTGATTGAGTTACTTTGCGAACTGATGGAGTTTAAAGGCGAAATTGTTTGGGAAACAGATAAACCGAATGGTCAGCCGCGCCGCTGTTTGGATACGGAAAGGGCAAAAACAGCCTTTGGATTTACTGCACAGACAGAGTTTAAGGAAGGGTTGAAAAATACGATCGAGTGGTATCGAAAACACGCAGCGTAAAGTGTAAGTAGATAGGTGCAGATAAACAGTAGGGTAGTAAGGGCAATTCACAGTAAGGGCAATTCACAGTAAGGGCAATTCACAGTAAGGGCAATTCATGAATTGCCCCTACTGTGAATCATACCTAAATTCAGCGACACCAATTAAAGTTTTGAATCTGCTGCTACTCTTGGCGGTAGTACAATCTTTTTAGCTAAACCCACCGTTTTCAAAGATTGAATCGCCCACCAAGTCATGTCAATTTCCCACCATTTCCATCCTGCTTTTGCGACATTCGGATAAGCGTGGTGGTTGTTGTGCCAGCCTTCTCCATAGGTGAGAATTGCTGCCCACCAGAGATTGCGAGAATTGTCTGCGGAATTGAACGTGCGGTAGCCCGTCATGTGACTGGCAGAATTAATTAACCAGGTACTATGCCACAGCAAGACTGCCCTGAGAAATACACCGTAAATCACAAATGACCAACCGCCTAGCAGATACAGCAAAACTCCTACAGGAATTTGCAGTAGCAGAAAGTAAGTATCTAACCAGCGGTAGAATCCATCCTTAGCTAAATCGGGCGCGTATTGCTGGTAAATTTTGCAGTCAAAAAACTTTTTCTGGGGGTAAAATACCCACATCATGTGACTCCACCAAAAACCCCGTCGCGCGGAGTAAGGATCTTTGTCATTATCTTCTGTGTGGAGGTGATGCTGGCGGTGTCCGGCAACCCAAAATATGGGCCCACCTTGCATTGCTAAAGCGCCAAGTAAGGCGATCGCATATTCTAGCTTTTTCGGCACTTGAAAACTGCGATGAGTTAACAGCCGATGATATCCTAAACAAATGCCAATACTGCCGAACAACCAGTGCAGAAATACTGCTACGCCTAAAGCAGACCAAGAAAAAAACCAGGGCGCAAGCAAAGCTAGGGCGTGTATAGCCGCAAAAAATGCCGCTGTCGTCCAGCTAAAAGCTAGCGACTGCCTGCCATTTAAGGCAGTGTCAACAGAATTGGAAGTCATAAAAATCCTTAATTTTAGATAACTGCGATCGCGATATTGTCCGCAGACAAAACACCGATCGCCCTCCCCCTGTACACTGGTGATAATTAATGCTTGCCAAAGCATACCGTTACAGATGGCATAGAGTGCAAGTGCTACTTACATATTCAGCTTAACAGGTGTTTCTTATTTTCGCAAGTACCACTTGCATTTTGTTTATGACCGCTCAACGAAATCCAACTCGGCAGCGTTTAATTAGTGCAGCGCTGGAGTTATTTGCCTCTCAAGGAGTTACTGAAACCACGACTAAGCAAATTGCAGAAATGGCTGAAGTCAATGAAGTGACTCTATTCAGACAGTTTGGGAGTAAGCACGGTTTGCTGTTGGCAGTCATTGAAGAGGCTGCTGTATTTAGTAATTTGGGTCAAACTTTAGTCGATCGGGCCGATCGCACCAGCAATATTTCCCAAGCCCTCAAAGACTACGCTATTGCCTGTTTGCAGGCGCTAGAACGAGTTCCCGAAGTCGTGCGATCCGTTATCGGCGAAGCCGGAAAGTATCCCTCAGAGAACCGCGCAGCGCTGGGTACGGGCTTTACGCAAGCCAACCGCCACGTAGCTGAATATTTTGCCATTGTCATCGATCGCGAACAATTACACGCCCATTTGAGTGTCGAAAAGCTAGCGAGTTTGCTTAACGGGATGTTGCTGGGATATGCGGTGATTGAATTTACTAGCGAATTTCACGAACTTTGGCAGGATCGAGAGGATTTTTTGGAGAATTTGGTCACGCTATTTTTGCATGGGGCTGTATCTTCTGCTGATGCTTTTGAGTCGGAAGTAGATTTTAATGAAGGAACCGCGAAGGCGCAAAGGGCGCGAAGGGAAGAGGAGGAAATGGAAATGGGGATTTTGGCTGAGTCTGGTGAAGCGGGTAGTCAAATTCGAGATAGTGCGATCGTCCAAAATCAATTTTCAGTCACATCAAATCCCGCAAAAGTATCGGATTTGCCAGCAAGTTTAGTTGGTACTATCCTGCAAAGATCTAAAAAATTGGGACAACAAGAATATGCTGTAACATACGTTTTGTTTGGATCGGGATTGAGTGCCAAAGAGATTATTAATTTGGACCGATCGCACCGCATCAGCGACTCGCACCAACAACTTTTGCAAGTCACTCAAGGTTTTGTGCGGCAAGTTCCCGTAAATCAGTGGATTATGGGAAAGCGCTACGGTTCTTATACTAATAATCCACTGACTCAGTGTTTGAAAAACCGCAAAGATAGCGAATCAGCTTTGTTTTTGAATCCAACCCGAAAGCCGTTGTCGGAAATTGAGTTACAACAGTTATGGGAAGAATTGACGGCGGGATTGATGACTATTGAAGGAGAGGCGATCGCGATCGAACAAACTCAACAAACTTGGTGCGTCGAGATGTTAATACGGGGAATGACTTTGGAAGATATGCTAATATTGACAGGGTGGGATGCTGTTAAATTGGAGCCTTACGCGCAAAGAGCTAGGGAAAAAACGGCATTGGAACAAGCGATGCGTCTCGATCGCAAATCCTAGAAAATCAAACAATAATTGATATGATACAGCATATTCAATGTATAAGGATCTGTGCCTCTTCGGCGGGACTAAAACCCGTGAACGTCGTCTTTTGAGAAAAAGTCCAAACCATAATTTTTTTCCTTAATGAAGAAGGTCGTTAGATTCGATCGCAAATATGAATACTCCTGAACCTTCATTAACTAAAACTGAATTAAGAAAATCGCTCCTCAAAACCCGCAAATCTCTATCACCAGAAGCATGGAGAGAAAAGAGCGATCGCATTTGCAGCCACTTACAAACCTCACCCCTATTCACCCAATCAAAAACCATCCTAGCCTACTTCAGTTGTCGCCAAGAACCAGATTTAAGTCCCCTATTTACCACCCCTAAAAAATGGGGATTTCCCCGCTGTGTCGGCAAAGGGCTATCATGGCATATCTGGCAGCCGGGAGACGCTTTACATACAGGAGCTTATGGCATTCTAGAACCTCTGCCTGATGCTCCAAAAATAGACCAATCAGAAGTAGATTTAATTCTTGTACCAGCCATCGGTTGCGATTTGCGCGGTTATCGTTTGGGTTACGGCGGCGGCTACTATGACAGGATGTTGAGTAAAACTGAGTGGGAATCAAAAGTTGCGATCGGCATTATCTTTGAATTTGCCTCGATCGCACAACTCCCTGTTGACTCCTGGGATCGATCGCTGCATGGAATTTGCACAGAAAACGGTTTAATGTAGAATCTAAAATCTAAAATCTAAAATCCTATGGCTTCACGCTACGTTCGAGTTAAAACACTACAAGGACAAATCCATTACGGTTTACTCCAACTAAGTCGCAGTGTTCAGGTACTTGATGCACCTCCCTGGTTGAAAGGAGAACTCACTGATTTGGAACTCCCACCAGATAGTTACCAAATTCTCGGCCCGTGCTCTCCCAGCAAAATTATAGCCGTCGGCAAAAATTATAGCGACCATGCCGCCGAAATGGGAGGTTCCGTACCCGAAGAACCGTTACTGTTTTTCAAGCCTCCCACGGCTGTGATTCCTACAGGTGCGGCGATTCGCTATCCGCAGCAGTCGCAGCGGGTAGACTACGAAGGAGAATTGGCCCTGGTAATTGGGGAACATTGTTCTCAGTGCACTGCTGAACAAGCGCAGGGAAAAATTTGGGGTTACACGATCGCCAATGATGTCACAGCCAGAGATTTGCAAAAGCGGGACAATCAGTGGGCGAGGGCGAAAGGTTTTGATACGTTTTGTCCCCTTGGGCCTTGGATTGTCCGCGAATTGAGTCCTGCTGCACAATTGCAGACTTTTGTCAATGATGGCGATCGCCCGGTACAATCCGATCGCATCGATCGCATGGTATTTTCCCCAGACTTTATCGTCTCCTACATCAGTCAAATCATGACTCTAATTCCCGGTGATGTGATCCTGACGGGAACGCCAGAAGGAGTAGGGCCACTGCAAATAGGCGATCGAGTTCGCATTGAAATAGAAGGGATTGGTAGTCTGGAAAATACAGTAGATAGTTGGTGATTGGGAATTGGGAATTGGGAATTGGGAATTGGGAATTGGGAATTGAGAATTAGAACCAACAGTTGACAGTCAACTGTCAACTGTCAACTAACTAACGAACCTGCATATAAACCGCATCCGAAAGTGGAGGAATCTCTGCATAGCGTCCCAATGCCGACTGAACTACCGCATAGAAAAATGCAGCCACAGCCCCTAAAAACACCATATTATTTAGAGTTTCTCCAATGAACTGAATCTGGATTCCCTGATCGAAAATCCGCAAAACCAGACCACTTAACATCAAAACAATGTCTAAAAGAATCGCCTGCATCGCATTAAAGCGAATGAAGTGACTAATATTTTCGTTTCTAACCACCCCCAAATATAGGGCAAAGAAAATAACCAAGCTAGCGAAGGGCAAACTATAAATTTGCATCAAGGGAGCTAGCGGTATCAACAACAGTTGGAGGACAGGAAACTGTTGAAACAGAAACCTGCCAAACATCAGCCCGTCAACCAGCGGCAGCAAATAAGGCAAAGAAGCAAAAATCCGGTCTGAAACAGTTGTAGAGCCGCGCCAAGTCATAATGAACTCTCCTGAGTCGATCGACTAACTATCAATTCCCATTAAACTCAGGATAACGCAGCAACAGAGTTTGTGTTTCAACTAGCCCGAAATTTGCCCACACTCAGAGCGGAGTAGATTCAGGATAGATATATCAAGTTGGGTGAAATAGTGGCTATTCCCAATTCCCGATGCCCGATGCCCGATGCCCGATGCCCGATGCCCAATTCCCGATGCCCCATTCCCGATGCCCGGTGCCCAATTCCCGTAGATTTGGTGATTATTTAATATTAGCGATCGTGAAGCCCATTTGACACTCGTAGCGATCGGGCAAATTTTCCGTAGGTTTGGCAACTGGGTGGCCGCAGCGGAGCTCTCCACCACTCCAGCGCGGTTGTCCTGTGCGATCCGCCAACAAACAACCTTGGCAAACACGCTGAGGGGCAAGCATCTGATTTTCCATTAAAATGACTAACATCTTATACCTCCGGCAGTTTCCACACCAGTAATTTCATTGTAGGTCAGGACTTTGGAACAAACAGCTTAATCCGAACAGAATGTAATATTTGTGTCAATGGGGCGAAATCCGTAGTATCCTACAAGATCCCAAATTCCCAATCCTTAATTTCTGAAGAGGTTGATTATTGTGACGGACTCTAACTTAGAATTTCTTGCCAAAACCGATCCGCTAATTTCCGATTTAATCGGGCAAGAACTCCAGCGCCAGCGAGATCACCTAGAACTCATCGCCAGCGAAAACTTTACCTCCGCAGCGGTAATGGCAGCTCAAGGCTCTGTGCTGACAAATAAGTACGCCGAAGGATTGCCAGGAAAACGCTATTACGGCGGCTGCGAATTTATTGACGGCATTGAGCAAGTTGCGATCGATCGCGCGAAACAACTATTTGGAGCAGCCCACGCCAACGTCCAACCGCACTCCGGCGCTCAAGCCAACTTTGCCGTATTTTTGAGCTTACTAGAGCCAGGGGACGGAATTATGGGCATGGATTTGTCCCACGGCGGACACTTGACCCACGGCTCACCGGTCAATGTATCCGGCAAATGGTTCAAAGCTTCTCACTACGGTGTCAGCAAAGAAACTGAACAGTTAGACTACGACGAGATTTTGGCGATTGCCAAAGAAAATCGACCGAAATTGCTAATTTGCGGCTACTCAGCTTATTCGCGAATTATCAACTTTGAGAAGTTTAGAGCCATTGCTGATGAAATCGGAGCTTATCTGTTAGCCGACATCGCCCACATCGCCGGGTTAGTCGCCACAGGCCACCACCCAAACCCTCTTCCTCATTGTCATGCAGTCACCACTACCACTCACAAAACCCTGCGTGGCCCCAGAGGTGGTTTGATTTTGACAAATGACCTCGAACTCGGCAAAAAGTTCGACAAAGCTGTTTTTCCTGGCTCTCAGGGTGGCCCTTTGGAACACGTTATTGCGGGTAAAGCAGTAGCTTTTGGCGAAGCATTAAAGCCAGAATTTAAAACTTATTCTGGTCAAGTAATTGAGAATGCGCGGGCTTTAGCTGCACAGTTGCAACAGCGGGGTTTGAAACTGGTTTCTGACGGCACGGACAATCATTTAATGTTAGTTGATTTGCGATCGGTCAACATGACAGGCAAACTAGCGGATCAATTAGTCAGCGGTGTGAATATTACAGCTAATAAAAATACTGTGCCTTTTGATCCAGCATCGCCTTTTGTGACCAGCGGTTTGAGACTTGGTTCAGCAGCGATGACAACCAGGGGCATGGGAACTACAGAATTTACCGAGATTGGTAATATTATTGCCGATCGACTGTTAAATCCTGAAGATGAAAGCGTCGCCACTGAGTGCTTGCACCGAGTAGCAGCACTCTGCTCACGCTTCCCCTTATATCCGCATCTGTTTTTGAAAGTACCAGCCTTGGCTTGATTTTCCTGATTGACGAGAGGAAATTTGTAGTTGGGAGTATACACGTAAAGCGGTAAAACATTAGGAGAAAATTGAGGGTTATGAGTTTTAAGCTGTGAAATAAACATTATTTAATTCGCAACTGACAACTCATAACTCTCCGTGTCCTAACCCACCAGTCGCTATTCAAAAATTTTACCTGTTGACATACTCACCGTCTATCAGGAGCAGTGATTCTTGACGCTTCACTGGGTGATGCTACCGAAGTAGTCCTACTCTCCCTCTGCGTCCGTTTAGAGTCTCCCAATGCCCTAGGTTGACTTAATCTATTCTAGCAGAAAGCCGTCCTCAAAGGACGGGGCTTGAATCCCAGTTTCTTGGTCAAAAGCCATCTGAAATGTAGTAGACTCTGCCTGAAAGCCTAAATTACCCGACTTACTTATACTTATTCTCAGATGCCCCACCATCTGTTCTACCACTTACTAGCCTTTCTAGTTTCTGCGATCGTCGTCCTCTTGAGTACACCAATAGTCAAAACCATTGGTCTCAAAAGCGGACGAGTCGATCGACCAGGCGATCGTAAAGTTCATCAACGCCCGATGGTACGCTTGGGAGGAGTGTCGATTTTTCTCGGCACTATCATTGCCCTCCTCATTGTCTGGCTCTCAGGAGGCTTCATCGATGCTAGCGGACAAATTCTCAATCCCAAAGACGAATACGAAATTTGGGGAGTCACCCTCGGCGGCATCGGATTCTTCCTCATCGGTTTAGCAGACGACTTGTTTTCGCTCTCGGCATTAAAACGCTTGCTCATGCAAACAGGGGTATCAACCATTGCTTGGATGGCAGGTGTACAAATTGAGTTTCTCACAGTTCCCTCCCTGGGACTAACAGACCTGGGCTGGCTGAGTTTACCAATTACGGTGATTTGGCTCGTCGGTATGGCCAACGCCATCAACTGGATTGACGGTTTGGATGGTTTAGCTGCGGGAGTTTCAGGGATTGCAGCAGTTGTGATGCTGATTGTCAGTCTGTCGATGAACCAACCAGCGGCGGCTCTAATTGCAGCAGCCTTAGCTGGCGGGGCTTTGGGTTTTCTGCGCTACAATTTCAATCCAGCTCAAATTTTCATGGGAGATGGAGGCGCATATTTTATTGGCTTTACCCTGGCTGGAGTTGGAGTAATTGGGTTAGTTAAAACTACGGCTATCACTTCTGTGTTGTTGCCATATTTAATTTTAGCTGTACCAATTTTAGATATGTCTGCGGTGATTCTCGATCGACTTCGCAACGGCAAGTCCCCGTTTATTGCTGACAAACGTCATCTCCACCACCGACTTCTGGATGCAGGATTGTCTCACCGATTTGCAGTTTTGTTTATTTACGCCCTGACTTTGTGGGTGGGGAGTTTAGCCCTAGCTTTTTCGGTTCCTAGTGGCGTAATTTACGCAATGGGAGCGACCAGTTTGCTGGGATATGCTAGCTGGAAAGTTTGGAGGCACGCGAGATAGTCATTAGTCATTAGTTCGCGCCCTGAGCGTAGTCGAAGGGTCAACAATGCCCGATCCAAAATCTAAAATCTAAAATCAAATTGAATGGTTGCTGAAATTATTTGTGTTGGTACTGAGTTGCTGTTAGGGGATATCCTCAATAGCAATTCGCAGTTTTTAGCCAAGGAGTTGGCAAGTTTGGGAATTCCTCACTACTATCAAACAGTAGTGGGGGACAATCCCGATCGCATTAAACAAATTATAGAAATAGCAGTAGGTCGATCGCAACTACTGTTATTTACAGGAGGACTAGGCCCAACGCCAGACGACCTCACAGTCGCAACTATCGCCGATTATTTTGGCATTCCTCTCCTCGAAAGACCGGAAATTATCGCCGACATCGAACACAAATTTGCCCAGCGAGGGCGAACCATGAGCCCCAGCAACCGCAAACAAGCTTTAATTCCAGAAGGTGCGGACATTCTCCCAAACCGTACAGGTTCTGCACCGGGGATTATTTGGCAACCTATTCCCAACGTCACAGTCATGACATTTCCCGGCGTACCAGCGGAAATGCACTTGATGTGGCAAGAAATCGCCGTTCCCTACTTGAAAAATGCTGGTTTGTGCAATGGAACGATTTACAGCCGAACCTTGAAATTTTGGGGAATTGCTGAGTCGGCACTCGCTGAAAAAGTAGATAGTTTTCTGAATTTAACCAATCCTACTGTTGCTCCCTACGCCAATCATGGCGAAGTCAAACTGCGAATTTCAGCCCGCGCTGAGTCGGAAGCGGTGGCGAAAAACTTGATTAGCCCGATCGAACAACAATTACGACAAATCGCCGGTTTAGACTGTTATGGTGCTGATACCGATACCCTAGCTTCAACAGTCGGTCAATTGTTACTCGATAGTGGCGAAACTCTCAGCGTTGCTGAATCCTGTACTGGAGGAGGATTAGGGGCGATGCTGACTGGTATTGCTGGCAGTTCGAGCTACTTTTGGGGCGGGATTATTTCCTATGAGAATCAGGTTAAGGAAAGATTATTAAATGTCAACCCTGAAGATTTAATCGAATTTGGTGCTGTCAGCCACCAAGTGGCAAAACAAATGGCTGTGGGAGTGCGCGCTAGTCTCAATACCAGTTGGGGATTGAGCATTACAGGTATCGCCGGGCCTGGAGGTGGCACTGATGCTAAACCTGTCGGACTGGTTTATGTCGGTTTAGCGGGACCTAACGGCGAGGTAGAGAGTTTTGAATACCGTTTCAGCCATGCCAGCAGCCGCGATTGGATTAGAAATCTGAGTGCTTGTACGGCCCTGGATTGTCTTCGACGCCAAATTTTATTGGCAAAAACCGAAAAAGTCTGAAGTGAATTGTAAATTGTCAATAGCTTTAAGTAATCTTAAGCTTTATTTAATGCTTTTTTTTCCAAAACAGTTTGGTAATTTGGCGTTTACCCCTTGATTATCTGTAAAGATTCGTTATGATAATAAGATAAGACTGATTAGCAAATATACTCACTCTCCCAGTTGCTGAAACCAACTTTCCGAGAGAAAGCAAGTTGAACTATTGATTTCAAGGTTTTGCTTGCTTGTATTCAGAGACTTCGCTGTCGGTTTACCAAGAAACTGGGTCTAAAGCCCCGTCCTTTCAGGACGGCTTTATGTTATAG
>NZ_JAKJHX010000131.1 GCF_021648855.1 Tychonema litorale BBK16 | reverse complement strand
TGAGGCGGTTGTCTTCCTAAGACCGCTTGGCCTCCGACTTTGTCCCTACCGCTCAATTGTAGGGACACGGCACTGCCGTCTCCTCCGTTTCTTTCCTCAGTTTATATCATTCCGATGCAAACAGATTTGATATGACAGAGGAATTGCAGGAGCATAATTAAGAACGAGAAACTAAAGAACGAACGTAAAAAACAGCGATCCAATGAAGTAAAAACAATTCACCAAAATCAACAATCCTTTCCCAACATAAGAATTAACAAAATCAAAAACGCGGAAGGTAGACAGTACCACTAACAGCATTTCAACTACAGAAACAATTGAGCCATAGTGATTTTGATCCCAATAAGAAAACGGACTGATAAAACGATAATTGCTGAACGGAAAAAAGTGCCTGTGAGCATCATCGTTGTGAACCGGCAAATCTCCTAGAGAGTGCAAAATCATGCTCAGAAATAGAATTTGGACGTTTTGCCAGCCAAAGTAGTAAGCTATTAGCCAGCCGATCGCAGCCAGAGGAATAGAATGAAATAGAGCCACAATATTCTGGACAAAAGGCTCATAATATGCTTCCGACCAAATTGTAGATTCCGGCAAGCGAGCAATGTATTTAGCCCAAAAGTAAAATAGAAATATGGGGATATCAGGTAAGATCCCACCCGTAACAATCACTAAATTAGCCTGTGGTAGTTGCGCTTTGCCGAGAATTGCCAGATTGATAATCGCGTGGCTGGGAGTTTTCATTATTAACGGGGAAGCAGAGCAGCACAGGAGTTTCGACCCATGCTGCGGTAAAACCATTAAGGTAAAATACCTTGACTATAAGAAAGGTTGCAGTCGATCGATCAACTGCGCTGGTTGCAGAACTCCCTCAATGCGATCGACCTCAGCGCCATTTTTGAACAACACCAAAGTCGGCAAAGCATAAATGTGATACTGCGAAGCCAACTGTTCGTACTTATCCGTGTCAATTTTGACAACCATCAGCTTTTCCTTCGTTTGGCTGCTGACTTGCTCCAAAATCGGCACCATCATCTGACAAGGCCCGCACCAAGTAGCGTAAAAATCTACCAACACGGGCAAATCGGAGCTTGATAGTAACTCCTCAAAACTGCTGAACTGTTTTTGAACTGCCATAAGACAAAATAATTTTTTTGGTTCTGGCTCGATTTTAGTGCAAAATTCTCTGGTAGATTGCGAGGATATAATTATGGAACTATTGCCAGAAACATTTCAGAGATTGCGCGGTCAAGTTGCTGTCGTGACCGGTGCATCGCGGGGAATCGGTCGCGCCGTTGCTTTAGCATTCGCCACAGAAGGGGCTAAAGTCGCCGTGAACTATGCCAGTTCCAGTGCTGCTGCTGATGAAGTGGTAGCAGAAATAGTCGCCGCTGGTGGCGAAGCGATCGCCCTTGTAGCAGATGTCTCGAAAACTGACCAAGTAGATTTACTCACCAGTAATGTCATGGCAAAATGGGGACGGATTGACATTTTGGTGAACAATGCAGGCATTACTCGCGATACTTTGCTGCTACGGATGAAGTTAGAAGATTGGCAAGCTGTGATTGATTTAAATCTAACAGGCGTATTTTTGTGCACGAAAGCTGCGAGTAAAATCATGCTGAAGCAGCGCAGTGGTCGAATTATTAATATTGCTTCAGTTGCTGGACAAATGGGCAATCCTGGACAAGCTAATTACAGTGCGGCGAAGGCTGGAGTAATTGGATTTACCAAAACTGTGGCGAAGGAATTGTCTAGTCGTGGAATTACTGTGAATGCGGTTGCACCAGGTTTTATCACTACGGATATGACGAAAGATGTCAAGTCTGATGAGATTTTGAAGTATATTCCCTTGGGGAGATACGGGGAAGTTGAGGAAGTTGCGGGGATGGTGAAGTTTTTGGCGGCGGATGCGGCGGCTGCTTATATTACGGGCCAGGTTTTTAATGTGGATGGGGGGATGGTGATGGCTTAGGATTTGGGGATTTTTTAGCCGCAGATATCGCACAGGCAGGAAAGCCTGTGCGATAATTAATTTCTTTAGTTGCCACTGAAAGAGTGAGTTGCAGTTTTAGGAGGTGCATGACGCGCCTTACTTTGACAAAATTCTTCAAATAGCTGAAAAAAAATATCGAGTGCATCTCTCTCATCTTGAGAAAAGAATAGAATTATATTCGCCCATGATTGAGATGAGTCGATATTAAATTTTTTCTGTATCCAATCTTGAAATCCATCTAGAGGATTTTCCTGTTGTAAAGGTAAGCCAAGCTGGTACTGTGCCACAGTATATCCCGACAAAAAAGCCTGAAGACAACTAATTGACGGTTTACCCAAGTACACTGAAGGTTTATTCTTGATTTTGTTGAGAATATCGGAGAGATTATCCATATAGACTATCCATTGAATAATTTATCAAAAAATGTATTGGTCTATTAAAACTCGGTTTCTGTCACTACAAACTCTCCATTAAAATCTTCTACAAGAGGCCCACCAAAACTATTGAGCCAATCATCTTTAGCGATTCCATTAGGATATAGGTTGTCAAACACTGTTTCAAGTTTTCCTAATTCTGTAGACATCCCAACAACCACACCTTGATGAAAACCATTTGTGGAAATTTGGCGATCGCTCCCCACTGGATTGGTAATAATTGAAAATGGCAGCCTGTCGGGGACTGTGCTGATTTTTATGATCTTACCGTTGATTTCCTGTTTAGTCAAATAACTTTGGATAGCTTGAGAACAGGAAACACATTGAAAATTTCTATATCTTCTGGCAATCTGCTTAACCTCATCAAGTTGCTCCTCATTCATAATTTTAGGTAAACTTTTTTGAACATAAATTAATTACGCTAAATCATATTCTAATTTTATTAGATAAAAATGATTATTATAAGGCGGCACGCAACTGACTGAGAACTTTTTTATATTTGGCAATGCGTTGAAAATCTGCCTCTGTCGGATTGGCAATGCGACTAATATCGAGGTTGTGACTGACATCAGCAATTTTGACTCGCAAGGCGATCGCGTTGGCAATCACACGCTCCAAATAAGCTGCATAAGCCTCTCCTTCTATTTTGGTAATCGCTACGATCGCCAAAACGATAACTTCCGAAAAACCTTCACTTCTGAGTTCGTCAAATGTCAGTTCAGAATCCTCCACCGCATCGTGTAGAACCGCTACAATTTTTTGCTCGATAGAATTGACATTTTCCATCACAAATAGCGGATGCTCGATATAAGGATTACCTGCCTTATCAACCTGCCCCTCATGAGCTTTTGTGGCGATCGCGATCGCTCTTTGTAATAACGATTCGTACTCTGAATTCGGATTTGACAACATACTCAAGAACTTCTCAATTAAAGCTTTCAGACCACCAAAAACAAAATCAAGCAATCACTTAGTTCGCGACTGCTTGACCTCATTCAGTTTGGAAAGTTTATGTCTGTCTGGCTACTCTGAGCGATCGCCCATGTATCCTCTGACTCAGGCTAGGATTAGTAACGACGATTGAAGCCGCCGCCACCGCCACCGCCGCCGGAGCGACCGCCACCGCCGCCAGGTCCACGATCTTCGCGGGGCTTAGCTTTGTTAACTTTCAGGTCACGACCCATCCACTCAGCGCCATCAAGCGCTTCGATTGCGGCTGTTTCTTCAGCTTCACTTCCCATCTCCACAAAGGCAAAGCCGCGCATTTTGCCAGTTTCGCGGTCGGTCGGCAATTGAACTCTCTTAACGGTTCCGTACTCTGCGAATACGCTATTAAGGTCTTCTTGGGTAACTTGATAAGAAAGGTTACCTACGTAAATCGACATGAAATGTCTCCTAAATCAGATGTGGATGGAGGTTGAGATTTTCGATCGAGTCTAGACAAAGTTAAACGTGAAAGACTCATCAACAAGTGTTTCCTAGTTTATCATACCAACTCAGGTTATGTGGATTTTATTAGAGATTTTACAAAAATATTTTTCTCATCCAATTTCGCGCCCCAGCAAACAAACCCATCAATCTCTTGAGCAAAGCTTGAAACATAGAACCTTGTTTGACAGGGGCAATTTCCTCGATCGCAATTTCCATCGGTAGCGCAGGCATCCCAACGATTTCATACAACGGATATTCCCCGCTTTTCCCTGGAATTTCGACTAATACGCACCGATTTACGATCGCCAACTCCTTTACCTCCGCATAGGTTTCCTCCGAAATCAAGAGATTTGTCCCCACTTGCTTATTCGCAGATTCGATCCGGCTGGCTAAATTAACCGCATCCCCAATCGCCGTCACCGTCTGGCTTTTGGTCGCACCCAAATTCCCCACCACGACAAGGCCGTAGTGGATGCCGATCCCAATTCGCAAGCGATGGTGGTATAAATTTTCAAAATAAGGATTGAGTTTTTCTAGCTCCTCCAGCATCTGTATCCCCGCTCTCACCGCCTCTTCCGCAGCCCTGTCTGAATCTTCCAACCCAAACAAAGCCATAAAACCGTCACCCATATAGTTATTGATCATTCCACCGTTGCGGTTGATCGCATAACCCATTTTTTGGAAATAGCGGTTTAAAACATAAATCACGTCATATGGTAGTAGTGATTCCGCAAAAGTTGTGAATCCTCGGATATCTGCGAACAAAATGGCAATTTTTTTCTCTTTTCCCACCGAGGGAGAAACTGAATTTCCCGCCATTTGGTCGTTAAATGATTCCCAGTCTTCAGAATCGATCGCCAATCTCCGCAAAATCACCTTCCCGCCAGCCACCTGTGTCTGACAAGCTAGCCGAATTTCCGGCTCTAACTGTAATTTTTTCGCTAATTCTGCTTCTAGGGAAGTGCGAGGAGAGCAAAATTCTAAACCTTCGACGATTAATACGCGACAAGTAGAACACCGGGCACTACCGCCGCAGATATGGGTGTGGGGAATCCCAACCCGCAAGGAAGCTTCCAGAATTATATCGTTATCGTCTACCTCGATCGTGCGATCGTCCGGCAGATAGTGAATGTGCGGCATATGTAGCGTCTCCAACCTAAAAAAGTGCGATAAATCTCGCGGAATTCTGTCATTGCAGTGAATTAGTGCGATCGCAAACCCCATTTCTCGAACTCTAACACTTACGCACATTTGCCCGCTCAACCCGGTTTATTTGTAGATGTCTCCTAACAAGACCAAAAAATTTTGGTATAAACTCGGTTTTTGAACATAAGTTCTATTAGGATTATTACGATCGAATAAATGACATCATTCTTAATGATTCAACTCTGGCTGAAAGCCTAATAAATGCGTTGTCTAATTCAATCGGTGAACCACATATTTTTATCATTTTGCCAGGTTGTGCCGTGTAAACCTTAATTGACAAGAGTTTTAACTTTTTGTGCTTATAAAAACCAGTTGATTTTCTTGAGATAGAATAGCAGCATCTTTAAAACCAATATAAACATGAGCTCATCAACAGTCCTACAAAACATCGAAAAACACATCCCCATCGTGGGAAATGTGCATACCAAAAGTCCGATCGCCTACCGAGCAACCCGCCTCGCAGTCAGTACAGTCAACGCCGTACAAATGGCAGTAGCAGAGTCTTATATCAACGGATTAGAAGTCCCAGACACTGTTTTGCGATCGCTTTTTGACACCTGTATGCCCGTCTTTTTTAAGCATTTTCCGTCCCTGCTTGCACCCTACGAATGGGTACTAACAGAAACAGACCATACCGCCGAAGGGCCGCGCGATTTAATGAAGATTCAGTACGACTTACCTCAAGCCATGCTGAATCCGATGTTAGGCGACTCGAAACTCATCTATCCCAAATACAGCATGGGATTGTGGGAAAAAGGAGCCACCAACCTCGAACAATCGCAGATACAAATGATTGATGATGTGATTGAGAAGCTAGACATTCAAGATGGCGACCATATTTTAGACTTTGGATGTGGTTGGGGCTGCGTTCCAAACTACATTCTTGCCAAATTCCCCAATGTCAAGTTGACCGGAATTAACTTGAGTCACCATCAATGCGAGTATATGCGTCAGAAGATGCAAGAACCCGAAAGCTACCTCAGTTCAGGTCGATTCACTCTCTACGAAGGAGATTTGAACGATGCCCAATTTGAGACAAAATTTGACAAAATTCTCTCCATTGGTGTTTTTTGTCATGTAGGTAATTTAACTAAAGCTTTCCAAAAGCTCGCATCTTTCCTGAAGGATAACGGCCGAGTGTTTATTCACATCATCACAGTCCGAACTCCCAACAATATATCCAGCGTTTTTACCCACAAATACATTTTCCCCCACGGCCGTTACTGGAAATACGATGCCGTTCCCAGCCACAACAAAGACCTAAAAACCATTGAAAAATGGTATCTCAATGGATTCAATTACTCCACCACCTTTGCTAATTGGCTGAAAAACTTTGACGATTCTCAGGCGACAGTCAAAGATTTAGACTACGGCATCGACTATGCCAAATTTCGCCGAATCTGGCGGTTTTATTTGATTTGGTTTGTTGCTAATTTTGCGAGTTGCGATGGGGAATACAATGGTAATGGTCAATATTTAATGACTCATTCCTAATCGCTTATGGGATGGGAAACGGAGGAGACGGCAATGCCGTGTCCCTACCCCAAAATAATGTCGTAGGGACACGGCTGGGATAGAGAAACGGAGGAGACGGCAATGCTGTTTCCCTACCCCAAAACAAAATAATGTCGTAGGGACACGGCACTGCCGTCTCCTCCTTTCAGCCGTTTCCTCCCCTAAGCCTGCCGTTTCCTGATATATTTAAACTTTCTCTGCTTGAGACATACCGCAATCCACTGACATTTTACCTAAAGAATCAGTAAAAGTAACTTCATCTTTGTAATGTCGTGGAGTTTCCATCAGCAAATGCCAAGCTTCCCCAGCATCGATTAAATTCATGCGATCGGGATAATGAATTTCTAACAATTCTTGAACCATCGGGTAATAGTTGGAGTTGATGCTGGGGAAAATGTGATGTTCTGTGTGGTAAGAAAAGTTTAAGTGCAGCAGATCGAATATTTTAGGAACCCGCAGTGACATACTGTTGATCAGCGGGTCATTAATCTCGGTCATCCGGCAACCCATGTGATTGGTGAAGATGTAAAACATTGCGCCCGCATGACCAATTGCGATCGGCAAAATGTAGGCTAGAGCAATTTTGATCGGATTAAATTGTAGGTAGAATAAGATGCTCAGATGAATTCCTAAGATTCCCACACACTCAAGGGCGATTGTCAATCTATCTTTAGGACTAACTGTAAAGGCAGCAGGCACGTAATCAACAGACTTATCGTTGAATACTAACACCGATGAGACGTTGCGGAAATTATGTACAAACCACGATCCAGCCATGCCTACAATGAACCACAACGGATTGACTTCCACTGAGGGTACAAACAGATTTTGAATCCATTTTCCCCAGGTATCGGGCTGCTGGTACAGGTAATTGCGATCGGGATCTGCTAGGGAATTTGTGTTATTGTGGTGGACGAGGTTGTGCAGATTTTTCCACTGGGTAGGTGGCATGAATAGCATACTTAATCCCAAAAAGGCGATCGGATAAGTCAGCCAGGACTTTTTCTGAACGCTACCGTGCATGAGGTCGTGGGAGCTAAATAGCAAAACTATGATACTATTGCCCATGATTAGGGCTAAAGGTAAATAAAGCCATAAAAGATACACGGGCCATTTGTCTAAATGACTAGCAATTCCCCATCCTAGCAATACAATTCCTAGGTTGATTAAGAGTATTGCTAATTTGTTGGGATCTGGTTCAAATGCTTCTGGTGGAAGAAGTGGACGCAATTTTTTAACGTATACCGAGTGGTGAATTAGGATTTCTTTGCCTAAAGTCGGCGTTACAGTCTTGTCTAGAGTATTGAGTGTTTTTTCTGATTTCATATGGTCAATAAGAGTATTGTTGGGTCACTCAATAACTTTCTATAGTTAATTATATCTGAAATGTTGACTGTTGACCGTTGACTGTTGACGGACAAATAACCAATAACCAATAACCAATAATATTAAAATTGTCCGTTACCCTGAACTATTTGTTTAATTGTAGTCAGCGTATCCAAACCAATCAATCCCCGACGATAACCTTTCTGATTTGACATTCCCAAAAATATCGCATCTCCTCGATTTTGATAGCGCCAAAACCGAGGCGAAGCATTGATAAAAGTAGATGCACTGTTGACATCTAGAGCAAATTGGCGACTTTCTAGGTAAGATTCTGTGGCGATGCTGTCAGCGTGCCCGCTACTGTAGCGGTTGATCCAGCCGATCGCACTTTCTAAACTATCGACAACTTTAAACGCTATGGTTTTGTTCAAATACGGTTGAGTCCATTCAGATGCTTCGGCTAACTTCAATTCTGGGAAATCTGCAACGAGCTCTGCGTCTCCCCTAATCTGAAAGCCTTTTTCTTTTAAACTGTTCCATAGTCTGACTAGGGAAGAAGGCTTTTGGTTGCGATCAATGAGCACTTTCTCGATCGCATTTACCGGATCTGGCACACTTTGATGACTGTCCAAAATCATCCACCTCGCCATCTCCAAACTACCAGTCGGCGACCAATACAGGTAACAATTGCCCATAGCCGATCGCAACACAGGCGCTGTACATTGTCGCACCACCTGCTGCACCAAACTAGGTCTGCCGTAGGGAATAATTAAGTTGAGATATTGGTCTTGAGTAACTAAATCCCGGATCGAAACGCCTCCATCGGGTGGCAATACCTGCAAACATCCTGACGGCAAACCTACCTCATCGATTGCCGACTGCAAAGCTTCCCCGATGACTGCATTGGTTTGCCAACTTTCGCTACCGCCTTTGAGAATCAAGCTGTTGGCACTTTTAAGGCTCAAACCAGCCGCGATCGCCCCTAACTCTGGAAACGCCTCGTAAATTAGCGCGATCGCCCCTAGTGGCAGCGATTGACAGTACACTTGACATCGATCGACCTGATAAGAAGCATTGATCACTCGCCCGATCGGATCTGGCATTTCTCCCAATCGCTGAAGAATTTGCACAGTTGTCTTGATGCGATCGGGCGTCAGCTTTAGCCAATCGACAATCAATTCGGGAATCGCCATGTCCCGACTCGCTTCTAGATCCAGAGTATTTGCTTCTAAAATGTCATTTTGTCGGCGTTTCAGCGCACTCGCCATCACCTGCAAAGCAGCAGCGCGATCTGTACTTTTTGTCCCCGCTAATTCCAAAGAAGCTTGGTAAGCATAGCGGGCAACATTTGCCGCATCCGGTAAGGGTTTAGAATCGTCAATTATCATCTAGCTAACGCCTGTAAGCCAGCCAAACCATCAGCGCCGGCAGCATGGCTAGTAGCACGGCGATAATTGCCCACAGAATCACATTCGCGCCCGGCGAGTGCAGCGCCAGTGGCAACCAAATCATTAGAGACACCAAAATTATGCCCAGGGCTAGTGGCAAGTAATGGTTCCTCAAACCCCCATGAGCTCTGTTCCATTGTTGACCAGTCCACCGCCAAGTTTGTTTGTAAGGATGGTTTGTTGATAGTTGCTCAATCACATAACCACTTTCGTCCAATACAAATATTTGCTGACAGCGGTTGCACCCAAAAGCCTCTGTCAGTATTATTGGAACCAGACGACCCCGACGCCGACAAGGGCAGGGATAATCACCATTTAAGTCAATCTTTGGAGCTTTTTGAGATGCCACGGGCGATCGAATAATAAAAGCGTTTGTGCAAAAATAATCATTAAAATCTCAATTCGATCAAACTTTTGAGTTTGGTACATCTAGGCTTTCAACGGCTTGTTGCTAACTCTAGTTTGTTGAGCAATTTTGAGTTAAAAGTTCCTAGTCTAATCTTACCACTGACTTAGATATTTTTACCACGTATTTCAGGCTTTGTATAACTTTCGTGCCTTTACAAAATATCAAGCCGAAGTTTTATGATTAGAACTTCGGCTTAACAGAATATTTGTTATTTTATTTTCAAAGCGGGTGACGCGATTCGAACGCGCGACATTCACCTTGGCAAGGTGACGCTCTACCACTGAGCCACACCCGCATTTCCTGCGGTCTTAACTACAATGCCTTAATTTTCTGAGTTTGTCAAGTCTTTTTTATAAGTTTTTTTTCAGAAACTGCGATCGCGGGCGATCGCCCCACAAATCTGAATCATTAATTAAATCAGTAATTGCCATCGTTTTGACAGCCAGCAGCCGGTAGCAAAGCTAGAATCAAGCTGGAATTTGGGAGAACATCGATATGTCAGACTTAAATCGCGGAATCATGAAGTTCAAAGGAGCTGATAGCCCAATAGTGATCGCTATTTCGGCGATCGTCATTGCTGGCGGAATCGGGTTCTTAATCTGGTGGGCACTGCAATCAGCCTACACATTTAGCTAACTTTCACTAACCAATGACAGATGACTTAATCTGACTTATAGCCGAAAATTGGCATAAATCACCCGATCGGGCGAGTCACTGGAATGAGCAAAGATGACCCCGATCGACTACTTTTGTAGTATACTTGTAAGTGTTGCGCGGTTCAGCGCAGTTTTAAATGCAAGTGTTTACAAGGGTTGTATCTCAAAAAAAATTTATGGCAAGCTTTCAGGACATCTTAAAATACTACAGTCGCTACTGGAAAACTTCAGTTTTGAGTATAGGGGCATCTAGCATTTTTGCACTAGCCGATTTGCTTGTACCCTACGCGATCGGTCAAATATTAAACGTATTGTCGGGTCAACCTACAGATACAGTAACGCAAAAACTCATAGCAGCGATCGCATCGCTTAGCCAGCAACCAGCCAATCAAACTTTATCACTATCCGTCTTACTGGGCTTGATTTTTCTGGTGACAGTCGCCAAAGCACCGATCGAACCTTGGGTCGGAAATTGGTTCCACTGGGTAGTACCATTGAGGGCGAGGCGTGATCAAATGAGAGGTGCGATCGGCAAAATCCTCACCTTACCCCTAGAATTCTACGACGAAAACAACGCCGGACGGATTGCCAGCCGCATCGCCAAAGGCATCGCTAATTATACTTGGACATACCCCGAAATTGCCGGCGAATTCATCCCCGAAGTCGTCCGCTTAATCGGCATTTTTGCAGTTATCTGGCTAATAGAGTGGCGGATTGGCTTATTAATTTTGGTTTCATTCATATTTATCCTCAGTTTCACCCTCAAAGGTTTGCAACGGGTTACCAAGCGGGAAGAAATTCTGGATGAATACATCGAAGATACCGAAAGCCGCAACTCCGAAATTATCACCAACATCAAAACAGTCAAAGCCTTTGCTACAGAAACAGACGAACTCAAAAGGCAAACAACCAGACTCGATCGCGAATTAAAGGTGGTTGTCAATCGCATTCACAAAGGATACGTCGTTCTGGGAACATACCAGCAGGCAATTGTCCAGTTGTGTCTGTTTTCTGTTCTCGGTTTTAGCCTAGCAGCCACGGTGGGAGGCAAAATTTCCCTCGGATATTTTGTTACCGTCTACACTTTGGCAAGCATGGCATATTCCCAACTACGTCCGATTAGCATGATCGCCGAAGTATTTGCCCGCCGCTATTCTTCCATGATCCGGTTTCATGAGTTTATGCAAATGCCAGACGGTGTTGATGCAGTCAATTTAGCAGAAAATGCTCGATCGGCACAGCCACCTTATAAGTTTACTGGCAAGGTTGAGATTAGCGGGCTGACATTCGGGTACGACAGTCAAAAACCTGTGTTGCAGGATGTCAACTTATTGATTCATCCACGTCAAACCATAGCATTAGTTGGGCGATCGGGTTCCGGGAAATCGACTTTAGTGAAACTTCTCTTCCGGTATTTTGAACCCAACTCCGGCCACATTCTGATCGACGGGGAAGACATTCGCAGCTTAGACGTGACTCGCTACCGCCAGCGTTTAGCCATTGTGCACCAGGAAGTAGATGTGTTTAACGGTACTTTGCTGGAAAATCTGACTTACGGAAACACAAGCGCCAGTTTTGAGCAAGTTGAGGATGCTTGTCGCATCGCCAAAGTAGATGATTTTGTCAAGCTTCTGCCCCAAGGTTACTATACCGTTGTGGGAGAGCGAGGAATGCGTTTGTCTGGCGGTCAGCGACAACGGTTAGGCATTGCCAGGGCCCTGTTGGTGGAGCCGGATGTGTTAATTTTTGATGAGGCTACGTCGAGTTTAGATTATGAAAGCGAGCGATCGATCCAAATAGCCATGCGGAATATCCTCGGTACCCGCACCACAATCATTATCGCCCACCGACTAAGTACCATTCGGGAAGCAGATGCGATCGTCGTACTCGACGGCGGTAAAATCGTCGAAGTAGGTAGCCACAACGAACTTTTGAAGCAACAAGGCATTTACCGCAGGCTGCACTCCCTCCAAGAAACCGGCGAGTTGGTGGATTAGGATTGTCGCACGAGGCAAATGATTGTCCTGCTGTTGTTTCGGTGCTGTTGATCTGGTTTGTTAACCAATTTTTGGGATTCACCAAAAAATTGGGTCTGAAGCCCCGTCCTTTTAGGACGGCTTTAATTCTCTTTGATGTTGTCAATTGAATCGCCAATATATGGTATGATAGAGAGTTGAAGGTGATTAGTCGGTGGGAGCCTACCAGTCAACTTTGTTCAGACTGTGGATTTAAGTGGGGCAAAATTGATTTATCTATTCGTTCGGTGCTTTGCCTAAGTTGCGGTACTGAGCAAGATAGAGATGAAAATGCTGCTAGGAATATAGAGAAAGTCGGGATGGGGAATCGCCACGACTCTAAATGTACGCAGAGACAGAGTAAGACTATCAAAGGTAGCGTCAGTCGATGAAGCGTAAAGAATCCCCGTGCGTTTACGCCGGGGAGTATTTCAACCAAGAGAGTTTGATCAAGCAAGGAGCATGGACTGGAATTGCTCTGGTGCTAGGATTTATTCTGTACCAAAGTAGCAGCCTGCTGGTGAGTGGGTGGGTGGAAATGCACGGTTTGACGGTAGACGTGCTGCTGCGGATCTTCTATCGCGATCTCGTTTGGGCGATCGGTCTATTTAGTCTACACACCGTCTTCTTCAATCAGCAGCGACTGCGGCAAACCCAACGCTAACCTCCAAATTACTGCTGACATTATCTATTTGCTGCGACGTTGTTCACAAGAGAGCTTTATCAAATGAAAATCGCAGTTAAAAAGTCAGACTTTGTGCTGACTCCCTACATGAAAAGTAACGACTTGCGAGGAACTTATCAAATCCTCAACACCGTTATTCCTTATCTTCTTTTATGGTTTTTGGCAGTCAAAGCTGCTGCTATTTCCTTGTGGTTACTTCCACCCATTATAGCTTTGATGACACTGTTTTCAATACGTTGTTTTTCTTTGATGCACGATTGCGGACACTATTCACTCTTTAGTTCCAAAAAAGTCAATCGAATTGTCGGTTTTATGCTAGGTGTCATCAACGCTATCCCCCAATATCCCTGGTCAAGAGATCATGCTTACCACCACAAAACAAATGGTGATTGGGAGCGGTATCGTGGTGTTGCAGACTTCCTTTCCACCGAGCAGTTTTCCAAACTCAATTCATCTGACCAAAAGCTTTATGAATTACTACGGCATCCATTAATGGCTTTTCCTGGAGGTTTTTTCTACCTCGCAATCCAGCCAAGACTTGCCCTCATTTTGGGAATCTATGATTTTATTGGTCATTTATTTACTTGTTTGAAGAATGATACTCCCATGAGTTTATCCCAAATCATTTCTGCTCATAAGTCTAAACATTGGCAGACAACGACGGAATTTTGGGATTTGCTATTCAACAATATTTGCGTAGTTAGCTCCTGGATTATCCTCAGCCATTTTCTCGGAGCAGGTTTCTTCTTAAGCTTTTACTCCATCCTCTTGACTTTTTCTGCTGTAATCTTCATCTGGGTCTTCTTTGTACAGCATATTTTTGAAGGCTCTTATGCTCACAATACAGAAGATTGGGACTATCTACTTGGAGCTATTGAGGGGAGTAGTTATCTGGAGTTACCAACAATTCTCAAGTGGTTTACCGCAGATATCGGCTACCACAACATTCATCATCTTTCCGAAAGAATCCCTAACTACAATCTCGAAGCTTGTCACAAAGAAAATATTCACCTTCTCTCGAACGTGAAAACCCTGCGGATAGCCGATATGCTCCACTGTTCCAAATTTATTCTATGGGATTCTGACTCGAATAGCCTGGTGTCGATCGCATCATTCCGTCAAGCACCCCAGCCCATTAGCCTCGGTCAGCCCACATAAAGGTATGTATCGTATCCAAACAGCAGACGAGTTTGATACTCCCAATGCCCCATGCCCCATGCCCCATGCCCCATGCCCCATGCCCCATGCCCCATGCCC
>NZ_JAKJHX010000130.1:1833-14376 GCF_021648855.1 Tychonema litorale BBK16 | reverse complement strand
GAATTGCCCCTACATTTCGGAGGAAAATCATACTTTAAATCAGCAACGCCAAATTGTCTAATCAGGATTAAAGTCCTGACTACAAACCAGGTTCGTAGTCAGGACTTTAGCTGTTTTACGTTTTATTTGAAATTTAAACGGAGAGGGTGGGATTTGAACCCACGTTAGGTCGCCCTAAAGTAGTTTTCGAGACTACCGCATTCAACCACTCTGCCACCTCTCCAATTGATTGGCCGTTTCACAATGATTGCACAACAAGAGCCAAAAAGCAACTGATATCAAACCCAATGCCACCGGATTGATATAGAGGAGACCGCGAGTGCCTTAGTCCCTACAATGTTATTTTGCGTAGGGACACGGCACTGCCGTCTCCTCAATTCAGGTAATGTTAATTCAGATGCCACCAGATTCGATGTTACCCGATCGCCCTTAGCGTTTCCCCATCTTCAAAAAAAAGAAGTCTGATTTTCTTCAGATTCCAGCGTGGTTTTAAATCCCCCTGCTGGTGTCCACAGAAGCGCCCCATCGCGTCCAGTCCAGAAAATTTGAGTTTTGTTTTTTTGAAGTTGTGCTGCGGTTTCTGGGTCAATTTCATCGGCAGAGGCGATCGCCACTTTTGGACTAACCGCGTTCAATAACTCAGGTGTCAGGGTTTTCCCCGACCACCACAGCACTTGAGCTAGCTTCAAAGTTCCGGTTACTAACAATTTTTTTTGGTCTTCCGGTGAAATTTCACCTAGTATCAACCAAGTTTGATCCCCCACGAGCAATTCTACCACCGGGATTTCTGCATTCACAAACTGTAACCGCACAGAACCA
This sequence comes from Tychonema litorale BBK16, assembly GCF_021648855.1. Classification (GTDB taxonomy): domain Bacteria; phylum Cyanobacteriota; class Cyanobacteriia; order Cyanobacteriales; family Microcoleaceae; genus Microcoleus. The sequence goes on along the minus strand of NZ_JAKJHX010000130.1, from coordinate 13,557 downwards.
AGATTCATTGTGCTGTTAGTTTCCAAAGGAAAGTAAACTCCTTGGCGAGATTGTACCGCAGTCATCAATTCCTGACGACTGCCAGAGTGGATTTGTGTGGGAGCATTGTTATCATAAAATGCTTTAATTGGCAAGCGTTCTAATAATTTCCCCCAGCCTGCGTTTAAACCTAAATGAGGATGGGTGGCGATCGCACTATTTACAGAATTAACTCCTTGCTTCTGCAAAAAAGGTAATACTATAAACCGGACTGTATTTTCATCACCACTATTAATTAGTGCCACTTTTCCCCGGTCTTGAATTACCAAAACAGGCTCCGTCGATGTCGCCAGCAAAGTAACTTGAAATAAAGATGTTTGACTGCGCCAAGCTGGTAAAACAATGATACTAATTGCCGCCACAATTGCCAGCGGTAAAATTGCAGCAGATGAAAATATAGGTAGCGAAACAACTCTGCTTTCTTTCTTTTTCCTTTTTTGTCCCCTGAGCGAAGTCGAAGGGCTTTCTTCCCTCTTCCCTCTTCCCTCTTCCCTCTTCCCTCCCCCCAGCCAAACCCAGCAAATTAAACTGTAAAGTGCGATTAACTGAAACTCTGATACTTGACCAACAGCTACCGAATTACCGGGTAACTGAGAGAAGTATTGTGCGATCGCAATTAATCCCTTTGCTGGATAGTCTAGCAGTTGCGCTAACACACTGCCAGCGAGGGGAAAAATCAATCCAGCTAAAGCACTAATCATTCCCCCAATACTCAAAATCCACAGTAAAGGAGCCGCAATAATGTTGACAAAAATGCTGTAGGGAGATACTACATTAAAAACGTAAAGTAGCAGTGGCAATACCCAAACTGAAGCAGCGATAGGAACAACAAAAATAGAAGCAATCGCAGGTGGCATCCAGTCCAACTTTGCCATCAGTGCTGGTGTGGTAACTATCAATCCCAAAGTTGCCAAAAAACTCAGTTGAAAACCTAAATCCCAAATCCATAAAGGGTTAACTAGCAGTAAAATAATCGCAGCAATTAACAGCAATCCTAGCGGCTTAACTTCTCGCTTCAACACCAAAGCAAATAGCGTTCCAAATCCCATTAAAGCCGCGCGAGATACTGAAGCTTCAAATCCAGTTAATCCCACTAACAAAAATAAAGCACCGACACCAAAACTAAATTGTAACTGTTTGGAAAACCCTTTGGTCAAAGCTAGAACTAAAGCCAAAAGCATCGAAACTTGAGTGCCTGAAGCTGCGATCGCATGGGCCAATCCAACTTGCACAAAATAGTCACGGATGTTGTAAGGTAAATCTACTGCTTGCTTGCCCAGGGCGATCGCACTAATCAACGGCCCTTCAGGAACATTTAAGTACAATAGTTGCGATCGGACAATTCGCTGTCGCATCGCTTGAATTTTCGATGGCGGCATTCCGCTGGACTCGGAGAATGCAGCAGCTTGGTTGTCACCTCGATTAACATCCGCGATCGCATTTTTTGTCTTCCAGTCAATTTGTCGCCCTTTGAGCCCTGCAAAAGCCCCAGATCTGGCTAAATATGCTTCAAAATCAAAAGCCCCCGGATTCGAGGGCGGTTGCGGTTTGTACAAAGAACCCACCACCGCGATCATATTGTCTTCATACAAACCCGTTGCTTGCAACAAAGGTATTGTGACGTAGAGTTTCCCGGATACTTCCCGATTTACGACTACTCCTCCCTCGCCGCCGTTAATTTCGCTAACTAGATTAGTTTCTAACCAAAATTGCGATCGACCCGATCGAGTCAATCGCGGTATACTGACAACCCTGCCACGTACTGTCACCGCGATTTCTTGAGTATTTCCCCCAGCCGCAATCAATTTACTGATGTCATTAATTGCTGGTACTGGCGATCGGATTTGAAAATAAAAGCTAGCAATAAATCCCGTCAAACCTGCGAGGAACCATACCCATTTCGACCTCGGCAGCATTTGAATAAAACTCAATTCTTCGATTTTTTCTAATGAAACATCATCGGTATTTTTGGGAGTTCGCGTGCGTCTTTTTTTAGTATTTTTGACAGTATTCCGAGTGAGTTTTCGCAAAAACTTTGGTAGTGCGATCGCGCTTACAACTCCCAAGCAAAGTATACCGTAACGTCCCCAAGAAACCGCTGTCGAAATCAATCCCAAAATGTACGCAAGACAGAAAATTACACCCGTTGTTTGATTCATAAAAGTAATACGGGATTCGGGAGAGGACACGGCAGTGCCGTATCCCTACCACAATTATATTGTAGGGATACGGCACTGTCGTTTCCCTACAGCCGTGTCCCTACAAGTATGCTCTTAAATAGACAAGCCCAATTTTAGGCCGAAAGCCGCATGAAGTATCATCAGTGCTAATGCTGTCGTACCCAAATAAGCGTGAACCGCCCGCAGTGCTAGTTTATCGCCCCCAAAACCAGTTAGCGAAATCAAGCTGTTAGCTGTCAACAACACAATGATTGTGGAACCAGTCCAAAAATGAGGGCTTTCCATCACAGGCTGATGCTGCATCACCAGGGACAACAAGCCGCCAGTATAGCCCAAAGCTATGAACAAAAACATTAATGGAGCAACTTTACGGTGATCCAAACGATTTTTGATTGCGACATCTTTATCCGCAGCCAAACGTCCTTGCCATCCTGTATAACCGACAAAACTCCCCATTGCCACAACCACAATTCCCATCATCGCAGGGTGTCCCCAATGGGTAATTGGTTCGGGAATTCCTAGGCTACGGAATTGACTGGCGATCGGCTCTAGAATTTCACTTAAATTTGCCATGTCTCTATTCTGCGATCGATATTTTTGGAGTAATCATTAAAATATTATCAAAATATGTAGTGGAAGCCCACATTTAGACAAAACTTAGCCGGCTTTAGCCGGCTGTGAGACTTTGACAGCATAGATGCTGGTTCAAATTAATTGTTAGTTTTCTATACTAAATTAAAGGGCAAAAATTAACGCAATACACCCGTTTTAAATATCCGGACTGCGCTGCGCCCAATCTTCACAGCCTCATCCTCACTCTGAATGTTGAAAATGTAGAAGATAGAAGCTAGAGTTTAAGTCCCCCGAAAATAAATCTAGGGGCTTCAAAATCTAACATTTTTTCTGACTTCGATGGTTGAAATTGGGGTCTTTTACCCTCGAATTTTGCGATCGACTGATGCCAATAAAACTCCAGGTTCCAAGTATTAGATTTCTGGCATCAAGTATGCCATCTGCTTCGCCACACGAGAGCTTCTGTAGCGTCAAACTGAGCGTCTGAACGCACTTTGAAGTCATTCAAAGCAATCTTGTCTGTTGCACCAGGCAAGCCTCAACTTTTCAAGCGTCGCCTCTCTCGGAACCTTGCAATCGCTAGACTCGGTGCGCCATCGCCAAAGTAGCTTCCGAAGGTTGGATTTGGTACTTTACGAGATTTGCCAGTTCTTGTAACTGACTAATCGCTTCTGCACCTTCTAGTTTCATTAGTTCGCGATCGTCCCGCATCTCAGTCCAAGTGATGCCATAATCTGACACTAAAAATCGAATCAGATGGTTATCCGTTAAACTGACCATAAATGAGGCACTGTTCATCTGACCCCCGCAAGTGTAGCAGGATGCCAGATAACCCCGATGCTCTAGCACGATCGCTAAAGCTTGAAGGTTCATTACCAAATCTTGGACGAATCTACGGTGTTGTTCTGCAAGTCTCAGAAACACAGTTTTTCTCCTATCACCACGCCGTGTATTTTAGACCCAATTTCATAACTTCTTAATAGTCAGGTCTGTAGGTGCTGGTACAATATACGTTCAGTATGCTAGAAAAAAATCGAAATAGCGACCTCTTCAGCCAACTGTTACTAGATTAACCGAGTTGTGTTCTCAACGGAGTATCAGCAACGACATTCAGCCAAAACACTCTACCACAGGGAAGTCAAGCCACAAAATTCCCCTTCTATCATCGGTGATTCAGCCCTTGGATCACCCAAAGATACAAATAACTAATGATAGTTATGTAGTTAGTTAAGCAGAAGATGTTAATCACCCTGGGGATACTCCTCCCAAAGAGTCGTCGTCTGTCGCAAGCTCCGAAAATCGCCATTTCCCAAGATCAAATGATCCAGCAGCGGAATGCACAAACACTGCGCCCCAGTCAGCAACTGCCGCGTCAAAGCAATATCCTCCGGGCTCGGCTCCAGATTTCCCGACGGGTGATTGTGCGAGATAATTGCCCTTGTGGCCCCTTGGCGGATAATCTCCCGAAAAATATCTCTAGGGTGAGCTAAAGTCTCCGTCGCAGTGCCGATCGTAATTACCTGAGTTCCCAGCAGCCGATTTTTCACATCCAGCAACACCACAGCAAAACGTTCTTGAGACTGCCACATCAAATCCTGACTCAGAGCATCCGCAGCCGATTGAGGAGAGTCAACCACAGCCAAATCCGGTGGTCGCGACTGAAACACCCGCTTCCCCAACTCCACCGCCGCCAAAATCCCAGTCGCCTTAGCAGGCCCAATCCCGTGAATCTGGGTCAATTCCTGCACACTGATATCCCGCAGCACACCCAGAGGATCGCGCTGGTGCTGGCTCAACTGATTTAAAATATACTGGCCCAATCCCACAGCCGAAAGTTTACCCTTTCCCTGCCCGGTACCGAGCAGAATCGCAATTAGTTCCGCAGTCGCCAAGCTTTTTGGGCCACCAGCCATCAAGCGCTCGCGCGGCCGTTCACTTGTGGGCAAATCGACAATTCTCAGGCTGTAAGTCATTCGATTTTAAATTTTAAATTTTAGATTTTAGATTGAATCCACAGGTGAATCCGGGACTTTTAAAGTCTCCACGGCCCGCACCAACATTGCAAGCTCAACGATTATCCAATATTAGCCGATCGGTTTCCCTCTTCAAATCAGTATGATTACCTAAAAAACTGCGATGACTCAAAATTCGAGCTTAAGATATATGAAAACTTCCTAGTCAAAACTATGCAAGTCCGTTTTAATGTAGTTCGCCAAAACCAAAACGAATCTCCTCGCGTTCACCCTTACACCCTAGAAGTAGAAGAGAGTAATACCATCCTCGACTGCCTCAATAGCATTAAGTGGGAGCAGGACGGCACCTTAGCCTACCGCAAAAATTGCCGCAACACAATTTGTGGCAGTTGTTCCATGAGAATTAATGGTCGATCGGCATTAGCTTGCAAAGAAAATGTTGGGAGTGAACTCGCAAGACTTGACAAAATAGCCAATTTCAGTTCGGCAGAAAAGGCGATCGATTTAATCCCAGAAATTACCATCGCCCCAATGGGAAATATGCCCGTCATCAAAGATTTGGTCGTCGATATGACCAGTTTTTGGGACAACCTGGAAGCCGTTGACCCCTATGTCAGCACCTCCGCACGAGCAGTTCCAGAACGAGAATTTCTGCAAACACCAGAAGAGCGATCTAAACTCGATCAAACAGGCAATTGTATTCTCTGTGGTGCCTGTTATTCTGAGTGTAATGCCCGCGAAGTCAATCCCGAATTTGTCGGCCCTCACGCCCTCGCCAAAGCTTATCGCACGATCGCTGACACCCGTGATAGCGATACCGAAAAGCGGCTGGAAAAATACAACCAAGGCACGGACGGGGTTTGGGGATGTACCCGTTGTTACTACTGCAACTCGGTTTGTCCGATGGAAGTTGCGCCGATGGATCAAATTGGTAAGATTAAACAGCAGATTCTCGATCGCAAAGATGACCAAGCCAGTCGATCGATTCGCCACCGCAAAGTCCTAATTAATCTAGTGAAAGAAGGCGGTTGGATAGACGAACGTAAATTTGGCATCGAAGTAGTAGGAAACTATTTTCGCGACATCAAAGGTTTGTTAAGTCTAGGCCCGTTAGGCTTAAGAATGATGATTCGTGGCAAGTTTCCCTTGTCCTTTGAAAGTTCAGAAGGTACAAAAACTATCCGAGATTTGATTGAATCAGTTCAAAGTTTAGAAAAATCAGCAGAGTAAGTCTAAAAAAACAGAATCCCAGATACAGAACACCAGATACCCGACTTCTTGAAGAAGTCGGGTATCTAAAAGAAGACTATCTTACCTTTCCAAAATGACTTAATCAAGTCTTAAGCTGCAACTTGGAGGAATAGAAATACAATACCGATCGCGATCGCACCAACAGCCATCACAAAAGACCAGAAGCGATGATAACTATTAACCATCGTACCGCTATCGCTTTCAAGCTGAATTAAATCCATCCAAGGTGCAACACCGCGACGGAACCAACCCAAAGCATTAACCTCCGTCCCAATCAAACTTTTCACCCGTTTCATCCCAAACAGAAAATTACCGATCGGACCAAAACGAGAAGCATAACGCAGATAAATCATCCCAGTTTTGTCTTGTAATTTAAAATCAGAACCGAACGCATAACCCGCATCACCGCGACCAATTAATTTGCCCTCAAGTTTGGCAGGCTGACCGCGCAAAGGACTAGCATAGGGGTCAGACATTAAGGTTAAAACATCCAAACTTTCAGCTTGGTTATATTTCGGAAACATCACGAAAGTCTTGAGCAAAATCCCCATACCTAAACCAATTAAAGGACAGGCAATCATCATCATTGGATTTGTAGCAGACAAGAAAAATCCCACTCCAAAACCAATGAACAAACCTAAAGTTTCAGCACCATAAAGGAACAAGTCGAACACAAAATTGCCATACAATTTGCGCTTACTTAAATTGTGACCTTCGCCAACAATCTTGCCCATATCAAACTCAATATCTAAACCTAACTGTTCGGCGTAAGTGCTCAAAGCGCGAACTCGTTTACCAGTCAGAGGGTGAGTCGAATTCAACTCCATCCACCAAGCCCAAGGATTAAACATATCCCACAAAAATACTCGCCCAATCTTTTCGGGTGATGACGTAATCCTGTAAGCAGTACCCGTAGAAGTAGCAGCTTTAGCATCATAAATACCTAAAGCACGAGTTCCTTCTAATAGACGGCTGGGTTCTGTTGCCTTTTGTCCTTCTTCCAAAATACCGTAAGCAATTTTGACCAAAGCGCGAGACAAAGCATTGGGATTCCCAGTAACTTCCGCAGCAAAATGGTCGGCAAAATACTCTCTAGTGCGTGACAAGTATAGTAACAAATAAGTGCCAACAATGTAGAAGAAATAAGCGACAGCAGCTACACTACCCGCCGCATCTTTAACTTTTTCGCCACCTCTGCGGCCGAGTCTTTGAGCAGTAATGTAAATCAAATAAGTAATCTGCACTAAAGTCGAAGCTAAAGTCATCACTGCAAAGTCCCAGTGGACAATGTGACCAAGTTCGTGGGCATAAACAGTGGCAACTTCCTCATCATCCAAATAGGTGAAAAGACCTTCACTAACGACGACACGAGCACTGTCTGGAAAGGAACCATAGGTAAAAGCAGTGGGATTTTGATCGTCGATAATTCCTAAGCGTGGTTGCTTCAACTTGTGCTGCTGACAAATCTTCTGAATAACTTTCGCAGTTTCGGGACTTTTGCCTTGAATTTCTGCTAGGGAAACCCAGCGAGTATTGTATAGCCAATTTTGGGTTAAGTCTATCAACCAAGGTGACAGGAAAAAAGCTGCGATGTTGAAAACTAGGGTAATCGCAAGTGCTATGGAAAATCCGACGATTGGATCTGGACTATCAATAATAAAAACGGCGGATAAAGATAGAGCTAACACCATACCTAATAGTAAGGTGATGGTGACACCAGAAGCTAAAACCAGATTACCGCCTGTTTGTTGTACCAGCGTAACACCAGCTTTTTTAGCTCTTCCTGCCTTCTGTAAAGGTGATTGAGATGACATAATAATCTCCTAGGGTGATTGAGAAATAGCAAAGCACATCTGAAATTTGTATGTACTTCACTGTTTTAGCCTGTAACTTAGGATTGTTGTACAGATTCTCAACAAAAATATAGAATTTGTTCTAGAGTTGTTAAGATTGAAACGGAGTATAATAAATTTTTCACAAGTTGCTGTTATGTCAATTATTGAAATTGCCCAAAAAACCCGCCAAGCTGCTCGAAAATTGGCAGTTTTGTCCGCTGATGCTAAAAATCAAGCTATTGAAACTATTGCTAAAGCTTTAGAAGTTGCTGCGCCGGAAATTGTGGCGGCGAATGTGGCGGATCGCGCGGCGGCTCAGGTTGATGGAATTGCTAAACCGTTGTACGATCGCCTCAAGTTAGATGAAAGCAAGTTGAAAAGTGCGATCGCGGGTGTGCGCGACGTTGCAAAGCTCCCAGAGGCGATCGGTGCCGTCCAAATTCACCGCGAATTAGACACAGGATTAATTCTGAAGCGCGTTACCTGTCCTTTGGGCGTTTTAGGGATTATTTTTGAAGCACGTCCAGAAGCTTTAATTCAGATAGTATCCTTGGCAATCAAATCAGGAAATGGTGTGATTCTCAAAGGTGGTAAAGAGGCCGTCCGTTCCTGCGAAATCCTGACCAAAGTCATTCGCCAAGCATTAGCAGAAACCGTAGTTAATCCCGAAGTTGTGCAGTTATTAACCACGCGGGAAGAAACAATGGAACTGCTCAAAATGGATGAATATATAGATTTGATTATTCCTCGCGGTTCTAATTCCTTCGTCCGTTTCGTGCAGGATAATACGAGGATTCCTGTTTTGGGACACGCCGAAGGAATTTGTCATTTGTATGTAGATAAATCCGCTGATATTAACAAAGCAGTAGAGATTGCCGTCGATGCCAAAACGCAATATCCCGCCGCGTGTAATGCCATTGAAACTATGTTAGTTCACAGTGCGATCGCGCCCAATTTCCTGCCCATAGTTGCCGCAGCATTGCAGCAGAAAAAAGTCGAAGTGCGCGGAGACAAAAGCACCCGCAAAATCTTGGATATTCCCGCAGCTACAGAAACAGATTGGTCAACAGAATACAGCGATTTAATCTTATCAATCAAAATAGTAGACTCTGTAGAAGATGCAATTAACCACATCAATACTTACGGTTCCAGACACACAGATGTGATTGTCACCGAAGATAGCGAAGCCGCTGAAACCTTCTTGAATCAAGTAGATGCGGCCGGAGTTTACCACAATTGTTCGACTCGATTTGCCGACGGTTTTCGCTACGGTTTCGGTGCAGAAGTGGGGATTAGCACGCAGCAAATGCCACCTCGCGGGCCCGTTGGTTTAGAAGGGTTGGTGACTTATAAGTATCGAGTGGTTGGAGATGGTCATATTGCCGCTAATTATGTGGGGAATGAGGCTAAGGAGTTTACTCATCGGGATTTGTAATACAATAATTAGTAGGGTGCGTCAGATCCGAGACCCTAAATAATCATCCTAGAACCCAGTCTCACGCACCCTAAAACTGATAAATTTAAGCGTTCCTACAAAGAGCTTCTGAAGCGGTATTATAGTGAAAAAGCTAAAAATATCAGCTATAATTTAAACAGTCAAACCTCTGTAACCATCTAGTCCTATGACTCTCATACAAGATACAGATGTCAAGAGCAAAGCCTTTGATGATGTGATTAATTCATTTAATCACATCACAAACCTCTACAGCATCTCTGACCCATTAGAAACGTTTCAGTTTATCGTCGAACAACAAACAATTATATCCTTAATTGTTGAAGCTCATGATAAAATTACCAGCCTATTTCCTAACGAAAGATTAGGATTAGAAGTTAAAACAGATCCGGAAATAGCAGATACTCGAAGTCTCTGGATTATTATCTATACTAAACTCGAAGTCGATGAAGCTTTTGACAAATTAACGATTCTTGATGAGACTTGGTGGCTGAAGGCTCTAACTTCTGTTCCTAAAATTAATTTGCATATTAATCTTGAATGGGAATCAAATGAAATTTGATTGGTCTGAGTATTTTAATTTAGCACAGGAGTTGGCTGCTATACCGAGCGACAATAGAGAACTTAGAAATAAAGCTGATTATGCAGATACTATGTTTAGTTTACAAAAAGATGTTAAATATGCTTTAAAAATCACTGAAAATATTATTTTAGCATTAAGTGATTTAAAACAAGATACTGAATCTTAAGCAAAGTCTCCCTTTCTCCTTCTCGAAAAAACCGATCGCCCTTTTTGCCCTCCATTCCAAACAAACTTAGCTACAATTAAGCCATACTGCGCCACCCAACTCGAACCATCTTCAGTTGTCTATGTCTAACTCCTCCCCTGTCACCCCAGGCTCAACTCTGGAAAAACGCTACCGCATCCTCCGCGAATTAGGCCGTGGCGGTTTCGGGCGCACTTACCTCGCCGAAGATACCAACCGCTACAACGAACATTGTGTACTCAAAGAGTTTTCTCCGGTGGTTCACAGCCCGAAAGCGGCCGAATTGTTCGATCGCGAATCGAGTATCCTTTACAGCCTTCAACACCCCCAAATCCCGCGCTTTCGAGAACTTCTGCGAACCGATATCGGCGGTAGTAAAGCTTTATTTTTAGTCCAAGATTACATCAAAGGTCAAACCTACGAAGAAATACTGATATCGCGCCAGCAACAAGGTAAAAATTTTAGCGAAGCCGAAGTTACTCAACTACTATTTCAGCTTTTACCAATTTTAGAATACATCCACTCCAAAAATTTAATTCACCGCGATATCTCGCCGGACAATATTATTCAGCATGATGCTGACAAACTGCCATTCTTAATTGATTTTGGTTCTGTCAAACAAATCGCCGCAACTGCTTTATTTCAGTCTAAGGGACAATCGGATACTGCGATCGGCAAACAGGGATATTCGCCAATGGAACAAATGCGCCAGGGTAAAGTGTCTCCGGCTAGCGACTTATATGCTTTGGCTGTCACCGCTTTAGTCTTGTTGACAGGCAAAAAGCCTCAGAAATTGTATGATGTTAATCAGAAAACTTGGGATTGGCGATCGCACGTCACAGTTAGCCAAAATTTAGGGATGGTATTGGATCGGATGTTAGCAGATCGATCGGGCGATCGCTACCAATCTGCAAAAGAAGTCCGCGAAGCCCTCAAAGATCCAAAATTATCCCAGATTAGTAGTATCATCTCTCAAATGGTGACAATGAACTTTGTCGGCCGCCCCTTCAAACATAGCACTCAAATTCCTACGAACCATCATACTCCTGTTAACCAAAACCCTCAGATTGTTAAAAACATTAATATTTTCAAGTTAATTCCTTGGAAAGCATTAGCAAGTTTGAGTGTAGTTTTATTGCCAGGAATGTTAGCTTTTAGTGTAGTTAAAACAGGTTTTACGTTACCAAAACTTCCTGAATTGCCCAAGTTTCCCGAACTACCACAATTGCCAGATACGTCTTTAGATGCAGAAATTGCTCGGCAAGAAAAAATTGGCAAGCGACGTAAAAACCTTAATATTGAGCAGGATATTTTTTATCATCAAGTAGATGAATTATTTTACAATAAATATCCTGAATTAAAAGGTCGTACATTGACAGAAAAACCAGAAGATGCAGAAATTAGGCGGAAATGGTGTGAAGTTGCTGAGGATTTTCTGGACAAGTTGGAGAAGGGAGGACAGTTGTAAAATTTAAGATAGGATAAGATTGTAGGGAAACGGCACTGCCGTCTCCTGATTTTGGGTAATATTAATTCCGATGCAACCGGAATTGATATGATTCACTCGCTTAGGAAATCCCTGAAGTAGGGGCAATTCACCTGAAGTAGGGGCAATTCACCTGAAGTAGGGGCAATTCACCTGAAGTAGGGGCA
>NZ_JAKJHX010000130.1:1656-1733 GCF_021648855.1 Tychonema litorale BBK16 | reverse complement strand
ATTCATGAATTGCCCCTACTTTATGAATTGCCCCTACTTTATGAATTGCCCCTACTTTATGAATTGCCCCTACTTTA
>NZ_JAKJHX010000130.1:0-1556 GCF_021648855.1 Tychonema litorale BBK16 | reverse complement strand
TCTGGTTTAATACAATTTGGTATAGGCAACGCACTTTTAGTTTATTGCAAAATGGATTCTATTCAACTTACAGGAATTCGCTGTTACGGATACACTGGCTATCTACCGGAAGAGCAGGTTTTGGGGCAGTGGTTTGAAGTGGATGTCACTCTCTGGCTGGATTTATCGCAAGCTGGAAAAAGTGATGATATTGAACATACTTTGGATTATCGTAGTGCAATTAGTATGATTCAAACCCTAGTTAAAGACTCGAAGTTTTTGTTGATTGAACGCTTAGCAGATACTATTGCCCAAGCGCTTTTACAACTACCGTTAGTTGATAAAGTGAAGCTACAACTTTCCAAACCTGCTGCCCCAATTCCTGATTTTGGTGGCAGAATTACTCTAGAAATTACTAGAAGTCATTAGTCATTAGTCATTAGTCATTAGTTTTCCACTAATGACCGATGACTGATGACTATTGAATGATTACCACTTAAGCAAATTAAATTCTTCCATGTCTACGGTATCGCGGTTGCGATAAATCGCCAACACAATCGCCAAACCAACGGCTGCTTCAGCAGCGGCTACCGTAACTACAAACACGGTGAATACTTGACCTTTAATTTGTACGGGGTCAAGATAATTGGAGAAACCCATCAAGTTAAGATTGACGGCATTCAGCATCAATTCGATCGACATCAACACGCGCACGGCATTTCGGCTCGTAATCAAACCGTAAATACCAATACAAAAAAGTGCGGCGGCTAATAACAGAAAATATTGGAGTTGCAGTTGCATATTTTTTTTGAGTGTTTCTCAATCAACATTACTACAAAACAGACAAATAGGTGCGCCGCAGCGCACCCTAACTATTACTTGACTTCCGGTGAAGAAGCATCTCCGGCCGCCACTAATTCGCGAGGTCTTTCTGGCAAACTAAACGCTGGTGTTTCAGATAGTTTGTTGGACAATTCATCGGGGAAGAAGTCGCGGCGGGCTAACACAATTGCTCCTACCATTGCCATTAACAAAAACACTGATGCTAACTCGAATGGTAGCAGATAGTCTGTGAAGAAGTGTTTTGCGATCGTCACAATTGAACTTTCGGCCGGTGGTGCACCTGTCGTCACGACAATCGCCCAAGGAGTAGACACTACCATCGTACCCAAAAGCGCAAACAAACCAGCACAAACTACTGCTGTTGCTACTTGACGCACCCAAGCATTAGGAATTTTGCGGAAATCTTCTCGTTTGTTTACCAACATAATGGCAAACAAAATCAAGACGTTGACAGCGCCAACATAAATCAATATTTGGGCTGCTGCTACAAAGTCGGCATTCAATAACAGGTACAAGCCGGCAATGCTGGTAAATACGCCACACAGCAGAAATGCTGAGTAAACGATGTTTGAGAACAGCACTACTCCTAATGCTCCTCCAATCATCATTACCGACAGTATGCCAAATGAAACAATTTGAACTCCTTCGGCTAAATTCACAAGTTTTAATCCTTTGTTAATTGGGCATTGGGCATTGGGCATTGGGCATTGGGCATTGGGCATTGGGCATTGGGC
>NZ_JAKJHX010000129.1:13935-14580 GCF_021648855.1 Tychonema litorale BBK16 | reverse complement strand
ACTAGAGGAAGAGATTTAATAATTGTACATTCAATATTCCCGTAGGGACACGGCAATGCCGTGTCTCTACTACATACCTGAAAAGTTTTATAATTACCTTCTTCCTTCTTCCTTCTTCCTTTTTCCTTCTTCCTTCTTCCTTCTTCCTTCTTCCTTCTTCCTTCTTTCAAAAAGAGTAAACCTGACCATCAATCAACAGCCTAGTAATTCCCTTAGCTTGCAAATAAGGCGCAGTTTTTTGTAGCATCTTGCCATCAGGAACCTTAAACACCCTTTGATGGCGAGTAGCAAATCGCCTCGCGACTCGGTGGTTATCAAAAACTGGCAGAGTTTTCTCGCGAATTTCTGCGGTCGGAATTTGACCCAGTTCACCAAAAGCTTTCAAAGGTCTAGTGATTAACTCTGCCGCTCGATCGACCACCAAATAGCAAATTTTAGGAAGAGACGCTTGGCTTAAAGGCAAAACTTGAATTAGCGTTTGCGCCCGAAGCCCGATCGATTCACCGGACGATCGCAAACCTAGCAGACTTCCTTCCAACAGAGAATCCTCATCCTCCAAATCCTCCCCGTCGAAGTCATCTAAATCATCCTCATCCTCATCCTCATCCTCATCCTCATCCTCATCCTCATCCTCATCCTCATCCT
>NZ_JAKJHX010000129.1:0-13835 GCF_021648855.1 Tychonema litorale BBK16 | reverse complement strand
CATCGAAATCGCTAAAATCTTCACCTCCCAGGAGTCCTTCTGCTGGGAGGATTGACCTTAATTCCGCAGTTATAACCACCTCATCACTGCGATCGCCAGAATTAGCGACCCCGGCTGCGGATTCGTCAGAAACATTCAAATATGAGCTGAGATTTCCTTGCTCCTCAATGTCAGCAACTGGTTCAGCAGCCGATAAAAAACGCCGCCGGATTGTTGGTCTCGAATTTGCAACTGACGACCGATCAACAGTTGAAGATAAAGGATCTGAGCTACTTGGAGAGGACGACAAATCCACTGTCACCTCTGCCTCTTGAGAAATCGTTGTACGATCGGATAAACGCTTCTGTTTTTGCTGCACTAAAGATTCGTATTCCGGCACCGACACAGCGCTCTGAACCAGTCGTCTGACTGTCGAACTGCTCACACCGTAGCGCTTTGCCAGAGTGATCGTATTCTCGTCCGACTGTCGGTAGAGCCTGATAATTTCGCGTTTATCTGAATCGGAGAGTTTTGTAGGCGTCATCCCAAGTTTTCCAGCAAAAAGACATATCCAAGCGCAGGCTAACTGTCAACGAACTCTGAATTTCGATTGTTTCTTAAATTTGAATCTGAAAAATGTTGTCGAGGGCTACAAAATGTTTGCAAGCCCAAGGGCTTGCCAACAATCCTCTATCTCAAATTATTAAGCAGCGCGCCGACTGCGCCTGCTCTGACGAGAACGGGTTGAAATATCATGTTCCAAGACAGCTCCTATTCCGAACAAGATAGCGCTGAAAACAAAAAATACTTCCAGCAAACTGCCACTTTGGTAAGTACCCTCGGCCTGAGTATCACGCCACTTAAAGTACATATCTGCGATGTACAACGAAAAAGTTGCAGCCGCGATCATCCGCCAAGATTGAGAAAAACGTCCTCCCCAGAATGCCAGCAGCAAGGCTGTAGCAATAATTAGCAGAAAAACGTCACCCACAATGTAAAACAAATTGACTGCGTAAGCATAGGGCGACAGTTGCTCATCTAGTGCCATAACCCATGCAGGAGCTTTAGTTGCTTCTGCTGCTGCGTCCGGTTCTGATTTAGGAGCAGACGAGGTAGATTCTTTTACCTTTGACGTGGGCGAGTCGTTCAAAGCAGGGGCTTTGGCTGTTGCTTTATTTGAATCAGGTGTAGTTTTTGTAACTACTTCCTGAGTCGATGCCGGAGCGAACCCTAGCTGTACCCTCCAAGAGTCAGGTGCCGCCACCCAGATAGCTACAGCAATCCCGAAGGCAGCAATTCCCGATAACAGACCCCACTGCCAAATTTCTAGATTCAGCCGTTTGGAGGTAACAGCCACAACCATTCCTCCAATCAGCACCACATAGCTACCCAGATAGAAGGCATCTGCTGGACTCACATCCGGGCTGACCTCGAAATAGAGTTCCCAAATGCCAAATAGCACACCGGCAATAAAATAAAACAGCATCCCTAGACCTATGCCCAGCCAGACGTTGCGTCCGCTGGCCATATGAGGGCTTTGCCAGTTTCTAAAACAAACTAGGGCAGCTCCGAGGTATGCCCCGCATTCAAAAATATAAGTGCCGATCGAGTACCAAAGCGGTAGACCCTCTTCTTGTGAAAGGGGCACGCTGAATAGTAAAAAAAACAGCAACGCCATGACAGCCCAGACAATACCCACAATGACTAGAGTCTGAGCTGACAATAAAGATGGAGATGTAGATGACTTTTCTGAAGTGCTACTCATAGGTATTCCAAAAGACTTAACTAGCAGTTAAATTGCCAGAAAGTAGGTGGTAGCCAAACTAACTTAACAATTTGGTCGCAAATACAAGTTGGCAATCCAACCTACATATCACGTACCGCCTACACCGCAACTGTTTAAGCAATTGCCAAAAATTTTTACCCCGAAATCCATAACTTGTTGAGGGCTGATTGTTTGAGCCAATCAATAAACTGATTACGCTCTTGTGCTGGCATATCTTCCAGGACATCGCTCACTCCCTCAGCAAAGTCAGTATTGCCAAAATATGATTTGCCCAAACGGTGCAGTTCTTGCAACAAGGTCTTAAGATGCTGATCTTGCCAAGGAGGTACCTTGTGACCTTGTAAGGGACTAACGGTTAGCCAATTTTTTATTGCATCAGGGGAGTCTGCCATGGGGAAACTTCCCTGCTGAAATACTTTGGCGATATCTTTCTGAAACGATGCGGCTTGTCTTGCCCCTAGGAGGTCTTCTACATCGAAGTAAACAGCTTGGAGCAGCAGCAGGCAAGCCTGTGCGAACAGCGGTGGTTTGGCAGCGGAAGTACCTGTCGGTTCTTCACCGACAAGCTGGTCTAGACGAACCTTGCCCCAGACGCTATATCTATCCGGCTCTTCTAGCAAAACACAGGCTTTACCTTTGTTGTCGGTTAAGTCCCGCCATAAGGCTCTGGCGTCTTCTGCTTGTTTCCCGTTGAAAGCGCTGATTAGGCGGAACGTCTGCCCCTGATAATTGAGAATGGGGATTTGCTGATCCCGTTTTGGGTGTTGAAAATTGGTTATTTCAACATCCTGCCGTTTCAGAATAAACATGACACTGTGATTTGACTTCTGTCATGGCCGAGGTGCTGTGCGAGTTGACACTCCTCGACCCGAAGGCACGAGGATTCTTAAGACATTTCGATCCTAATATCCCTATTACTAGGGTTCCCAGGCTGACTACGGAAACCACGTTACGTGTGTAGTCATATCTCCTCTTTGAGTTTTTTGGGCGTATACTTTCCCCCAGTCCGGGGGTAGGTTTTTAAATCTTGTCTGATACCTTGACTATACCATACGCTTGCGCGTGGATATTTCTACCCAAATACATGAGGATTTGTCAGCGTAGTCGAAGTGACGGGGTTTTAGACCCAAATTTCTGATAAGGCGATGTGAGTCAGCGGAATGCCGTTACTTCGACCCAATTTTCTGGTAACTATTGGTTTTGGGGTCTTTTCAGAACTTTGTTAAATTTTTGCTTGCTCGATCGCACACTATAGCGATACAATGCTGCTGTTAGCAAAATTCTAGCTAACTTTCAATTTTTGTGGGTGCGTAACTCAGGTGGATAGAGTAGCTGCCTTCTAAGCAGCGAGCCGTAGGTTCGAGTCCTACCGTACCCATTAACTACAACCTGATAACATCAATGCTTTGAGCTTTTCTTTACCGAAAAGGAGAGAGCGGCTCAAACTTTTCAGGATTCAGCAGCCCATGCAGAAAGCATTACTTGATGAAAGTAGAAAACCCAGATGATCGCAGCCTCACTATAATACACTATCTAAACGCTTGCCTCTGAACCCTTGCCAGTTGGTAAGCGCCACGACTCTCCAACAGTTGATATTCATTGGATTGCAATCCAAATTCCACAAATTTCTCTGGATATCCTAACACCAAAATAGACGGAGTATTGTGATTTTTAGATTCTCGAATGTAGTTCTTCGCACCTCTTGCCAGTCGGTAGTAAGTTACAGGTAAATGGGAATAAAAAACTACACTAGGTTTCGCAAAACCAATCATCATAAACTCTTCCCCTGGCAGTTTTTGTTGAACGGCAACCTGTGCTAGTTGTCGCAGAGGTAATTGGCGATTGATATCAACTAAATTGTAAGCCGGAGTTAAACCAAAGATGATAAATGTTACTAATCCGATGAAGTTGGCAACCAAAATCCAGCGTTGCTGACGTTTCCAGAGTAAAATCGCGATCGCCCCAGCCGCAATTATCCAAATCGCACCGCCTAAAATCAGCAATCCCGACTGTTGAAGTGCTTGCGGAAACTTCGGCATCGCCGGATCGTCTCCCAGCCAGTGATAGCAGTAGAAAATTGCTCCCGCTAGAATCAATAAAAATACGATGTTAACAATGAATGTAACTAACAGCGACTTCGGTAAAGAGTTCTGCTTTTTATCTAGCTTTACCCTTCTTCCTTCATCTGCTTTCCCAGTAATAATATCCCCCCACAGCAGCGTTACCAAAATCGCAGCCGCTGGCAACAAAGGCAATACATAACTCGGCAATTTTGTCACGGAAATTGTGAAAAACCCAAAGATGCAGCCAAACCAAAATAAGGCAAATAAACTTAATTGAGCCGATCGCGGTTGGCGACACCAGTAACTACGCTGCCAAAAACGGGTACGGGCGATCGCAACCGGCAAATAAATCGACCAAGGCGCAAAACCAAGTAGCACTACAAAAAAGTAAAAATACCAAGGTGCTGAGTGCCGATTCACTACTTGAGTAAAACGCTGGAAATTGTGATATCCAAAAAAACTGTCAATATAAGTTTGACCATTGGCTAAAATAACCAGAATAAACCAAGGTAGTGCGATCGCCAGAATAATCAAGATTCCCGACACCGGACGCATTTCTCGCCAAAGTTGCCGAAAATTCCCCAAGTAAAGCGCAAAGCAGCCAATAATCAGCGCTGGTATGACAATTCCCACAGGGCCCTTTGCCAGAATTGCTAACCCAATTAGTACATAAAAAGTCAGATACCACTTATTGGGAAATCGGGAAGTAGAAATAGTAGAAAATTCTGCTTTTTCTCTCTCTTCTTCTAGGACATAACCGAGGAAAAATGCTAATAGTGCCGAACACATACAACCGACTAATAGCATATCAGAAACGCCAGTCCTTCCCCAGGCAATAGTTTGAGGATTTAGGGCGATTAGGGCAGCACCAATCCAAGGAGTAGAAAGAAAGAGGGGGAGAGTGGAGGAGGGGGAGAGTGGGGGAGTGGGGGATAATTTTTCTTCTTCATTCCCCCCTTGGGGGGGGTAGGGGGGGGTTCTTATTCCTTCTTCATTCCCCCCTTGAGGAGGGTTGGAGGGGGTTCTTCTTCCTTCTTCCTTCGATAAAGTATAGAATCCGAGGCAAGTCAGGGCGATCGCGGATAAAGCCGACGGAAGACGCACAGCCCACTCATTAACCCCGATCGCCCGATAAGCCAGCGCCATCAGCCAGTAAATCAACGGTGGCTTGTCAAACCTAGTATCACCATTGAAATACGGCGTGATCCAATCCCCTCTCACCGTCATTTGGCGAGCAGCTTCGGCAAACAATGGTTCAGTTTCGTCAACCAAACCGATATTGCCCAGATTCCACACGAAAGCTACCGAGGCGATCGCGCACAGCCACAACACCGACAGCAGTAAACGTGCGATCCTCTTCGTTGGCGCAGCCCCCGTAGGGGCGGGCTTTCCTTCAGATCGCTTCGCTAACGCTAACGGGCGCTTTCTTCTATACTCTGACAAACTTTTAATTACTTCCTTCACCCGAAAATTCCTGCGATTTGAGATTTTCAATTTTAGCCCGCTCTAAAGTCTATCGAAAGATCTCTCAATTTATTTAATTTGTCGTGGCAATTCTAACCGAAATGTTGAGCCTTTTCCTACTTGACTTTGTGCTGTAAGTGTGCCGTCCATCATTCTCACTAAAGATGCACTAATAGCTAATCCTAAACCGATGCCCGGATATTGGCGAGTTGTAGCTCGATCGGCTTGGTGGAACTTGTCAAAAATCTGCGGCAATTCGGTTTCGGTGATGCCAATCCCTGTATCAGTGACGGCGATCATTAGTCGATCGAGGGTTTGTTCTCGCACAGAAATGCAAATGTTTCCCTGATGGGTAAATTTAATTGCATTAGAAATTAGCTTCACCAAAACTTGTCGCAAGCGCGACTTGTCATTAACTATCAACCGATCCTGCAAACACACGCTCACAGACAGCGCCAAATTTTTGTCTGTCACCTGATTTCCTAATTCCAGGGCGGTAGCTATAACCAACTGTGCTAAATCAAATTCGGCAATTTCTAATTCTGCTGGGTAAGTCTCGATTTTGGAAATGTCGAGGATATCATTAATCAGCACTAGCAGATTTTTGCCGTTCTTAAAAATCCGCCCCACAAAATCTTTTTGCTGAGCAGTCAACATTTGTTTTTCCTGGCGCAGCAGCAATTGCGAAAAGCCGATAATTGCATTCATCGGAGTTCGCAATTCGTGAGACATTGTTCTCAAAAATTGTGATTTTAATTTGGCTGCTTCTAGCAGTTGCAAATTTTGCTGTTGCAGGCGCAGGCGTTGATTTTCTAGTTCTGCTTGTTGGCGAAGTAAAAGCTGATTTTGCAACTCTAAAAGCTGTTCCTGTTTTTTGGCAATTTCAATCGCCCGCGTGTTATGAATTGCGATCGCAGCTTGTCTTCCCATCACCGCCAGCAGTTCCACAGTCGCACTGTCAATGGCTTGGCTATTTTGCCAATTGCCGATCGCCAACACACCCAAACGCCCTGTGAGCGAAGACTCGATCGCCACTGCACAGGCCGTCGGTATTTCGCACTCCGACTCCTGCGACGACAATTGAGATTTCCCCGTAGCAAATACTTGCGATAACAGCGCGTTTTGCACGTACAGGGTTCTACTCCCACCAAAGTTTTCCACCCCAGTGACTGCACTTAATTTGAGGCTACTGCGATCGCACTCCGGGAGACCCACCAAGCAAAATTGAGCGGATGCGATCGTCTCTACCACCGCATCGGCGATCGCCTGCACTAATTCGCACCAGCTTCCGGCGCGCTGGTTCAAAACATTTGTAAACCGCTCAATAGCCTGCAAATGCAGTTGTTGCGCCTCTCTAACCGGGTTAGTTGCGCCCAAGTTTTCTGCTGTCTCGCTAGCATTCGATCGCAGCAACCTATTGAGAGATTCTCGTTCTGCTTCCAGCCAGCCTTGAGTTTGCTTGAGCGCGTCTATATCTGTATAGGTTCCCACCCACTCTAAAGCTTCCTCACTGGCGTTTGCGGGCGACAATCTAGCTAAATTCCACCGATAAATACCCGATCGCGTCATCAGACGGAATTCTACCTCGTAACTTGACTCCAGGCTGGCAGTCGGTCTAGATAGCCACCGACAGCGATCTCGGTCTTCTGGGTGGATAGAGGCCAAGTAGCCGAAACCCAAAGCTGCTATTGCTGCTACTCCCGTATACTCTTCCCAGCCGGAGTTCAAATAAGTCACCGCCCCATCAGCATTTGCGTGCCAAACTATGTGAGGAATTTCATCTAACAGGCGATCGGGCTGATTGTTGCGATCGGCAATAACTGGTTGCGAAGGACTTATTTCCGCTGTCTTCGGTAAGATTTCCCCGTCGGAAAGGTCCGATCGAGAAGAATAGTTGCCGTAATAGTGAGTCATAATTGCGTTTTATAAATAAACCTTCATAATTAGCGATTACACCAACTAAAAAATCATCATACTCATCGGATAAATTTTGACCGCATAATTGCATCAAAAGTTTTTATACTTCAAATTTATCCAGTTAAGGAGCTGTTTACATCTATCAAGGGGGGGACAATGGGATAACTCAATCAAATAGTAAAGACTTTGAGAGTATAATTTTACCGATGGGGCAAATTAGAGACTACAGCAAAATAACTTGACAAGTAATTTGCAATAGTGCTACTCCATGAGTATGCTTGAATAAGATGTGCCATCCGGAAAAATCCGGTAGCAACACACATTCTCTAATCGACCCTGTTTAGCTGAGTCAGTTGGCAATATTTTAAAATTTCAGCAGGACATTAACAAAAAAAATGAGTAAAATTCGCGTTGCTTTGATCGAAGACCATGACCTGACTAGAGTTGGTATCCGCACAGCTTTACAACAAAGTGACAGCATAGAAGTTGTCGGGGATGCAGCTAACGCTACAGACGGATTGAAACTGCTTCAGGCTTCAAAACCTGATGTCGCAATTGTAGACATTGGTTTACCCGATTTTGACGGCATTGAACTGACTCAAAAGTTCAAAAAAACCATAGTGACCGACTCCGATCCAGACACGAAAGTTTTGATCCTAACTTTTCAGGACAATGAACAAGAAGTCCTCGCAGCTTTTGCAGCCGGAGCCGACTCTTACTGCATGAAAGATATCAGCTTCGACCAGTTGTTAGACGTGGTCAAAGTAACTCACGAAGGCAACTCTTGGATCGACCCTGCGATCGCTCGCATCGTCCTGAAACAAGCTCGCACCAAAGAGTCTGCAACGGAAGAGCCGAAATCAGAGGGTAAAAAAGTCACAATTAAAGCTGCTGAACCAGAGTTTAGTCACATCATTGAAACATACCCTTTAACCGGGCGAGAATTAGAAGTTTTGGAGTTGATTGTTCAGGGTTACAGCAATGCTGCCATTGCCGAAAAACTCTACATTACTGTTGGTACTGTCAAAACTCATGTGCGGAATATCTTGAATAAATTGTGCGCTGACGACCGCACTCAAGCTGCTGTTCTTGCCCTCCGTTCTGGCTTAGTTGGATGACAGTTGACAGTTGACAGTTGACAGTTGACAGTTGACAATTTGGACATTTAGACACTCAGGCATCTATCCCAGTGCATAAATTTTAAGTCATACTTTTTTGAATAAATACACCCTAAGATAGATAAAGTCAACCGTCAACAGTCAACCGTCAACAGTTAACCGTCAACAGTCAACCGTCAACAGTTAACCGTCAACAGTTAACCGTCAATTTCCATACTCTATTCTCCATGCACAATATAGAACTGGTAAGCCGCCTCAAACAAAACCCAAAACTGATAAATATTCCAATTATTGCGATCACAGCATTGGCAAAAACAGAAGACCGCGATCGTATTCTCGAAGCCGGCTGCGTTGCATACCTTTCCAAACCTTTTGACATCGACAAATTAGAAGCAATTATCCACCGCCATCTTCATTAGCAGTCGAGCGTTCCTGGAAATGCTGCTTTAGCTACAAAAAATGTAGTCAAACGAACCAAAAAACATTACAATGACCCTTTATGAAAATATATTTAACTTTTAATAAGTAAATAAATAGCAATCAAATTTTAATAAATGTAACTTAAGGAACATTTTTTAAATAATAAAATTAATACGGTAGAAAGATGTTTTTTTATCAGGAAGAAGCAAGAATCAGTGTGTACTTATAAGGCAAGGGAAAAACCGAAAAATTAAATGGAGTTTTCCCGCGATCGACTTGTACAGATCCAAAACTATGGAGTGTTAGATATGCTGAAACAAATGTGTTGGTTGCCTAGATACGGAAGCAATGGAGAAACAATATTGCACTTACGCACTGAACCCCGCCAATCTTGGCGGCCTTATACAACTTTTCCACAATACGCTGCATCGGACTACCTAGAACCGGATGGCTCTAAAGGGTGGGCAACATTTCAAAAGCTGAGAACTCAAGGGTGGAATTTGATATCTACACAAGAAGGGCTGCAATCAGGTTTCGGTGAACAAAGAAGTGCTTAGACAAGCGAAAGTTTCAGGAATAAAAGAAGAGGTAACATCCTCTTCTTTTAGCTTTTTTACCATAGTTGAAAAATATTTAAGCTTGGATCTGCCATGGCAATTTATAATTGATCGGATACCCGACGATTATTGACTAATTACTAATTACGATGTCTTTGAAATTTATTAAGATTCCATCAACAACCGATCGCGAACCAGTCGCTTTAATTATCGCTTTGCACGGATGGGGCGCGAATGCTCGCGATTTGACTTCCCTAGCGCCCGCTTTCAATTTGCCAGATTATCAATTTGTGTTTCCCGATGCCCCATTTCCTCATCCGCAAGTACCGGGCGGCAAAATGTGGTATGACCTTCAAGGAAATGACTCGAAGGGATTGCTAGAAAGTCGGCAATTGCTGAAGGACTTTTTGTTGTCTTTAGAAAGTAGCACTGGTGTGCCTTTGTCTAGGACGATTTTAGGTGGCTTTTCTCAAGGTGGAGCGATGACTCTGGATGTAGGATTAACTTTGCCCCTAGCAGGTTTAATTTGTTTGAGCGGTTATTTACATTCGATGTCACCAGTTGCCGGTAGTGTTTTGCCGCCAGTTTTAATCGTGCATGGTACTCAGGATAGTGTTGTCCCGGTGAGTGCGGCAATTCGGGCGCGTGATAGTTTCACTGCTTGGGGAGCATCGGTGCAGTATCATGAATTTCCGATGGGACACGAGATTCAACCGGAAGTTGTAGATATAATGCGAAGTTTTGTTTTAGAAACTGTGTCTAAATTTGATTAAAGGATTAGGATATAGTATGGCGGAAATCTCGGGGAGGGAATAAAGATGAAAACTTTAACCAAAGCATCGCGCGATATTGCTGTATTGACTTCGGAGGACGTGGCAGAGTTGGCTGTCCGTTTGGAAGTGGATGATTACACAGATCCTTTTGAGGGATTGAATGATTGGCATTTGCTGCGATCGCTCGCGTTTCAGCGGCCGGAGATGGTTGAGCCTTATCTTCACCTTCTGGACATGGAAGCCTACGACGAAGCATAGCCTGAAAAATAGCCAAAATCCCATCAGGTTTTAGGAGAAAGTGAGCAGCAAATTTTGTTGCAGATTTATTATCCCCGTAGGGACACGGCATTGCCGTGTCCCTACAAGAACTACTTCACTGAAAAGTGCTGTAGATGAGTTAGGGGTTTTTGTCGCGGCTTTTCTCCTAATTCTTTTTTATTATTAAAAACATGAAGGGTAGACGGGTTTTAATTGGCGTTAGCGGCGGGATTGCGGCTTATAAAGTTTGTGAAGTAGTCTCAACTTTAGCTAAGGCTGGAGTTGAAGTGAGGGCGATTCTGACTGATGCGGCTGGGGAGTTTGTAACGCCTTTGACTTTTGCTACTCTCTGCCGCCATGCTGCTTTTACTGACAAAGATTTCTGGGAACCAAGTCATGGGCGGCCTCTGCATATTCTGTTGGGAGAATGGGCGGAAGTTTTTGTAATTGCTCCTCTGACTGCGAATACTTTGGCTAAGTTGGCTGGGGGTTTTGCTGATAATTTACTTACAAATACAGTACTAGCTTCTAAGTGCCCAATTCTTTTGGCACCGGCGATGAATACGGATATGTGGGAACAGCCGGCGGTTGCCGGAAATTGGCGGGAAGTATTGACTTCGGGGCGATATCATGCTATGTCGCCTGGGTCGGGAATGCTGGCGTGCGATCGCGTGGGCGCAGGTAGGATGGCTGAACCGAGTGAGATTTTGGCGCAGATAGAGTCGTTGTTGTATACGAAGGGCGATCGCGATTTAGCTGGTAAACGGGTGTTAATCAGTGCGGGAGGAACGCGGGAATACCTCGATCCCGTGCGGTTTATCGGCAATCCTTCCACGGGAAAAATGGGAATTGCTTTGGCGCGGGCGGCATTGCATCGTGGGGCGATCGTTACTCTGGTACATAGTATAACGGGTGAAGTGTCGTTGCCAGGTGTGCGGTCGATCGCGCTGACGAGTGCTGAGGAAATGCGACAGGCGATGCTGGAATGTTTCCCTGATGCGGATTTGACGGTAATGGCTGCGGCGGTGGCGGATGTGAAACCGACTGATTATCACAGTCAGAAATTGCCTAAGCGATCGCTCCCCAATGCTTTAGAGTTGACACCGGTACCGGATATTTTGGCCCAATTGGGAAAATTGAAACAGCCACATCAGAAATTAATCGGGTTTGCAGCACAAACGGGCGATATTGTCAAGCCAGCTTTGGAGAAATTGCGGGTGAAGAAACTGGATGTAATTGCGGCAAATGCGATCGATCAAATAGGTTCAGGTTTCGGCAGTGATACCAATCAAGCAATTTTGATTAATTCAGAAGGAAAGCAGGTAGAAATCGCATCTTGCAGTAAATTAGAAATGGCTCATCGATTATTTGACTTTGTGATGGAGGGCTAAGGATGCGACTTATTTATCAACTTGCATTAGCTGGTTCCGGGGATAATTGTGATTCCTCAATCTGCGTTAATCCTGAGATCTTGCACCATTCTCAATTAGCCCTTTCATTTTGTGCCAAAATGTGCAAGAAAGGGCGTAGAAACAATCAGGATTGCTAATGTTAACCATCCTTAACTACGCCCAAGCATTAGTCTATACCATGATGGATTTAATGCCTACTAAATATCAACAAAAAAGTCTGCGAGCCTTGCTGGGGATATTTCTGGAAGCAACAGGACAAAGCTTACCCCAGCACTCTCAAACAGTAAGCCCTAGCGCAATTAGTCGCTTTCTCAATCATTACCAATGGTCTGTACGCGCGATAATTCGAGTTTTGCGGGTCGAGATTATCAGGCAAGTCAAAGCTGAAAGGGGGCTTGGGCGGCGACCAATTTTAACGGTAATTTTGGATATGACGACTTTGGAAAAAGTTGGTAAATTCTCAGGTTTAGGGAAGCTAATTAGGGTCTATAATGGCAAACGAGGATTGCATTTGGTAGTTCTCTACGTACAGGTAGGAAAAAGTCGCATACCCTGGGGGTTCCGAGTCTATCGAGGCCAAGAAGAGCTATCCCCCATAAAACTCGGTCAAAGATTGCTAAAAACTCTGCCAAAAACCTTTATCTGGTATCTATTGCGACACTTAAAAATATCAATTGACTGCTTTAAAGTCCCGACATTAGTCAAAAGATACCAACCTTCATCCTCCTGTTTTCCTCGATATAGCAACCGCCAAGGCGGTTAGGACGCAAGACGTAAGACAACCTCGATCGCATCTCGCAAAGAATCAAACTGATTCTTGAGTTTACGAATTCGACTTTTCAACCAAGACCAGCATTGTTCAATTTTGTTGAAATCAGGGGAGTAGGGTGGCAAATATAAGAGTCTACATCCTGCACTTTGAATCAATTCCTGAATCCGACCACATGAATGAAATGTGGCTTTGACCTCGCTCATTCCAAGCATAATCATACTCGTCTCGAGCATCCATTCCTGATTCATCAACATAAACAATTTTGTCCGGGAGTATGGTGGACAACTCTGCTATGAAAGTTTGACGCTTGGCTTCATCCCGCTCGCGATAGCCATAAGTCTTTTTTTTCGAGTAAAACCTATTTTCTTTAAGGCTCGTGAGATGGTGCGATCGCTAATTTCTCCATCCCAAAGTTTCGCCATTTCCACCTGAGTTTTATCCCCATGAGATGACGCAAAATCGCGGAACTTTTCCCAATCGGTAATTTTATGACCATTACCATTCGGCTGATTGGGCAACGCTTGAAAGTCCCCTGTTTCGGCTTGTCGCTTCAGCCATAGCCCGATTGTGTTGCGACTGATGTCGAACAATATACTCGCTTCAATAATCTTTAAGCCATCTAGTTGGATAGCTTTAATGACTTTCTGACGTAGGTCGTAGCTGTATGGTTGAGGCATGACGTGCGATCGCTCCGCAACAAAGAAGATTATTCTCAGTTTACGCCATAACCGCCTTGGCGGTTGCTATATTTACGTCGCCAATAACCAGCAATGTCAAAAGTTCCAAATCCTTTTTGTTTGGTAAACTTTACATTACGTTGTGCGATCGCCATTGAGTGCGATCTATAGCAAGCTTCAAAGGTTTCGATTTCTTAAATTTGGCTTTTAAGATTTCTTTGACAAGCGAAAACCACAGACTTTCGGTAGTTGAGGCAGTCTAATTTGAGTTGTTTTTCTAGATAGTTCTGGTAAAATTGAGGAAACATAATTAACAAATGGGGCCACTTAATAATTTCGGCCCCATCTTTTTTTAGCTCAAGTTGGGTAAATCCGCCACCGATGCGGGTTTTGACGGGGTTGTCACCCCGTCAGGTGGAACAGTTAATGAAGTTAACTCCTTCTAAACGCCGCTTTTATCATCAACAAGGTATGCGGGCTGCAACCCTTATACAGTCTATCTCGTAGACCTCTTTGTCACCACCCCCAGAAACATAAAAATAACCCAGATCGGTATCCTTTCTCTATTTTTTTTAAATCATCTCAAAC
The DNA here is from genome assembly GCF_021648855.1 of Tychonema litorale BBK16. Classification (GTDB taxonomy): domain Bacteria; phylum Cyanobacteriota; class Cyanobacteriia; order Cyanobacteriales; family Microcoleaceae; genus Microcoleus. Next base: position 51 of record NZ_JAKJHX010000129.1, on the reverse strand, counting down.
AACAAAGCCCCTTTCCGTATTTCAGAAAGGAGCTTTGTATATTGAGAATAG
>NZ_JAKJHX010000128.1:9578-14605 GCF_021648855.1 Tychonema litorale BBK16 | reverse complement strand
CCCAACTCTTTCAAAATAATGTGTTGGGTTTCGCTGACGCTCTACCCAACCTACAGAATCTATAACAGAAACACCACGAGTTCTGCTTTCAGAGGTGAGGGTGAAACCTTCTGTGAATTCGCCAACAGTCTCTATTAATCTATTTACCAATTCCCAACTCCCAATTCCCAATTCCCCATCCCCAATTCCCCATCCCCAAAAAGAAAAAGCGGCAGATGACTGCCGCTTTTTCTTTTAACTAGATATCAGGAAACCTTAGAAACTAAAGGTTGTCCGCAGGACTCCTACCCAGATATCATCATTTTTGTTGTTGTGTTCGGGGTTCATAATCATGTAAACGCCCGGTGTCACGGAGATAAAGTCATTGACTTGGAAGCGATAGAAACCTTCTAGGTGATAAGAAGTGTCCTTATCTTTGGCTGCATCGCTGGAAGTAACTTTTGGTGGTACACCGAAGACGAAGCCGAGGAGATTGCCTTTACGACCAAAGTCAGGTAAAGCCAAGGTCAAAGCAGCGTTTTGGATGGTAGCATCTCTGTTGGAATTCCGCAGTTGCTCAGCCTTGGTGTAACCGTACCAACCGCCAATCTGAAAGCGGCTGCTTGGTTTGAAGTTAACTTGTACACCAAAGTTGTCCGATCCAGTGCCTGCTTGACCGAAGGGGCGGTTAGCCAAGGAACTACCGGTGCTACCCATGATGCCTACATCGCCAGTCCGATTGTATTTCCGAACATAACTCGCGCCAACATCAAACGCTTTGCCTAGAGACAGGTTGAGTTGACCGATCGCGCTGAAGGAACCATCAAAAACGCCTCTACCACTGATAGGGTTGGGAGCGTCGTTGTCGGAGGCCAGATAGCCGACTGTGGCTTTCAAACTGTTGCCCAAGCTGTAATTCACAGCAGCACCAGCTCCTTCAGGACCACGGAAGATTGCTGGGTTGTAACGTCCAAATCTGGAGATAGAACCGGTACCACCATCTCCAAAGGGAGTAGTTAGAGGAGCAATATCATCAAGATTCAATCCTTTTGGTCCCAACCAGACTGTCGCGTTACCTACTGGGAAACGGTAGAACACCTTATCTAGTTTGAATGCGTTGGCATCGGCATTGCCACCGTCAACACCGAGGCGAGCCATGTTGGTGCCAGCGGCAGTGGCATCACCATAGTTGGGGAGGTTGGCAGCTTGCAAGCGGGTTCTGAGCAAGTCTTTGCCGGTGAAGCTGGTGTCGAAGTTCAACCGCACTCGGTAGCCGAAGGTGGTAGACGTTTTGTCGTCGTGATGCTTTACACCATTTCCAAAACTGTCGCTAGCCGTAAAGATGACTTCTCCTCTCAACTTGGTGGTGGTGGAGAATTGGTTGGCTTCGAGTTCTGCGGTGCGGGCTTCTAGAGCATCTACTCGTCCGCGCAGGGTAGCGAGTTCGGCTGCAAATTCTTCTTGCAGCTTTTGCAGAACTGCTAAGTCATCTTTGGTGACGAAGGTAGATGTTGAGGAGCTAATTAGCTTAGTTACTTGGTCTAAGCAGGCGTTGAGGCCGGCTGCAAATTCGTAGCGAGTCAGGGCGCGGTTGCCACGGAAGGTGCCATCAGGATAACCTGCGATACAACCGTAGCGTTCGACTAGGGATTGCAAGGCTTGGAATGCCCAGTCTGTTGGCCGCACGTCGGAGAGTTGGGATACCGATGTCACTTGGGACATGGTTCCAGACTGTTCTGTTGTGACGGCTTGAGGAGCGGCAGGAGCGATCGGGATGTTGACTGCTGCTGGTGCTGTCTGAGCAACAACTTCTACCTTAGCAGCGGTTGGGAGTTGAGTATTGGCGATCGCGCCATTCAAGCTGCTTTGCACTGCCAAGTCGGATGCTTGGGGTAATGCTACAGCGGCTGAGTTTGTATCTAGTTCGACTGTTGCAGGGCTGCTGTTGATTGCCAGAGTTTCCGAAGCAACAGGGGCTGCTGCGAATGTTTCTGCGACTGGTTCTGTGATTAATGCTGCTGCGATTGACTCAGATGGCTGAGCTGTTGCTAGCTGGTTGACTACCGCAGTTGCGGTAGCTTCTACAGCGATCGCACCGCCACAAGTAACTGTCGATAGTCCCAGAATGGCCGGGGATACTAGCAGTAAATTCCAAAAACTTTTATTCATTATTCCTCACACCATCACACACTATATTTACTTTAGCAGCAAGTCCCAACTGCTCGTTTTTTCGCTTTTCTGCCTGTTCACAATATATCTTTTACTGCTTCTTAGCCCATCTGTCAAGGTTTTTCACCCTAACTTAAGGCTAACTCCGCTTGAGGACTGCTTTCCCGGATTAGTCGAGAACAGACGGATGGAAGCAGATAGACGCACTAAGATTTTGTAGCATTTCACACTTGACAACTTTTGAGTTTTGTGATGTCTGCGTGAAATTTAGTATCATCGGGTATACCGCAATATTTTAACACAATTTTTGATCAGATTTGTCAACGAGATATTCTTAAGTGTCTGCAAGCTGAAAATTTCCAATAGTATAAGTAATTTTAATAATTCCGATCGCCCGATCGCCATTCTTGTACATTTTCGCAAGCGTCCTCAAGTCTTGTATGCTATACTACATTCCCGTGTAGGACAAATTAGCGATCGACCCTGTTGCATCTAGATTGCCTATAGTCATAGAAGGGGAGAAGAGGGAGAAGGGGAGAGGGAGAGAGGATTTGATATAATATTAAGTACCAATAGACATCTCCCACAATTATTGTAGAACAGGCATCCGTTTGACCTTTGACGATGCTCCGATCAGGGCAACATTTGCCTGTTTTTCAGAGACATTTTAGGAGATGTCTAATATATCACTGGCAGAGGATTTATGGAAGATTTCGGTATCATTATTGCCTGCTGCGACCAAGACTATCTGTTTGCCAAAGGTTGCTGTGCTAGCATCAGATATTTCCTGGGAGATGTGCCGATTTGTCTGTTGATTGATGGCACATTTTCTGTAAGTGCTTTGGAAAAGTCCTATGGAGTGCGAGTGATCGATCGCACCAACGTCACTTCGGAAGTTCTCAGGAAAAGAAGTTTTGGCTGGGGCAAAACCAAAATGATTGCTTTCTGGGAGAGTCCTTGGTCAAATTTCCTGATGTTGGATGCAGATACGATCGTTTGGGGCGATGTTCTCAAATATGCTAATTTTCAGGAATTTGATTTTACTATAGACCAACCTTGTCACGAAAACTCCGATGCAGATGTCGGAAAATTTTTCTTTGACATTCCTGGAGTGGAAAAGTATTTCCCCGATTTCTTTTGGCAAAAAGCTCAATCAAATTATTTTTGTACTGGTACTTTCTTTGCCAAACGGAATATTTTTAGTTTAGAAGAATATGTGGAGATTTTAGATTTTACGGCAGCACATCCGGGGATATTTAAGTACGGAGAAATGGGATTTTTGAACTTTATGATTTTCCGGGCGGCCCAGGAAAACAGGCTGCGAGTGCAGAATGTGGATATGCAGTTGTTGGTGCCGGATTTTGACCAGGATTTGCTGAGAAAGCAGTTTCCGATTGAGGAAAAGGGGCCTGGGGGCGATCGCACAGCAGCTACAGTCATTCACTGGTGTGGCCCGAAACCGACTTTATCGACATCTCAAGTTTACTCAGAACCGATGAATTTTTGTCGTCGCAAATGTCAAGAAGATGTTTGGAATCGCACTGGTTTAGCGGCCGAAATGTTATTGCAAGTTGAGGATTTGCAGCGATCGATCTATGTGTATAAGAATAAGCTTAAGAAGAAGTTTCGCCAGTTGGCAGGGTAGATAGTGTTTAGAACAATTTCCCTGAAATTTCCTAAATCTACTCAACGAGTACGCTAGAATCGCTGTATGAGTAAGTTAATCATTCTGAGGCAGCCGAACCCAAAGGAAAGTTAATTCAAGAGCGCACCGTCAATAAAGAATTGGGAGTAACTGATGACATAAATGTTTGGAGCTTGGCTACACTTGGATTATTTTGGGTAACTGGTATTAGTGAAAAAGTGAGGTTTTATGGAAGATTTTGGTGTTATTATTGCTTGCTGCGACCAAGATTATTTGTTTGCAAAGGGTTGCTGTGCTAGCATCCGATATTTCCTGGGAGATGTTCCGATTTGTCTGTTGATTGACGGTACGTTTTCTGTGAGTGCTTTGGAAAAAGTTTACGGAGTGCGCGTCATTAATCACGATAGCGTCTCAGAGCCACTTCTGAGAAAAAGAAGCTTTGGTTGGGGGAAAAGTCATATGATTCCCTTTTGGGAAAGTCCTTGGCAAAATTTTCTCGTGATGGATGCAGATACAATTGTTTGGGGAGATGTCCTCAAATTGGCTAATTTTCAAGACTTCGACTTTATTATTGACCAGCCTTGTTACGATTACTCGGATGCCGATGTCAGGGAATTTTTCTTTGACATTCCCGGAGTCGAAAAGTATTTTCCAGATTTTCGTTGGCAAGACTATCGCTCTCGCTATGTCTGTCCAGGCACATTCTTTGGGAAGCGAGGTGTTTTCAGCTTAGAAGAGTATAGAAAGATTCTAGATTTTAATGATGAACATCCAGAGATATTTAAGTATGGAGACATGGGCTTTTTTAACCTGATGGTCTTCCGCGCCGCTCAAGAGGGCAAACTGCGGGTGCAGAATGTGAATATGCAGTTGTTGGTGCCGGATTTTGACCAGGATTTGCTGAGAAAGCAGTTTCCGATTGAGGAAAAGGGGCCTGGGGGCGATCGCACAGCAGCTACAGTCATTCACTGGTGTGGCCCGAAACCGACTTTATCGACATCTCAAGTTTACTCAGAACCGATGAATTTTTGTCGTCGCAAATGTCAAGAAGATGTTTGGAATCGCACTGGTTTAGCGGCCGAAATGTTATTGCAAGTTGAGGATTTGCAGCGATCGATCTATGTGTATAAGAATAAGTTTAAGAAGAAGTTTCGGCAGTTGACGGGGAAGTAATATCGGCGTTGCTGATTTGGAGTATGAATTTCCTCCGAAATTTAAAGTAGGGGCAATTCAT
>NZ_JAKJHX010000128.1:0-9478 GCF_021648855.1 Tychonema litorale BBK16 | reverse complement strand
GAATTGCCCCTACCAATTCATGAATTGCCCCTACCAATTCATGAATTGCCCCTACCAATTCATGAATTGCCCCTACTCTAATTAACCATCCAGGGGCAAACTTGGGCCTGATGGGGGTAAAACTTGGCGGTGAACGGTGATTTTGTCACTTTCTCGCTGAGTTTGCATTTCTACAGCGATCGCCTCAAATTCGATTTCCATACAGCCATAGGGGATTTCTAACTCGGCAATTGCCTGGACATTCCCGAAACCATTAGCTGCAAATTCAGTAATCCACCGAGGCCCGTCGAGAATCACGTAGGTTTGCCGATCGTACACCCAGATTTTCACAAAAATTCGTGGCATTAATTCCGGCAATTGCACTCGGACTTTTACTAGCTTCCCTGCGACTATTTCCCTAGGTGGTTCAATGATCGGCATTGGTACCACCTCGTCTTGTGCCAAAACGTAGGAAGTCAGCGGAGTTACCTCCGCTTCGACAACTGTTGTTTTCTGTGCCCCTACCTTTTTCTGCGGTTGGGACGCTGGTTCGTCGAAGACGACAAATTCTCTGGCTTCCCAGCTATTAGATTTCGGTTCGGAAATTGGAGATTCCCTGGCTACGACTGGTGGCGGAGTTGGGATACTTTCCTCCACACCGACAATTTCCTCTCTGCTATTTTCCGCTACTTTCGGAGTTGGTGACAGCGAGGTATTTTTCAACCATTCCGGGGATTCACCGCTGCTAACGAAAGAACTCAGTCGCGACCAAAATCGATTTTCGACGTTTAAGGTTTGAAATGCCTGTTTTGTGGGTGCTGACTGAGTTTCTGATGCTGCTGTTTCTGGTTGGGGGCTATTTTCGGGTTTTTGCTCGATCGCAGCAACTTCCACTTTTTTTAGGGAATCAGCGATCTGTGAAGGTAGGGCTGGTGAATCTAACTTGACATCCGCTTGTTGAGTTGCTACCTCAGTTTGAGGAGACTTGGCAATTTCCGAGAGCAATTTTTCTCGGTTGCTGTCAGGAAGTTTGCGACCAAATGTCGGCAATTCTAACTTGTTATTAACACTCTTATCCTGACGGATACTTAGTTTTGGGGGTAATGTTTGATTAGTTTGGTCGGCGGTTGGTGAAGGGTCTAAGGATTTTTCTACTAGCTTAAGGAAAGATAGATTAGGTTCAATAGAAGCTTGTTTTGGGGCGATGAGAGAGGGTTCAGGTTTGTATTTCTGTTCGCCGAAATTTTCTTCAATTGCATCTAGAAGCTGCTCTAAACGGGCTGTAATTGTGAAAACTTGGGTGGCTAGGTTGACATTCCCACTGCGAAGAATTGCTTCTCCTAAAATTAGGCGACTTTTGGACTCGGCTGGAATGTAGGTGACGCAGGCAAAGATGCAAGGAGGAAGCTGTTCTGGCATCGGTTGATGGATTTCTGCTAGAACCTCTGAGGTTTGGGGATCGCGCAGGTAGATTTGCAGTTCAGCAGAACCGATCAGTTTTGTGAGTTCTGCGGTTTGGGATTCGGGAATTGGCGTCGGGTTTTTGCTGGAGGTTTGGGGAAGATCGATTTTGCCGGAAATGATTAACGGGCGACCTAGTTGGCTGACGAAGGTTTCTCGATCGAGGACGATTTGCAGATTATATTTGGATTTTGGCTGTGGCGGTTCGGGATTCGGGAATTGGTAGATTTTGGTAGGCTGCGGTTCTGGGGGTGGTGTGGCGCGATCGGCCGCTGCTGCAAGTTCTGAGTCCATTGGGGAACTTGCGGGTTCTGTGGAGTCGATCGGCTGTAGCGGTTCGGAGGTTTCCGATTCTACCTCCAATACTTCCAACTGAACGTTGTACTGCCAAGGTTCGGCTGGTTTTGATTCGGGATCGGCCAAGCAGGAAAGTTCCCACTTCCCTGGTTTGAGGCGGGTGTAGGGAATGATCACCACTAATCCTTCTGGATTGGTACGAGTCGATCGACTTTGGACTTGTCGCTGTGGCGGTATTTGCAACAGTGAAGTGTAGCTAACGCGAATTTCGATGTCAGTATTGGGGTGCGGAACCCTTGCTACGACACGATACCTACCTTCTAGAATTTCCACGTCTGGGGTTTCTAGCGGCAACCAGGCGCGATCGCCTTCTTTCTGTAGCAAAAATTCTAATTTTTTCATTTTTCTTTCCCCTTGGAGATCTCCGCTTTATTCCTTCAAGGTTGGCGGTGGTTTATTTCCCGACGGCTACAGCTATCAGATTACTCTGTGTTTTACACTTTAACATCCCGATCGGTCAATCGATTTTGGATTTCGGATTTTATATTTTGGATTGAAGAACACAGATCGTGTATTGTAGGATCGATCAATTTTAGAGCAAGTAGGTTGGGTAGAGCGATAGCGAAACCCAACACTGGATTTTAAATTAAGAGTTGGGTTTCGAGACTCAACCCAACCTACATATAGCAATCCTAAATCATTTGTGAATTTCTTACTCCCTCCCCTTGGGTTCGGGGAGGGTTGGGGTGGGGTAAAAATTTTACAACTCATTTAGGATTGCTATATATCGATTTCGGATTTTGGATTTTGGATTGAAGAAAGCAGATACTCTCACCAAGGACTGCCGATAATGCTGAAAGCTGCCCAATAATAAGGATGAGATAGATTTTTGGTATCAAGTTGGGGAATAGACAAAGGCAACAATGTTTCCCCTCTGGAACTTCGCAGTTGACCATTTTCGATCGTGACTTTACCTTCGATCGCAGCTATTTGTGCTTGTCGGATAGCCTCAGCTTTAATTATTGGAAGATCATTTGGTTTGCTGACTTTTAATTGCTGGTAAAACTCCGTCATTAGCGCTAGAGTACCCGCATCACTGACGTGCCACAAGCTAGCCAGGGCTGATTTTGCCCCTGATTGCAGCGCTAAACCAGCAAATCCTAATTCTGCATCCTTATCTCCTATCGCTGTTTTACAAGCACTTAATACTAATAGTTCTAGGGGTGGATTGTTCCATTTTAAGTCTCTCATCTGATCCAGTCCCAGTTGAGTCTCCCAAAATTGAATATAGGAATTTTCGGGTGATCCAGACCGGAATTCTGCATGAGTAGCCAGATGGATAATTCCATATTTTTTTTGTAATCGCTGGGATTGTAAGTTGACTATAGTGAAATCTTCGTTCAGAAATGATTTACCAGGCCATTGTTCGGCGATCGCACTTAGTTCCAATTGCACTGCTGGTAGTGGTTGTTTATTGGATGTTTCCGAGAACACTGATGCCCCCATTCCTAGGACTTGGGCGTTTTTGAGGTCTTTGTATTGAATATCTGTAAATTTAAACGCGGGAATACGGGCTAGACTATATTTTTGGATCAGAAATTGCTGTCCGTCGTGCATTGCAGCTAGGGGCAAAGTTCGCAAACCTGCGCCCACACAGAATAGCAAAGTTTCAATTTTTGCCGCTTGTAAGTCTGCTTCTAGGGGCGCAATCATCCATTGATACAGTTTTTGGGCTGGTTCTAAATAGCTGGTAGTGTTGATTTTTCTGGGATTCGTAATTTCGCTGCTAAATGCTTTGGCTACTGGCTGCAAGTTGTTGAGTTTTGCATCGGGGACACTGCGGAGGATTGGCGCGCGATCGGGCAAAATCAATATTAGTTCTAGTTGGTCTTTACGCGGTATCGCATAAATCAAGGCTGGTTTTTTCTTGGTTTCAACTGCTAAGCGAGATAGAGTTTTTGCTATTTGTTCGACAGTTTTTGATTGAGCCCCAAAATTGGCTGACAAGTATTTTTGATAGTCTTCTTCCCAGTTTAGTTCGATTCTCGTTACGGCTTCGGCAATGTTCCCTTCATCGAGGATTTTTCTCATTTCTTGCCCATTAAGTCCACCTGTTTCTTTGGGCTGGGCGATTGTGTCGAGGTTAGCCGTACTCCAACAGAAAAATATGAATATTAAACAGTAAAAAAATGCTGTTTTAATTTTTTTCTGCATTTTGTTTTTATGACATTGTTTCTGGGATTGGTAGCGCATTATTTTATGCCGATTATGGAAATCTTCAACCCTTGAAAAAAGCAGATGTTTTAATCTGGATGGAAACTAGGACTATCTTTGCCAGATTATAGCATCAACAGTCGTAGACACAATTCCCTATGCCCTATGCCCTATGCCCTATGCCCTATGCCCTATTCCTTCGATAACAGCTTTGCCAAAACATTTCGCGTTATCTGTTGAGCTCCGCTATTTAAAAAAGGCGATCGCAACTGTGGCGCATTATAATCATCCAATCCCCACAACCACTGCATCGAACCAGTCGCAAATACTTTCGCCCCCGAATCTGCCGTATAAACCGTCATATCAGCATACCGAGTCCCCCCACCATAAGCATAGGGAGAATGGGCGACACGAACTATATTTTTCGGGGCATTGCCAAACATTCGATCAACTTCATAACCCAACAGTCCCCGCAACTTATCACCCGGTTTTAAATCAGTTTTTTCTAGTAGCCAATGGGGGGCATTTTTATCAATCACAATATCAGAATTCACCTGAAATGTTTCGTACATCACACCGATCAAAGCATCTTCAGGACGGCCAATAGCGCTGTCTCGCCAGCGAGTTGTTACCAAAGAATCGAATGTCGGTGATTTGTTGTAACTCGCTATTTCGGCAAGTTCTGATTTGCCGATTTCATAATTTAGTTCGACCACAGCAGCTATTTCTACAGCTAAATCAAGCGTACCAACTGGCTGATTCAATCCACCCATAGGATCTAAATTTGCCATTTCTTTATAAGCAACTATAGTTCGATTCAATTCCCCAGTAATTCGGCTGGGTTCTAAGCGAATTTGCCAATAACAAATATTAGCACCAAAAAAGCCGATACTAACCCCTTTATCCCTAGCTGTCTCTATATTTTCCCGCATATCTCTAGACCAATACTCATCGTGACCTACAGACAAAAATACTTTGTGAGATAATAGCAACCGTGTGTTAAAATGGGTGTCAATATTGGTGGCATAGGTGACATCATAGCCTTCTTTTTCCAGCCACCTCACCATATTGTATTCCCAGCCAGCGCTGGAAGTTCTCCTTTTGGGCTGAAAATTGGTTAAAAATTCCCCCGCACCCACACCGTAAGCTGCGTTGCGGTTGGGACTCATGGCGTAGGGTCGATTAAAAGAAACTTTATAAGCTTGTTTGCCACGACTGTTCCAGCGGTAAAGGGATTTGTGTCCCCAATTGTTGTAAGCTTGAAAAGTCGTAACGCTGGATTGAAATAAAAGATCGGATTTGCGATCGTCATCCCGGACTACAAATATAATGTAACTCTGCTTGCCAGTTTTGCTGGCAGTCAACTTGGCCAAATAAATGCCGCTAGTCCAATCATCTGTGCGATCGGGAATTTGCAAAATATATGGGTCTTGCCAATAGCACTCGATTAGTCCTGATGCCTCATCTTCTTGCGGCGGAGATTGTCTAATTCCCTTGCGAATTATTGGGTCATTCATCCGTCGTCCACCCAGCCCATTATACCATCCCATCCGAAATATATCTATGGTATAATTTGGTTCATTGGTATTAACAAATAATTTAATTACATCACCCCGATTAACGCTAGTAAGAGAGGCATAACCTTCGATTTCTCGTTTGATCGCAGGATTGGTTAACTCCCAATCCGCAGTGCCGAGTTTTTGGTTTTCTAGGGTTGTGAGATTAGTTGCGATCCTCTTCGAGGGCTGCGCTAACGCACTTTTTTCCAGACTAGAATAGTTTTGAGAACTTGCTGCTGTGTTAGCGAAAAAAGGAGCAGCTAAGCCAGTTAAGAAAGCTTTGATAAACTGTCTACGACGCAATCTCCCAAATAGTCGAACTGTCATCCGATTTTAGATTTTAGAGTCTTGAAGGTGATAGGGGCTACACAAAACTTTACATTAGTGTCAAAAAATATCGTACCTTAGATAGACTATTTGCGATCGCGCAACTTTTGTTTTGACCCCGTTATTGTATACCGCCGATGAGTGAATCAACGAATTCCCCGCTACCTCAAGCAATTTCGCGACGAACCGCCCTCAAATTACTCGGAGTCGGTGGTGCCGGCGGACTCCTCGGCTACTCTCGATTTTCCAAGCCAGAGCCCACCATTTTTGTCCAAGACACCATCGACTTACCGCGACTGCTAAACAGCCCCAAAACTGTTGTAGTTGTCGGGGCTGGCTTAGCTGGGCTCGCCTGCGCCTACGAACTTAGTCAGCGGGGTTTTGCCGTAACGCTATTGGAGAAATCGCCCCAACTAGGTGGCAAAATCGCTAGTTGGCCGATACAAGTGGGGAACGAAACCTTTATGATGGAACACGGTTTCCACGGTTTTTTCCCGCAATACTACAACCTCAAAAGTGTAGTTCAAGAACTACAAATTACCGATAACTTTGTATCTTTAGAATCTTACGCCGTTCTATTTCGAGATGGCAAATACAAACCCGAAGTTTTCCGTCCCAATCATTCAGCTTTTCCCTGGAATATAGTTGACTTGGGAATAGCTTCTCCTAACTGGACCAAGTGGGGAATAAATTTGACTAAACCCGCACACTGGCAAGTATTTCGAGAAATCGGCGGTTTTCAAACTCAAAAAAGTTTCGCTAGACTCGACAACATATCAGTTGCAGACTGGGTGAAAGGTGAATTTCCGCGCGGCCTTTACGACTTGTATTTTTTACCCTTTGCTAAGTCTAGTCTCAACTCTCCCGACGAATTAAGTGTGGGAGAATTAATGCAGTTTTTCCACTTCTACTTTTTCGGAAATCCCGAAGGTTTAGCCTTTAATGGTACGCGGCAAGATATGGGAACCAGTTTGGTACAACCCATTGCTAAATCCATTGAAAATAAAGGCGGAAAAGTATTGACAGATGTCGCAGTTAGTGAAGTTAATTGGAAAAATGGCACAATTGATTCTGTGAGTTATGAGTCTGGAGATCTACAAAGTAAAGTACCTTTTTGGGTAAAGTCTAATTCCCTATTAAGTGACACTAACTCTACGGAATATTTCGGTGCTGGAGATAGCGTCTATGCTACATTGCCAGGTGGAAAAGAGGCAATTTCCCTGAGTTGCACTCACCAAGGCTGCACAGTTCAGAAGCAGAATGATGGTCAATTTCATTGTCCTTGTCATGGCGCAGTTTTTGATGAATCGGGTCGAGTTGTCAGCGGGCCAGCACAACGAGATTTGCCCAGATTTAAGGTACTTGCGAAAAAAGCTGATGAGGTACAATTGGCGGCAGCTATTGACACTTCCAAAACTCAAAGATTGGGAGAAACATTGCAGGCTGATTACTATGTTTTTGCAGCCGATGTTCCGGGGATGCAGCATTTGTTTAGTTTGGCTAGCGGTGAGGTAAATCCGCAGGTACAGAGTCGGATTGATGGGTTAAAAATCGCCGATCCGTTTGCGGTTGGTCGTTTTTGGTTCGATCGCGAATTCCCCTGGGAACACAGTAATTTTAGTTCGCTTTCCGGCTACAAACTGACTGACAGCATTACACTTTACCACCGGATTCAAGAGCAATTCATCGCGTGGAACAAAGAAACTGGCGGCAGCGTAGTGGAGTTACACGCTTACTGTTACAAGGAGAAAGAGTTTCCGAATCAACAAGTTTTGCTTGCTACTTTTGAGCAAGAACTGTATGAAATTGTGCCGGAATTAAAAGACGCAAATATGCTGCACCGAGAATTGGTAAATCAAAAGAACTTCTCTGGTTATCCACCTGGTAGTTACGCGGAACGCCCGGAGACTTGCTGTGATGTGCCTAATCTTTTGTTTGCGGGAGATTGGGTGAAAATGCCGTTTCCTTGCGGTTTAATGGAAAGGGCGGTGAGCAGCGGTTTGTTGGCGGCTAATGCTATTTTACATCAGGAGGGTTTGCAGAGGCGATCGCTCTTGACGGTCAATCCTGAAGGCGTACTAAAAATCTAAGGTTTGCAGCAGTAGCTATTTTGTAGGGTGCGTCGCCGCCTGCCAAATCGAGCTTAGCAAGTAGATTGTTGATGGCGACGCACCCTACGGTATTTACAGGAATGTTAAGCTTGCTATAATTTGGGAATATTTGTCATGCAAAATAACACGCTAAAATCTCCATTTCAGAACACTGACAAAACTCACATCCGCCAGTTAGGAATTAACCTCAATCAATGGTATACTGTGGCTCGCAGTACAGAGGTACAAACTCAGCCTTTACCTGTGGTAATATGGCATAAGGCGATCGTCCTTTTCCGCGATAGTGCTGGCAAAATCAACGCTTTAGAAGACAGATGCCCGCACCGACAAGTTAAACTCAGTCACGGTAAAATCAAAGGCGACTTAATAGAATGTGCCTACCACGGATGGCGATTGAATGCAAGTGGAGAATGTGCAGAAGTAGATTATTTAGCAGACAATCAAAAGTTGCCTAACTGCAAAATTCTCTCCTTTCCAGTCAAGGAACAATCCGGTTTTATCTGGATATTTCCCGGCGACAAAACGAAAGCGGAACAGATAGATATATTGAGTTTGCCAGAATGGGAACATCTCAATTATATTGCCACAGTTGCACTGATTGAATGTCAGGCAAACCACTCATTCTTGATTGAAAATCTGATGGATATGTACCACGGACATTTGCACGATGATTGGCAAGCTTGGGCGAATCCAGTGTTAGATACTTTAGAGGAAGATGAGCATCAAGTAACGGCTCTTTACCAGGCAGAAAGTTATTATAAAATAGATAAAATCTGGTCAATCTCTCAATTATTTTTTAAATCTTTGCGACAACTGCACCCGGAACCTTTAAAGGTAAGTTATGTTTACCCACACTGGGTTTCAACTTTGGGGAATGACTTTAAGATTTATTGTTTGGTTTGTCCGGTCAGCGAGACAGCAACTCGCGCTTATTTAATTCACTTTACTTCATTAAATGCGTTTTGGCGGCTGCACAAATTGCCTGTGTGGTTCCGCAGGTTTATTAAAGATAGTTTGTTCGGTGCGGCTCAAAAGTTATTGGATGGTTTGGTGCGGCAGGATGTGCTAATGATTGAGGAGGAACAACAGGCTTTTTTGCAGAATTCAGAAAGAAAAAGTTATGAATTAAATCGGGCGTTGGGGAGTGTGCAAAAGTTGATTAGAACTCAGGCGGAAAATGGGTAATTCAGATGAAATTTACACTTTGATCGTGTTATTGGATGCCCTAGGATTTAGACTAAGAGTTACTTTAAAAGAAGATGAATTAGCGATCGGGGAATATAGCTCAGTTTAGGACGACAAGCTTCTATAATTTCGTTCCGAAACTGGTTGATTTTATCATTTTTTGCACAAAACAGAATCAGATTATTTTTACTCGTATAAATGACTATATAACGCTGTTTTACAACAAAAGCTAACACAATAATGACACGGCTTTGCGATCGCTCCGTATTTATAAAGTCAAAGTTTTTTCTGGGTATTAGCAACCACAAGTTATATTGATGAACGAAACCCAACATTAATGATTGC
>NZ_JAKJHX010000127.1:5078-14776 GCF_021648855.1 Tychonema litorale BBK16 | reverse complement strand
CAAGGAGTTGTCTGAGGCGGTTGTCTTCCTAAGACCGCTTGGCCTCCGACTTGCAGTGCCGTGTCCCTACAATGTTATTTTGGGTAGGGACACGGCACTGCCGTCTCCTCCTTCTCCTCCGTCTCTTCTATTTATCATTGCCGCACAAACCAATCAATGGGACGGCGGAGTGAAACTGGCTGTGGATAATTTTTCAAATAGCCCACTCGCAAAATGAATTGAATATTTTCACTAATCCCAATTGATTGATTTAGCATTTGTCGCGTTGATGATTCTTCCAATATCTGTGTCATCGGATGAATGGCGATACTTTTTTCCCGCACTTTCAGGAAAAGTCGCTGCATTCTTCTACCAGTTTCGAGCAATGTCGCTACTGAATTGTCCTTGCTGGTGATTAGAATCCAACCTGCCGATTCCGATACTTGCTTTTTAACTTTATCAATACCTACCTCTCGGAAATCCTTTTTCATCACATTGTCTTTGTGATAAAAGTTTCGCACCACCCAACCAGGAATTCCCTCTATTTCCATACTTGCGGTTGTCAGTCCGTCGCGATATTTCTCGGCATTCTGAGTAGAGAATCTGATCCAGTCGGCTAACTCTTGCTGTGCTGGATCGCGATCGGCTTGCAGGCGGTTAGCTTCGATTGTCTGTTCGTCGATAAATTGACTTTCTTTGCTAGTTTTGGGTAGATAATGAATAAATTCGGGTTCTGAGTTGACAAGATATTTGAGGTCTTCTGGTTTCAGTACATCGCTTAAAAAGTTGGAACGAACGGTGCGGCGATTTTTGATTTTTGCAGTATCAAAGGGATTGTTTGATGTTTGTTTGAGCAGTTTTACTTCTATCACGCGATCGTCCTGATTAGTCGTAGCGAGTAAATTCCAATCGCAGACGTAGCCAAAAGCACCAGCGGCATATTCTAGATTTTGGATGAAACTGCCGATCGATAATATCGTTTCTCTCTGAGTTGGATCGACAGCCGGCAGCCATTTAGTGCGATCGTTGCCGATAATCCAGTGATAAGGTTCGAGATATTGGACAAACCACGGCTGTGTGTTGTGGCCGCTGGGCGCAAGGGAGGCGAGAAGCAAAATCTCTTTTTCGTCTGGCTGGAGAGTTTCGGTGCGATCGTCTCCTGGTTTGATATTTGCTCTTGAAAGATTGCTTTTATCGCTCAACAAATAAGCTGTTGTCACGGCTGCAATTATTGTCCCGCCGGCAATACCTATAAACTGTTCTCTGTTCATAATCAGCATCCTTTTCTTTCAAGATTTGTGCTTTGTTGGTCACGATGCCAACTCATAATTAATATCTGTAATTCTTCCTTTAAAATAGAGCCGAATGCCTTCTGGATATTCCCATCCCACCTCGCCTTCTAAAGGAATCAGCATCCCATTACAAACTGAATATTCCCAGAATCTTCCGCACCAAGGCATCGCAGTCACCTTGTCGCGATAACGAGCCTGGGCCCGACAAGTTGCGATCGCCCCTTCAGCATTAAACTTAAACACTAGGGAGACAGTTGTTGCACCATCCGTCAAAGTAGCGCGCGCGGAGGTATCATCGATCGCATCCCAGCGCACACCTTGACTGGGCAATAATGCAGTCGGATACCAAGTAGCCTCAGCAAAGAATCGCAATAATTCACCTTGATTGTTTTCAGGCGCGCCGTGCACATCAGCAACGGTAAAAAGACCGAGTAATGATGCGTGTAAACTGCCTTCACCTAATAGATAGGTATCATGAACAAAGGCATTAACTCCTGGTGCCATCTGGATGCGTGCATCCCAATCAAAACCCGGACGTTGAGCGATCGCAAGTTGAGTTGCAGTAAACGGACTCCACTTATCCTCCATTTCACTCATATTGAACAGTCCCTGTTGAGAGAGTTTGACCGCAGAGACGATCGCTTGTCCGTCCTTAAGAACTGTCCGAAAAAATCGCTGTACGGGGTCTGGCAAGCCTTCAATCTCTTTTTGGTCGTAGATTTTGGGCTTAATTGTCCGCCGTCCATTTGTTAATTTGGCTCGTAATTTATCAGTATCTGACTGCCACCGAAATTTGCCATAAATGGTAGCAATTCCCAAGCTGAGTGCGATCAAAATACCAATAATTGCGATCGAGTTAATCCACATGATACTTACCTATGTTTGTTGATTTAGAAGTTGATAGCTGGTGATAATCGTAGCGATCGCAAAAAGAGTTGTATAGATTAAAAACGTGTACTTTGATAGCCAATTAGGAAGATAAATCGCAAAATTGTCCATTGTTGAATTGGAATACTTCCGTGCAATCAGAGTTAACGGGCAGATGAATTTAAAGGTTAGTAGGGTTAGCCCTTCTAGAGAGACAAATCCATAACCGAGCCAGAGCCAGATATCGAGTTTATTTGCGATCGCGGCATATAGCATATAGAAAATTACAAAATTGAAGAATACCCAAATCGCAGTGTGAACGATCTTAATCAGCGTCAATTTGGTTTCATTTTTCATATTGTGTCAATATAAGTTCTCCATTTTCGGCGTTAAATTGCGCCCAACGATCGAAGCCGTTCCGATCGTTCCCGCAACGAGCAATCCGAAATCTTCTTTAATCCCAAAATTTAAAGCCGCCGAAGTTCCGACAATCGACCACAAAACCGGAACAATCAATAAACTTAACGGAATTTTTTTGTCTGTCCAGAGTAGGAAGCCGAAGGTGAAAATGGTTATCTGGCAAGGCGTACCGAACGTTGGCGATGCTGGAAAAGTTCGCCCCAGCGCGTAGCCGATTAACGGATAAATTACCAGCGCATAAGTGATAAAAATCGCCCCAAGGAAGCCGTAAAATTTCTGGCTAGCGCGAAAACTTAAACGATTTTTCACCACACCTTCGTATAAAAACAACCAGCCTTGAAAAACGAACAGCGCGCCAAAAACATAAGCGGGTGGACTGATTTTCGTAAAAAAAATCAAATGGTAAATAATCCCTACCCATAGCCAGAGAAAACCGAGTAATCCCGAAATGGTTTTGTTTGCCAATGGTTTTCGACTTATTGCCAGTCCAACCGCCACAATCCCCAATAAAGTTAGTACAAACTGCATCGGAAATATAGTTTGATTGTATTTCTCGAAAACTTGAAGAAATTGTTCTGTGGTAAATGGCATCGCTAATTTTCCTCAACTCGATTGTGGGTTTTCTATGGCGATTTATAACTGCCGACAGCCTGCCATTCTTCGACTAAAGATGATGGGACTGACAAGCTAACAGGTTCACCATCGATAGTTGGCAATGATAATTTCAGAGGAATCTCCGCCTGCAACTGCGGTAATAATGGCTGGAGGTCATACTGTCCGACGTTGGGTTCGGGAACGGCTGACTCGGTGAAAATATCACTAGAATCTTCGGTAGCTGTGAGTGTTTTTCCTAGGGAATCAGTCAGAGTTAGAGGTTGACTGCGATCGATCTTCGTCACTCCGGGAAAACCCACCAATCGCAGATCGAAACTCGTCTGGTTATCTGGGCTGATGCGTTTAAAGGCGATCGCTTGCCAGTTATTGCCATGCTGATCTGTGAGGGTTTGTCGCGATTGATAAACCATCTGTCCTGGTGCTTCCTCTAGTTCGCGAATGGCGGCAATTGTCGGGTTTTGCCCAAGTCCAAGTAAGAGGCAAAAACAGATCGCAAGTCCGATCAATATTGTCTGAATCGACTTTCCAAATATCATAAATTTCTCCTGAAGTTGAGTTTTCATTTTTTCGTCAGAATCTTGTTCGCGATCGCATCTACGAATTTGGCTTACTTCTCCCCAAAGACGATCTTGGCTAGCTGAACGCCGATATCTCCAGAATTTACATCTTCCCGATTGCCCAGGACGATGATGACAACCTTGTCATTGGGGTAGCGAGCAATAGCGGTTTTGAAGCCGCTAATCCCGCCCCCGTGGCTGACCACTGACCGATCGAACTCCTTGCCGATCAACCAACCATAGCCATAACCGAATCCGCCACTGTCCGCGATCGGTGCGAAAGCAGTGAACATCTTATCTAGCAAGTCTTTTGGGATTAATTTGTCTGTATATAAGGACTGATCCCAACGGTAGAGGTCTTCCACGGTGGAATACAATCCGCCAGCAGCGTAGGGGATAGACATATTAATGAAATCAGCCGGAACGCTCGTCTGGTCGCGATAGCCGATCGCGAGACCACCGTTGTTGTGGTCGTAGCCTGAGTCCACCATCTGCAACGGGACAAAGATATTCTCCTGTAAGAATGCCTCATATCTTTTACCTGATGCCTGTTCGATGATGGCACCGAGCACAACGTAGCCGGAGTTGCTGTAGCTAAACTTTTCCCCTGGCTGGAAATCCAAAGGTTTGTCTTTGAACCGCGCGATCGTTTCGGTGGGAGACGACGGCGATCCTTGGGTGGTCAAGAAATCTGGGAAGCTGGTGAAATCTGGGATACCAGAGGTATGGGTCAAGAGTTGATGAATGGTGATCGGCTGCCATGCGGTGGGGCAGCCCGCAAGGTAAGTGCAGATGCGATCGTGCACGTTGAGTTTGCCCCGTGCCTGCAAGATGAGGATCGCCATCGCCGTGAACTGCTTCGTCAGTGAACCGAGGCGAAATTTCGTTTGCGCCGTGCTCACCAGATGCTTTTCGCGATCGGCCTCGCCGTACCCTGTTCTGACAAGAACCTCGCCGTTTCGCGCGATCAGCACTGACCCGCTAAAGAGTTTCGCTTTGATCGGGTTGCTCAGGTAGGTGTCAGTTGTGGAAATGATTTCCTGGGCTGATGGGGGGGCCAAGGTGGTGGCAGTTGCAGAAGATGGAGACGGTTGTGTAGTAGTCGCTGATGAGGTTGGCAGCCATATTCCCCAAGAGAAGAGATAGGTAAAAGCAACAAATAAGGGGATAGGGCGATGTTTTATCCACTGATGAAGTTGAAGCATAGCATTCTTCCAATAAGAGTTTTCGATTGAATCACTTCCGCATTGAATATCTGTTGAATCACGAAACCTCATACTGGGGCTGGAAGATGCGTCAGAATCTTATTCACCATCACATCCACGAATTTAGCTGACTCATTCATCCAAGGATCGTGACCAGAATGTTCAAACCAAATCAATTCTTTGTGCGGCGCAGTCAAGAGATTAAAATACTCCTCCGTCAGTTTGGGCGATGCGTTAACATCGTGGCGGCCAATCAGAAAGTAAATTGGCACTTCGAGGCGTGTTGCTTGCTGGCGAAAGTCCACATCCCATAACTGTTGGTAAACAACTCCGAAAGTGTCCAGCACTCCTCGGACAACATTCACCTTGTCATACAATCCATACTCGGAACCCGCAAGGTCTTCCAAAGTATTGAATCCACCGGCGATCGCCGGATTCTGATTCATATAATTGTTCAAGTCTGCGAGATAGGTTGCACTCTTCCAAAAGACATCGTTTCCGTAATAAGGTGGGGGGCCTTGTTGCTTGAGTTTTTCCACTTGTTTCGTGTCTCCACGTTCCGCTGCTAAACGCAGAGCAAAATCGTAGCAAATCCGATCGTTCTCCAGAAACGCCACCATTTGCGCTGTGCCGATAAAAGCATGAAACAATTCTGGGTAACGTTGCACAACCATGATGCCAAGGGCGCTACCCCACGACTCACCCAACAGATAGACTTTTTCTTTGCCAAAGCGTTGTCGCAGGTTCAATACCAATTCGCGGGTATCGGTGATGTAGCGATCGGGTGTTAACTTAGAGCGATCGACTGCATCGAAGGATTTGCCCGCCCCCGGTTGCTCCCAATTGACAACAACAAAGCGATCTTCTAGCCCCGCTAGTGCGCGTCTTGCAGGGACGAGTTGGCTACCACCGGGCCCGCCAGCCAGAAAGAGCAACACGGGATTGCGCGAGTCTTTGCCGCGAATCGAGATCCATTCCTCACTGCCGCCGAGTTTCACTTTTTCTAGTACAGCAATACTGTTAGGAATAGGTTTGCTGTTGACATCAAGAATAGGAGGGGTGGATGCGAATACTTGTGAGGCGAAAATGGCTAGGAGAGCGATCGCCCCAAACCCTGCAAGCTCAGCAAGAACTACGGGCCAGGTAAAGCCAAGCCGAAACACCGCAATCAACAGAGCCACCTCTGCCATTGCAAATAGAATCAGGATAGATACAGGAACGCTAGTGCTAATCGGCAGTAATGCTACTGGTAAAATCGTCAGAAACATCAAGATGAATACCAGAACTCTTAGCGTTATGAGGGCGATCGTGCTAACAATTTTCATTTTTTATCTTCTAAGCGTTGTCGGTTCAATTACTTCCGCATTGAATATCTGTTGAATCAAGAAACCTCATAGTGTGGCTGGAAATAGTGTGGCTGGAATATGCGTCAGAACCTTATTCACCATCACATCCACAAATTTAGCTGGCTCATTCATCCAGGGAGCGTGACCAGAATGTTCAAACCAAATCAATTCTTTGTGGGGCGCAGTCAGGAGATTAAAATATTCCTCGGTCAGCTTCGGCGACGTGGTGCCATCGTGGCGACCAATCAAAAAGTAGATGGGTATTTTGAGGCGCGTTGCTTGCTTGCGAAAGTCCACACCCCACAATTGTGGAAAGACAACATTTACCGTTTTCAGTTCTCCTCGGGACAAATTCACCTTGTCGTACCATCCGTACTCAGAGCTTGTAATCAGGTCAAACAATATGTTGGACTTCGGTTTGGCGATCGCAAGATTCTGACGATCGTTCCTATACTTTTTCAGGTCATTGAGGTAGGTCATCATCTTCGCCAAAACATCATTGCCGTAATAGGGTGGTGCTCCCTGCTGCTTGAGCTTTGACCCTTGCTGCTGGTCTCCGCGTTCCTGTGCCAAACTCAGCGCCAAATCATAGCGGATCGACTCGTTCTCCAGAAATGCCACCACCTGACCCGTGCCGATAAACGCATGAAATAATTCTGGGTAACGTTGCACCACCATAATGCCCAGGGCGCTGCCCCACGACTGTCCCGATAGATAAACTTTTTCTTTGCCAAAGCGTTGGCGCAGGTTCAAGACCAATTCGTGGGCATCGGTGATATAGCGATCGGGTGTCAACTTGGAATGGTCGATCGCATCGAAGGATTTGCCTGCTCCTGGTTGATCCCAATTGACGACAACAAAGCGTTCTTCTAGCCCAGCGAGGGCGCGCTGCTCAAGCACGAGTTGGCTACCACCAGGCCCGCCAGCCAGAAAGAGCAACACGGGATTGTGCAAGTCTTTGCCGCGAATCGAGATCCATTCCTCAGAACCGCCGAGTTTCACTTTTTCTAGTACAGCAATGCTGTTAGGAATAGGTTTGCTGTTGACATCAAGAATAGGAGGGGTGGATGCGAATACTTGTGAGGCGAAAATGGCTAGGAGAGCGATCGTCATAAACCATAAAAGCTCAGCAAGAACTACGGGCCAGGTAAAGCCAAGCCGAAACACCGCAATCAACAGAGCCACCTCTGCCATTGCAAATAGAATCTGAATAGATGCCGGAACCGTGGTGCTAATCGGCAGCAATGCTACTGGTAAAATCGTCAGAGCGATCGAGATAAACACCAGAATTCGCAGTGCTGTGAGGGCGATCGCATTCACAATTTTTAATTTTGGGAGCCTCAAAAGCTTGTGGGAATGAATAAGTTGACTCATGATAAATTCCCCTATTTTGACAATTACATCAGCTTCAGATGTTGGTGGTAGATAATAATTATCAACATTTATGCCGCCCTACTCAAGAAATAGCTATTTGGGGTTTTTCTCTACCAAATTGCCACAGCAAGATTGCACCCAATCCGAACAGATTGACTAGGGAAACTACCAACCCTCCGAAGAATGGAATTAGTGTCAGAACAGTCACGATCGCCAAACCGACCAAAAACTGCTGCTGCAAAGATCGATCGCCCTTATCGCCCTTACCAACTACACGTTGACCAACAAAAAGCGCCACACCCAATGAGCCGACTAGAGCCGTGACAACCGCAGTCAGAATTAGGAGTGGAATCAGGGGAATCCCAATCAGCGTAATCGCTAAAAATACGGTGGCGAAAACAAAGGAAACAGTCGCCCCAATCCCCCATAGAGCAGTCAAACCCGGTTGTTGACGCAATTGTGTCGCCAAATTCGGTAGGAATTGTGGGTTGCTCTGCAAAATAATCAGTCCCAGAATAGCTGCTACTACTGCCGAACAAATTCTAAAAAGGGCACTGAAGAAATACTGGCCGAAGAAGCTACTTCTGCCGCGATCGGAGCCATACATCATGCCATGTCGATCGCTAAATGTAGCGCGTTCACCACTAACGATCGCACCTGGTTCCTGTACGATTTTGCCGCCAAAAGAGTAAGCATCACCCTCTACCCGCGCTCCTTTTTTCAGGATGACATCCCCGCCAAAAGCCATCGCAGTATCCAAAACTCTGGCATTAGGAGAAACCGTAACACTTCCGCCAAAAGCATGGGCATTTTCCACAACTTGATTCTCTGCTACGATGAT
Source organism: Tychonema litorale BBK16 (assembly GCF_021648855.1). Taxonomy (GTDB): domain Bacteria; phylum Cyanobacteriota; class Cyanobacteriia; order Cyanobacteriales; family Microcoleaceae; genus Microcoleus. The sequence continues at coordinate 6,280 of NZ_JAKJHX010000127.1, read as the reverse complement.
GTTTCCACCAAATCGAATCAGGTTAGTATTATTGATATTGATATCAGTCTGCGCCAGGGCATTCCCTGCAAATATCAAGCAAATTGTCGCCAGGAAAGCTAGAATTAATTGTTGCCATTTCATAAAGTTTATCCTCATCAATAAAAGAATCTGGACTACATTTCATGATATTCAACAAAGGTGAGGAAACTGTGAAGAAAGCTTAGGCAGAATGGCAATAATTTATATTTTTTTTGCATATTATGCTAGCTTACTCTTTTAAATTAGCAAAGGTATTGTTCTTAAGGAATAGTTTTTATGAAAGCAGGGTTTAATTTATATAATTGTGAGCAATTCAACGGTTTAAATCTTGTCTTGTTAAGGCTTGAATCTCTGTTCGTAGTGCGCTAATTTCTGCTTGCAGGGCTTGAATTGATTTTGCACCCGCTATTTCTGTGTCACCATTATCGGCATCCCGATCGATAAAATATGTTGCCAGTGTTGCTGTCAAATAACCGCATACCGCGATCGCATACAACCCCAGTAAAAAACATAGTACCCGCCCTTCCGCTGTTTTCGGAAAATAATCAGAGCCGATCGTCGTCATCAGCATTGCCGTCCACCACAGCGCAGTAGCATAGTCGGTGATATTGCTATTAGGAAGTTCGCGCTCAAACGCATAAATTCCAGCCGCGCCAATTAGGGTGACGATCGCAGTTAACGCCACCACATAGCCAAACCCTCGACGCTGAAAACTGGCAGAAAGCAATCGCATTCCCCGACTGGTTCGGATTGTCAGACGAACTAACTGGAATCCTCGCACCGCCTGAACCGATCGCAAAGGCTGGATAACTCGCAAAATCCGAAAGATTCGCAACGCTGGAATCAGCAATGAGAAGGCAATTAACCAATTATGTTTCAAGTAAGAAAGTTTCTGAGGAGCGAGGATAAACTTGATGCCAAAATCCAGGATAAAGGCGATCCAAATCGTAGTTCCGATCGCCTCTAGCAAAGAATTCAGTCCCCAAATTAGCTCGACGATAAACAGCCCTAACCAGGCAAAACTCAGCGCCAGCATCGGCATTTCTAGCCAATCTTCCCACTGTTGCAGCACCTCGCAACGTTCTCTATTCAAGGCCGATTCGGGTTGTTTGCGATCGCTCATAGGTGTTTCGGTAGGCCGCTCGAATAACGGCTTTTTAACTTTTACATTATGGTAAGGC
>NZ_JAKJHX010000127.1:2847-4978 GCF_021648855.1 Tychonema litorale BBK16 | reverse complement strand
TGTTTCGGTAGGCCGCTCGAATAACGGCTTTTTAACTTTTACATTATGGTAAGGCGAGCAGAGATACATACTCGTCTTCGTAAAATAATTTGATCGCTTCAAAATCTCGACGCAGCAAATTTTCAACTTGCAATGTCGAGCAATTTCCAAGCCGTAGCCAAATAACTTTTGGTGGATTCCCAAACACTAAGCTGAGGTCGTGCATATCTGCATCTTTCGAGACAATCATCAAATCATTATCTTTAGCATAATCCCAAACTATCGGGTCAGCAGCCGCTTTCATCCCCACATCTCGAACGTGAAGAGAGTCTGGGAAAATGTCAGCCAAAAGGTGCGGCAATTTGGGCGACAAGTTTTCGTCAAAAAGTAATTTCATACAGGCATTGGAGCAATCATCAACCGACGCTCACGGTCAGCAGCATAAGCAATACACGCTTTTAAATCTTCCCGCGTCAAATCAGGAAAGTCGTCAAGTATCTCTGCTTCTGTCATCTCAGATGCCAAATACTCAAGCACTTCATAAACTGTAATTCGCAAGCCGCGCACACAAGGTTTGCCGCTGCGTTTATTTGGCTCAATCGTGATGTAATTTCGGTAGTTCATAGTTCAAATTATAGGTAAAGGTCAGTCGAAAAGCAAGCACCAAAGATTTCTGTCATAACTTTGTCAACAGAATTTCGGCATCCACAGGCATACCCGGTTTGACAAAACCACCGGGTTTATCAAAGCTTAATTTTACGCCAAAAACTTGCTCTACGCGGTCTTTTTGGAAATAGATATTTTCCGGTGTAAACGATGCTTTGGAATCAATAGAGATCACCTTTGCATTTAAGGGATGTTCATGTTTTGGATCGCTGTCGAGGTAGACTTTGGTAGGTTGTCCTACCCGAATTCGAGCGATTTGTTCTCCCGGAATAAACCCACGCATATAAACTTGTTTCATGTCTACGATCCGCAACAATGGGCGACTTGGTAACACTACGGTTCCAGGTTCGACGCTGCGGGTTGTGACGATTCCTGCGATCGGGCTTTTTACAGTTAAATTATTCAAACGACTCTGGATCAGTTGTTGGTTTGCTTGTGCTGTTTTGACATCTGCCTGTGCTCCCAAAAGCGCGACTTTTGCTTGATTTATCTGGGTTTGGAGGCGGCTGATATTCGTTTCTTGGCGATCGGGATTCAGGGCTGTGGTTTGTGCTTGGGTTAATTTTCCCTGAGCAATTGCGATCGCATTACGGGCTACTTCTACACCAGCCTGACGGCTTTCGAGCATCGCCTGAGCAGTCTCAAATGCAGTTTGTGCTAAATCGGCGCGTTGTCGGGTTTCTGCACCCAAATTGGCTAAATTAACAAAGCGATCGCGATCGACTTTTGTCTGTTTTAGTAATGCTTTGGCTTCTGCTACCCGTGCTTGTTCCTGCTTAATCGCCGCCTGTGCTGTGCTCACCATAGCTTCCGCTTCTGCAACTTTGCCGATCGTATCACCTTCAGATTGTTTGAGATTTAATTTTGTATCTGCTATCTCACTATTTAACACCGAAATTTGAAGTAGAGCAGTTGCTTCTCGTTGTTTGGCTGCATCAACATTTGACTTGGTTGCTAATAGTTCTGACTGCACTTCCTCGTCGTCTAAACGTACTAATAATTGCCCTTTCTTTACGGTTGCGCCTTCTCGGACTGTTACTTCTTTAACGCGACCAGATCCTTTGGTACTGACATCAGTTTCATAGCCTTCGATGCGCCCACTAAAAGGGATGAGGTTATTGTTTTTAGGACGGAAGAAATTATACCAAATTCCTGCACCGATGCCTGCGATCGCCATAGTTCCTACCAGCAACCACAACCAAAGGTGAGAAGATTTAGGCGCAGGTGGTGGGACAGAATCAGTCGGTTGTGGTTCTGCGGAAGATTTAGATGCAGGTGATTGGGCAGAATCAATCGGTGGTGATTCTATAGAAGATTTAACCGCAGGTGGTTGAACAGAATCAGTAGGTGGTGATTCTGTAGAAGATTTAGGCGCAGGTTGTTGAACAGAATCAATCGGTGGTGATTCTATAGAAGATTTAGGTGCAGGTGGTTGAACAGAATCAATCGGTGGTGATTCTATAGAAGATTTAGGTGCAGGTGGTTG
>NZ_JAKJHX010000127.1:1726-2747 GCF_021648855.1 Tychonema litorale BBK16 | reverse complement strand
AATAGAATCAATCGGTGGTGATTCTATAGAAGATTTAGGCACAGGTGATTGAACAGAATCAGTGGGTTGTGGTTCTGTGGAAAGCTTAGAAGAATCAATTAAATTAGTCATGGTAGTTGGTAATTGGTAATTGCTAATTGCTAATCGAGAATTTGTAATCGGTAATTGGTAATTGCCGATTACCGATTACATCCGTTAAATCCGTTACAAAATCCGTTGCCGAACTTTCTTACATCCGTTACAAAATCCGTTGCCGAACCTCCTTTTACTAACTAAGTTGTTTTCGATAACGATTTGCACTTACAAGCAAAGTTGCTATGGCAAACAAAATCATGGCGATCGCGTGCAACCACCAAACCTCTAACCCAGTCCCCTTGAGCAGAATGCCCCGCAAAATGACTAGATAATGATAAAGAGGATTAATTTTGGCAATCCAACGAAATAGCAAAGGCATACTATTCACCGCCGTAACAGCACCGCCTAATAAAATAATCGGGATGTTTAAAAAGATGCCAATTAGAATCGTTTGTAATTTGTTTTCCGAAAATGTCGAAATAGCTAACCCAATAGCAACCCCAATTTGAATGTAGAGAATCGAGAAAATCAACAACAAAAATAGATTACCTCGCAATGGTAGTTGAAACACCAAAAATGCAACGCCAAAACACATCAGCAAAGTTATGGTGAGTAAACCAGAAATAGGGACAATTTTAGAAATTAGAATTGCCGTAGAAGCCACGGGTGTCATCAGTAATTGCTCTAAAGTTCCCTGATCTTTTTCCCGCACCGCTTCTACGGCGGCGGCCAGAATTGCACTGAGAGTAACGATCGCACCAATGACTCCAGGTACAAAGAACCAACTATCCAGAGTACCGGGATTGTAGCGGAAAGTGATTTCCGACTGAATGGGAATTTTCAATCCTGTTGATAGCGGTTGATATTGTTCTACTAAATTGAGGTTAAATTGAGTTGCAATCTGGGCAATATAACCCTTAGCAATGCCAGAACTATAGGCATTAAT
>NZ_JAKJHX010000127.1:0-1626 GCF_021648855.1 Tychonema litorale BBK16 | reverse complement strand
CCAAACCAACCGGAACCCCGCACAAAAACATCTCGACATAGTTCTATGTAGTACCGTACTGGAACCAGATAGGATGCAATTGAAAAGGGAAACGGCACGCTATTCAGGGGAAAAAGAAACCCTGCTAGTAGAAAGCCAGTTAACACTTTAATTGTGCCGATCGCCTGAACTGCTGCACTTTGAGTTGTAGTAAAAATGCCAATTATTAAACCCAACTGCACCCCCGCTAACATAAACACAGGTGTGCCAATTATCAATGGTGTTGGATCGCCAATAAAGCGCACTCCAAATAAGCCAAAACCGACAATAAATAGGATGATGGCTTCTCCTAAACCCACAGCAATATAGGCTAAGGATTTGCCAATTAGCAGTTCAAAGGCGCTGAGACTGGAAGCATAAAGTTGTAGAATTGTACCCTGTTCTTTTTCGCGAACAAGGGCGATCGCAATTAATAACGGTGGGAAAATTGCCAGAATTACTCCATAACTTCCTGGTACAATAAACAGGGATTCTTGCCGTCCCGGATTGAACCACAAACGCACTTGAGCCACAACTCCTAATGTCTCAGATAATTGTCCTAATTGCTCTTGTACGACAGCTAAAGTTGTTCCTTTGACAGCTAGATCGCTAACACGGGCATTGATTGTATCGCTACCATCAATTATTACCTGGATTTTCCCGGTTCTTCCGGCTGCTGCATCTGCGGCAAAACCAGGGGGAATGGTAATTTGTACTTGGGCGGTATCGCGATCGATCGCATCGGGAAAGCGCATTCCTTGCCACTTCGCCGGAACAAATAAATTAGTGGCATAAAGTCGTTCAATGTAGCTGCGACTCAGGGTGGTTCGATCTAAATCGCGCACTACTAGAGAGATATTTTTTGCTTCTAAACGAATGGCAAAACCAATAATTAGTAAGGCAATTACTGGTAGGATAAATGCTAGAGCAACGCCTAAGCGATCGCGCTGAAACTGTTGCAATTCTTTGAAAACTTGATTGCGAATTCTTCGGATCGTCATGGTGGTGCGCCTCCTGCTCGTTGTACTTCTCCAATAAAGGCATCTTCTAGGGAAAACGCCATAGATTCGGTTTCAATCAGTGGTAAATTAGCTTGTTTTAAAAGTGCTTCTACTTGGGGTAATTCTTGCTGAGGATCGTCTAAGACGATGTGAAGCCGATCGCCAAAAATGGAGACGCGCCAAGGTTCGAGGTGTTCTCGCAGGCGATCGTAACTTTCTTGCAATTTCCCTACACGCAATTCAAATAATTGACCCGGTTGTGCTGATTTAATCTCACTTGCCGAACCCTCTGCTACTTTGCGCCCTGCTACCATAAAACACATCCGATTGCATTGTTCTGCCTCATTCATATAGTGAGTAGTGACGAGAATTGCAGTGCCATTACGAGCAAAGTCGTTAATTAATTGCCAGAATTGTTTGCGTGCTAGTACATCAACGCCGGAGGTAGGTTCATCGAGAAATAAAATCTCTGGTTCGTGCATGACTGATGCACCAAAAGCAACTCGTTGCTTCCATCCACCAGGTAATTGCTTAGTTAGTAGATGTTCTTGTTTTTCTAAGCCACAAATTGAGAGTACCCAGCGAATCTTTTCCTGTCGCTGTTTGG
>NZ_JAKJHX010000126.1 GCF_021648855.1 Tychonema litorale BBK16 | reverse complement strand
TTGACAACTTGTGCAGAAAATCTTTACGAGTATCGGCAATTTGATTGTGCAACTTAGCAATTCTGATGCGAGTTACATTCCGTCTTTTGGAATCTTTGGGCTGACGAGCTAATTTCTGTTGTAGTTTACGAACCTTCCGGTCTAACTTTTTATAGCTAGGACTTTGAGCTTTCTCCCCATTGCTCATCACTGCAAAGGTTTTAATCCCTAGGTCGATTCCGATGCTAGGATTTTTAGTTTCAGCCTGAACTGGTTCTATTTCTACAACAAAACTCAGGAAATAACGGTTTGCACAATCTTTAATTACCGTGACAGAACTAGGTTCAGATGGCAACTCCCTCGACCAGATTGGATTGACAATTCCAATCTTGGCTAAATAGACACCACCGTCCTCCGACAAGGAGAAACCGCGAAGTGTAAACCTAGCAGATTGATTGTTAGTCCTTTTTTTGAACTTGGGATACCCAGTTTTACGCCCTTTTCTCTTCCCTTTACAGGACTTGAAAAAGTTCTTAAAAGCTACCTCCAAATCGGCTACAGATTGCTGCAAAGGAACTACCGATACTTCGCTTAGCCAAGCTCTTTCTTCAGATTGTTTAGCCTGAGTAATTACTACTTTTTGTAGCTCTGCCGAACTTGGCTTTTTTTGGGACTGTTTGCAAATAGCGAGAGCATCGTTCCAGGCCACTCGAACACAGCCAAACAATTGAGCCAAGCTCTGTCGTTGTTGGTTTGTTGGATATATCCTGTACTGATACCTTGCTTTCATTTTTTTGCTGTTTTAATTACTCGATCATACCATATATTGGCGATTCAATTGACAACATCAAAGAGAATTAAAGCCGTCCTAAAAGGACGGGGCTTCAGACCCAATTTTTTGGTGAATATTGTGTAAAGTAAACTGTTTGATCTAAGTATTTATCCTAAATTGTCAAAATTTTACCCTGTATTTTCGCCATCTCTTTGACTTTCTGCATTCTTAAAAATTGGCAAAGTTAAGAAAAAAGTGCTACCTTCCCCCAAAATGCTCTCTACCCAAATTCTGCCACCGTGCTGCTGTACGATGCTGCGACAAATAGCTAGCCCCAAACCAGTGCCACCTTTTTGTCGAGAATCAGAAGCATCAACCTGTTGAAAGCGTTCAAAAATCATCTCCAGTTTATCTGGTGGAATTCCGCGTCCTTCGTCTTTGATTGCAATCAGGATTTCGGAATCGGAGATTGACAAGTGCGGACTTGCGATCGCAGAATTAGGGCATGATACCGACTTAAAGCCAGCTTTTTTTGTCCAATCCTGATTTTCCCGCAACTCGGCGCTCAGGCAAATTGTACCGCCCTGGGAGGAGAATTTGATGGCATTGCTGAGTAAATTGGTCAAGGTCTGAATTATGCGATCGGGAATAGCTCGCAATTGGGCACTGATAGGAACCAGGGACAGTATCACTCCCGCCTGCTGAGCCATTCCCTGCATCTCCTCCACAGCCTGAAGCATCAGTTGAGCCATATTGCAAGTTTGCTTGACCGCAGTGCCATAACTCGACTCCATTCGTTCTAAATCGAGGATGTCGTTGATCAAGCGCACTAAACGCTCTGTGTTAGTCACAGCAATCTCTAGCATCCGCTTGGCTTTTGGCGGTTGAGCATCCAGGACGCCACTGTTGAGGAGGGCGAGGGCACCATGAATTGAGGTCATGGGTGTCCGCAGTTCATGGCTGACAACTGAGATGAATTCATCTTTCATTCGTTCGACGGCAAGGCGATCGGTGATATCTTTAAATGTCACCACAGCTCCGATAATTTCCCCGCCTTCTCGCATGGGGGCGACGGCGTACTCAACGGGAAAACTCGTGCCATCTCGCCGATAAAATACTTCATCGGTGACACGGCGCGCTTCTCCGTCTTGCAAGGTTGCTAAAATTTGACTGTTTATTTGGTTCTTCAAGAGATTGATATCTGTTGGAAGTGACTTTTGCCCGATCGCCTCTAAAGATTCCTCCAGTTTCCGATGTATGGTTTCATAGAATGGTCGATCGATCAATGCTTTCGATCCGCAGCCAGCCATTCTCACCGCCGCTGGATTCACAAAAGTCACTTTTCCCTCTCTGTTCAATCCGCAGATACCTTCTCCTGCCGAAAACAAAATCATTTCATTTTGATGTCGGAGTTGTTCGAGGGCTTTTTCCACTCGCTTACTGTCGCTGATATCTCTGGCGATAGTCGAAACCCCGGTGATTGTCCCTGTGGCATCTTTAATCGGAGAAATAGTCAGCGAAACATCTATTTGCTTGCCATCTTTGCGTAGGTGAAGCGTTTCATAATGGTCGATGGTGGCTCCAGCCCGAATGTTTGCCAGAATTTGTGACATTTCGTTGGGGCGTGAGGGTATGGCTAAAATCTGGATTGAGCGGCCCTTGACTTCTGCCGCGCTATAGCCATAGATTATTTCTGCTCCTACGTTCCAGCTCATAATCGTCCCGGTGAGGGATTTGCCGATGATCCCATCGTCGGAAGATTCGACAATGGACGCTAAGCGGACGAGTTCATCTCTAGCTTTTTTGTGTTCGGTGATATCGCAACCCAAAATCACAATATTTTTGCGCTTACCGTCGGGGTAAAACAAGGGTATTTTAATGACATCATAAATTTTAGTAGTACCGTCCGATCGCAGAATCACTTCTTCACCCCTAGAAACAGTACCCTGATCCCACGCTGCTTGATCGCTAACTTCGCAAGCCACCAAAGCTTCTTGGTAAAAGGTGCTGAGTTCTCCTAGCTGAGAGTCCTTGAGTCCGCGATATTCACCTGGGGAAAGCTCGAACAGTTCCAGTATCGCTCGATTTGCCTCTTGCCATCTGCCGTCGGCATCTTTGAAACAGACAATATCTGGCATCGCATTCATCAAAGAATCGAGATAGGAATTCGATCGCAGTGTGGATTCTATCTCCACCCGCTTGTTAATTTCCCCTTGCAGTTTTTCGTTGCTTATTTGCAGGGATTCAATCAACAAACTTTCTGCAAAAGTCCGTTCTTTAACTACTTCCTGAATTCTGTAGAGTTCCAGGGACAATTGCCTGCGGGCTAACAAATTTTCCACTTGGAAGTGGAGTTGTGTGGCATTGATGGGACTGAGAATCAAATCATCGATTTTGCGTTCAAGTTGTTCTGGGGTCAGGGGAAATGGCGACTCTGTATCTGCATAATTTCGGGATTCGCCAACCAGCAAAAACGGTAAAAATAGGGGTTCAGATACTTTTTTTAAGTTTTTTATAATAGGGTCAAGGCGATGGAAAGTTGGCTCGTCGAGAATGCACAAGTCAAAAGGGATTTGGGGAACTTGGACATGAGAGTTGGAGCTGGTGGCGCGATCGGGTATAATCACCTCGTGTTTGCTGTCGAGGTATTGCATCGGCAAATGTTGTTGGTGGCGATCGAGCAAAACCAAAATGCGGCTCATTTGTTATTTGTTATTTGTTATTTGTTATTTGTGATCCCAAATCTGGTTTCATCGGAATGATTAAACCGCGAAGACGCGAAGAGCACGAAGGAAGAACTGCATCTTCTTCTTTCTCTTCCTTCGCGTTCTTCGCGCCTTCGCAGTTCATTTAATCTTACGACCTATATGATTTTTTGGCTTCTGCCAATAACCAATCACCAATAACTATTTAAGGCATTCCGATCGCAATCAAAGCATCTTCTGGCAAACAGCTAGAGAAACGTTCACCTTCCGATAACACAGCAATCAGCCGTAGCGACCAATCCGGCATAATCTGCAAATCCGCCCAAGGAACTGCTACCTCCAAACATTTATCCAACCCAACTTGAGCGCGGCTGATATGAGAATGCCACTCATCGTGTTCTCCAGCTTCCTGAAACAAAATCGATTTCGTTAGCAAATTAATCCCTAACTGATGGTGGAATCGATAGTTTAGGGGTGCTGTATCTGGTAAATCCGACAAGGGGATGAGACTATTCTGCATCGTGCGATCGGGATAAAACCACAATAAATTCAACTCTGGCGGACAATCAATTCCCGGCCGAACACCCGCATTGAAGTCAACCCGAATATAAAAATTCAAGTGATCCACCCCGTACCAAATCCGCTGAATTGCAGAACTACGGTGCATTGTCCCCCTCGCACCCCCAACCTCAATCCGGCCAGCCTTGTCCCAATCCTGTTCATTGCCAATACCATCAATCACCGGGTGAATAAAGCTCAGTGGTTGGTGGTCGCCTGGAGCTTCGTGGGCCTCTACTTGACTGCGTACTTCGGGAGGTACGGGCTCATTTAGAGCTTCGTAAATTGCTGCTACGTGTTCCCGGAATAGCTGGTCAAACATGGCATCTTGGTTGGAGGTGTGACCTTCACCAAACCACCAGAACCAGTCGGAACCTTCGGCGGCATAAAGTGCTTCCCAAGCTTCGGGATTGCTTTCTTCTGTGGCTTCTGGATGGTTTGCCAATACTTGCCTTGCTGCGCCTAACAAATCCCAAGCGCGATTTTTGGCTGGGTCTCCAATCCAAGTTGTCAGGGAACCGTCAACCCAAGAACCGGTATGGAGTTGGGCTGCGGGAATTGTTTCGGTTGCTGGGAATTGGTCGAGAAATTCGGAGACTGTCACCAGTTTAATATCTGGGTCGAGACTGAGGGTTTCATAGAGAGCTTCTAGGAAGGGTTTGCCGTCTTGGGGATAGAATTCCCAGCAATTTTCGCCATCTAGGGCGATGGTAACTAACCACGGATTTTCTAGGGTTGTGGTGCCGCTGGATTGTCGGTGTTTGAGGGTTCGCGCGATCGCCTCTAAGTGTCCCACTAAATCTGACGCCGCTTTTTTCGGTTCCATCGAACCGTAGGTAAATCCGATCAAATCAGACAATCTATGGTCTCGAAATACTATAGCTAAATCGCCGTCGGGAGTTTCTAAGCGGTAAGGGCGATATAACAATTCTGGTTCACAAACATTCCCAGCAGCATCGCGGTTGAAAAAGTGTTTAATTGTCCATCCCAATACAGCTTCATCGGAGACTATCCATTTAAAGCCTTGTTTAGCAATGTAGGGCAAGATTTCCGGGCTAACTGCCTGTTCCGATGGCCACAAACCGCGAGGTTCGCAATCGAACCTATCTTGATACATTTCCCAGGATTTTCTGAGGTGTCGAGGAATATCTTCTGCCCACTGAAACCGATGTTGTGGCAGTGTCATATTGGGGATAGCTACACGGCCACCATTGGTGTCTGCTAACAAGGGCAAAATCGGGTGTGTGTAGGGGGTTGTAGAGACCTCTAGTTGTCCGTCAGCTTGCATTTGGCGGTGCTGGGGAATGATTCTGGCGAGGATTTGTTTCTGTTTGGAGTAGATTTTTTGGCGATCGGTCAATCTAAAGTTTTCTCCTTGTTTGAGCCACCCAGCAATCTCCGGGTCATCCCAAAACAGCGGGTCAATCCAAGCTAAATTATGCCATGCTAATAAGTCACCAAAATCATGCTGCTTCCAATTTTCCAAACACCACTGAATACCGTTTTCTTGCCGTTGGGTGTAGAGTTGATCGTAACGATAATGGGGCTGAATTAGCGTGTGATAATTGGCATCAAAAAAGTGCTGTAAAATAAATTCTTTTTCTGATCGGTTTAAGTCTTCAACTGGCTTCAAAGCCGCAGCCAAATAAGGGTCTAATGCCCGGTCTGCGATGCAGTCTTCTATCTGCAAAATCAGCGATGGCACGAGATTTACGGTTTGATGCAGCTTGGGATATTTTGCCAAAATCAGCACTAAATCCAAGTAGTCTTTGACTCCGTGTAATCGCACCCAAGGCAGTCGATATTGAGCATCTTTTGCGTTAGCAGATACTCTCGATTTATACAGCGGTTGGTGTTGGTGCCAAATGAAGGCTACATAAAGGGGATGAGACATAGAATTTAGTAATTGGGAGTTGTTAATTGGGAATTGATAATCGGGAATTGGGAATTGGGAATTGGGAATTGGGAATCGGGATTAGTAAGAGACTGTTAGTGAATTAACAAAGGGTAATATCCCTCATAGATAAAATGTATATAGCGTAGGTTCGGCAGAGCGATAGCGAAACCCAACTCTTCTACAATTAAGATGTTGGGTTTCACTGACGCTCTACCCAACCTACGGAATCTATGTGAGAAACATGGCTTTGCTGCTTTCAGAGGTGAGGGGTGAAACCTTCTTTGAATTCGCCAACAGTCAACAGTCAACAGTCAACCGTTAACAGTCAACCGTTAACAGTTAACTGTCAACTGACTAATTACATTACCTGTTCGACTTCCGAGATTTCTGGGATAGCTTCGCGTAGGCGACGTTCTATGCCCATTCTGAGGGTCATTGTGGAGCTGGGGCAAGAGCCACAAGCTCCTTGCAGTCGCAGGTGTACGACTGGGCCATCGATTTCTACCAGTTCCACGTTGCCGCCGTCGGATATCAGGTAGGGGCGCATTTCATCGAGAACTGTTTCGACGTTATCTCTGGTTAGTGCTAGTGTCGTCATATTTCACCTTGTAGATTATTTACTGCTGATCTCGATCGCACAATTACTTACTGTTCATGCTCATATGGTAATCGAAAAACCTGTTTTATTTAGGAAACTAGGTTTTTCGATGAGCTCTAAACTACTGCTGGTTCTAGCAGTTTGACGTTAGAGTAGTTGAACTCGGTTGTTGTCTGTTGACCTTTTTCTTTCGATCGCACTACTTGCTTAGTCATCACATAATAGTCACCTATTTTCTCGAAAGTGTCTTCAAATTCGAGTTCTCTGATGATTTCCTTAGTTTCTGGGTTGCGGAAAACAGCATCGTAGTGACTAGCCAAAGAACCTTCCGGTGTCTCTAAGCTTTTGTGAGTATCAATTACGAAAGCCATGCGGCCCATCACCCGGCTGACTTGACAAATTGACAAACCTCGGATCTTATAATTAGATCCCATTGAGTCGCCTTGCACCAAGATGTCCACAGCGTCGGTACTGTCCTTCTCGCCAAGGGTGAAATTATTTTTCCCGTGGGATTTTTCAAATGTTGAGCGTTTGCGGTGAGTCACAATGTCCCGCATTTGGGTATAAGCACTTTGCTGAACTTCCTCGTCTGCAATCCCGCTCACTTCCACCGTCATGTCTGCCTTAATGCAAACATTACCCGTATATACTTCATCTCCTTGCTTGAGTTCGATGTCGGCACTGTAACCAGGAAAGTTGGCATCCCAAGTGTAACGGTGTTCGTAGGCAGCGCGAAATAGGTCGCGAGCATTGGCTGTATCTGTCATGAATCTCTCTCTTTACTATCTACACACATCTACTACTTTAGTTTAACAATTTCTCGTCACAGTTCGCGCTATATTTGAGCGATCGGCAAGTCCAGAATCAGATAGTTCTGGACGCACTATCAACCTAAAAATTCAGTTAATCGCGATCGTCATTAACCTAAAATGACGCAATTACATTAAGAAACCGGGTTTTTGCCGATCGGACTCTCAGAATAAGTGATAGCCTGTGTACTACCAGGATTGGCAGTAGTAGCCAACACACCTAAATTCAGCTATCATTAAAAAAGAAAATTGTAGGTATTTGTTGTGGGTTATCTTTAAATATCTTGCACCCTTTTCTTAGAACTGGCGGCGATCGCAATTATAAATTTCTCTTTTTTCCCAAATGCTAGAAAAAATATTTCAACACCTGCAAACATTGCAATCACAGGTCAGTGAACTGCCACCTGGACAACAAGCAACCTTAACAAAAGATTTGGAAAACTTATCTAGTTCATTACAAGAATTAGCAGCCAGCCACCAGTTTGAAAGAGCTATCAACAATGCCGCTAAGCTGGTAGAATTAGAAAAATCCAATCGCCTTTTAGAACGCACCTCAGCGCAACAAGCCTCTCAACTCAGACAGTTGCAAGAACAGTTGCACAAAGAAATCAGTCAGCACCGCCGGGATAATCAAGCACTCACAAAAAGTGAAGCAAAACTGCAAATAGTGCTGCGAAATTCTCCCGATATAATTAGCATTTTAGAGTCGGATGGGCGAGTGCGATATCACAGCGCCGCAGTAGAAAGAGTTTTGGGTTACACAGAAACAAGAATTGGCAAAGTTCACGGCGAGTTAATCCATCCAGAGGATTTACTGGCTTGGCAGTCATATTTTGGGAAGTTGCTAGAATATCCAGGAATTGCTAAGCCGATCGAGTATCGGAAACGGCACGCTGACGGTTCTTGGGTACATATGGAGGCGATTGGTAATAGCTTGCTTCTCGATTCTACTGTCCACGGAATTGTAATAAGTGCGCGGGAAATAGGGGAACGCAAGCAAGCAGAATTAGCAATAAAGGAATCGGAATTTCACTACAAAATCATGTCGCAAATCACTTCAGATTTTGCCTATTCTTTTAGGGTGACACCCGATGGCAAGTTTTTCTGTGAGTGGGTAACGGAAGCTTTTTCGCGCTGCACTGGCTACCTGCCTGAAGAATTAGTAGCATCAGACTGGTGGAGTTTAGATCTAGTTCATCCTGATGACAGGAAAATGTTGATCGAGCAATTACAAGAGTTTACTTCTATTCGCACTGGAAGCAACGAATATCGAATTATTAACAAAAAAGGCGAGGTGCGCTGGGTACGCGATCGCTGGCAAGCCGTCTGGGACAAAACTGAGGGACGGATTGTACGTTTGTGGGGCGCTTGTCAGGAAATTAGCGATCGCAAGCAAGTAGAATTACAACTTCATCAGGATAACGAAATTTTGCAAGCACAAATACAATCTTCGCCCCTGGCTATTAATTGTACCGATACCGACGGCAAAGTAACTATCTGGAACCACGCATCCGAAAAACTTTTTGGCTGGAGTGCTATAGAAGTTTTGGGACAAGATCCGCCTAACATTCCAGAAGGGCAAAAGCAAGATTTTGAAGCCATACTGAAGTCATTGTTCAATGGGAAAGCGCAGAGCGGTTTTGAAGTGTCTCTATTGAAGAAAAACGGTGGCTGGATCGATCTCTGGCTATTCGCGGCACCAGTACAAGATAGCAGTGGCCAGACTATCGGTAGTATAAAAATATTTTCCGATCTTTCAGAACGGAAGCGGATAGAGGTGGAGCGCAAAAAACTAGCAGGACTGCAAAATATGGAAGAACCGTTTTGGGCGCGCTATGTCACTCCTCCAAAAATCAATAAAAAAGATACTAACAAATAATTCAAGATTAATAATGAGATGCAAATGATCTTGTTGACGGTAGAAAACCCTGATGACTCGATCAACAATTAAACCATTTACTCCTCCGAAAATTTCTCCTGACTCCTGACAGCAGACAAATCAGCGTGAGTTTGGCAAGCATCACTTAACTGAATAAAATCTAAGACATTACCAATTACCTTAGAAAGGTGCAAGGCGGAACGATGAGCTTCTTGGATAAAAGCTCTCTCCTCTATGGGATCGTCTGCCATATCATCTACAGTTAGTTGCAGATAGCCGATGATGTGATTGAGGGGCGTGCGGAGCTCGTGGGACGCTTTCAACATGAACTGCTTTTTGAGCTGGGAAAGTTCTGTCACTCGCTCACTCCGCTCTTGATAAAGGGTGGCCAGGGCGATCGCACTTCCTACTTGATCGGCAAGTTCTTGGGCGAATTCAATTTGGCACTGAGTCCAAGGTTGATCCTCTATATTTCTCTCTAAATTGTCATTACTGCATCGATGCAAGCTGATAATACCATTAGCTTGCTCTTGATAAGCAGTAGCAATCACTAACATCGACTGTCGGCCGAAGGGGTCATTGGCAGCAAAGGACTTAACTATCACCGGTTCTAGGGTGGCTATAGCCTCTATGAAATGAGGTGTTTCTGTTAAGGAAATTTCTAATCCCAGCATGGCTGGAAAAGACTCTTGACAGTATTCAGCAGCGACTTTAACTTGTCGGCTAGAACTTTCATAGGGACAAATGATACAGCGGCTCGCGTCAAGCGTTTGTCCCAGACTATTAACTGTTTGTTGCCAAATAGCATTGATATCCAGAGTTTTACGAATTTTTCTGCCAATTTGCAATAAAAGTTTTTGCGATTGAGCCGATATTTGCTGATTCATAGCAACCCCTTTTATACTCGAATGGCAAAAGTTTACCACTTCGCCGACAGAGGAGAAACTTACTGGATGTGCTAGTCGCATACTGTCTAATTTCGGACTTCCGTAATTACACTTAAATGTTCCCACAGGCTTTCAGAAATTACTGGATAATTGTAATTATTTTTATAATAACATACTTATAGATCTCACAGATAACAAATTATGTCAATATTTTGTCATTTTTCTTAATACTACGCTTCTGGCAGACTGAATTCGTCCTATAGCAACCGCCAAGGCGCTTTGGTCATTGAGCGTAGTCGAAATGTCCACTTCGAGTACGCTCAGCGATCAGAAGTATCCTAACCACCTTGGCGACTGCTATACATTGAGGATAAATTGGTTGCAGAATCTGTACTTGCCGAAATCAATTGGGGGGTCTTATACCTGCACCCCAAGAACCAGTTTGGCATCGGTGGGCGACCACTGCGGGACAATCGCCATGAGTAGAGAGTGGCAAAAGATAGATCAAGGGAGCTAATAAAGTAAAAATTGATACTGACTACTGATGGTAGAATGTTGACTACCGACTAAAATATAAAATTGATTGATTACTCAAAACTGATTAGTTAGCGGTTCTTCATAAAGTGGCACCGTGAAAGTAACCGTCGATCCTAGTCCTTCCCCCATGCTATAAAAATTTACGGTTCCGCCCATTGCTTCTACCAGTTTTTGAGAAATAGCTAATCCCAAACCGGTGCCACCATATTTTCTGGTACGATCGCCATCTACCTGAAAAAACGACTCAAATAACTTGTCCTGCTTATCGAGAGAAACACCAATCCCAGTATCAGCAACTCGGATTTTGATCATGCCCGGAAACTGCTGATTCTGAAAAATCACTTTTTTCTTAATCACTTCGGTACTAATCCGAATGCCACCTTCATTAGTAAACTTAATTGCATTCCCAGTCAAATTCAAAATTATCTGAAGCAGACGTTGGTAATTGCCATATATAATAATATCCTCTTCAGCAGCGAGAGTTGGGATTTGAAATTGCAATCTCTTGGACTGCACCTGAACCCGCGTAAAATATTCAACTTGCTGCAATAGTTCTCCGAGTTTAACAGGAGCGAGGTCTAACTGCATTTTGCCAGCTTCGATTTTAGCGACATCCAAAATATCGTCGATGATGCTGAACAAATGTAAGGCTGAACGATGAGCTTCCAGGATGAATTCACGCGCTTCTTCCGGGTTGTCTGCCATCCCGTCTATCAGCAGTTTCAGAAAGCCAATGATGCCATTGAGAGGAGTGCGAAGTTCGTGAGAAGTATTGGCAAGAAACTGAGTTTTGAGCTGCGAAAGGGCAACGGCTTCGGCGCGGGCTTTTTCTAGTTCTTGATAGAGGGTAGCATGGGCGATCGCACTTCCGACTTGAGCAACCAATTCGCGGGCGAATTCAAGTTCGATAGGACTCCACTCTGGGGAAGCTCCGCAACGGTGCAAACCTATCAGTGCATTGGGTTCGCCCTCATAGGAGGTAGCTGCTACCAGCACTGAGTGCCGTTGGAAAGGGTCGTCTGGGAGGTACGCACACTCAACTACTACTGGCTTGAGGGTTCCCAAAGTTTCAATCCACCCCGGTTGTTCAGCGGCGCGCAATTCTAATCCCAGCATCGATGAGTAAACTTCTTGACGGTACTCAGCTACTACTTTCAGGCTTGTTGATTGGAGATGTTCCATAGGAATTGCCAGAGGTGAGGGAAATGGATTTTCCTTGGCAATTGGCATTGGCAATTCTGGTGCCGAGAAACCGGAATTTTGGTGACTCTCACGAGCAATAAATGGGGAGGAATCAAAAATTTCGCTAGTTTGTTTGTAGGAACAGATGATACAGCGACTCGCATTTAAAACTTGACCTAAACTGTTAGCTGTTTGCTGCCAAATTGTCTCTAAGTCGAGGGTTCGGTGCAGGTTTTGAGCTATTTGGGAGATGATTTTGCGATCGATTTCGGAATAGGGAGGCGTCGATATAGCAGGGATTGGGGTTTCTGGAAGCATCACTGTTTTCTGCAACTCCGAGTCAAATGCCTCGAACTCGAAATTTAGCGATTCGTCTTTTGGTTTGTCTGACAGCAGGTATCCCATGACTAAAACCTTTCCAGCTTGTCCGTTTGAGGCGATGATCGGAGTGACTGTCAAATCGAAGATAAAATATTTTTCGGCGTGGTGAAATGGATAGCTAAATCTTTCTGGTACTAGGGTTGCGAGGACTTGTTGCAGGCGATTGAGATATGGTGTCGCAGGAAATGGTTGCAAATGGTCGATCGCGGGGCGATCGACTATTTGTTCTACTGTGAGATTGTACTGCTCGGCTTGTTGCCAATAAAAAGATAGATATCGACCTTCTTTGTCTTGGGTAAATATTAATTCTGCCCCTAACTCTTGGTAAAAGGCTGTAGAGGCTGGGATCGATCGCTGGAAATCTGTGTTAGAGTCCATTAAAATAGGAGATAAAAGTAGTTAGGCTATTAATATTTAATGTTTACTATAAACATCCCCTGATTTTTATTGATCTAACTTTATGGTAGCAAACTATTATTTTTGTTACTAAATCTGCCTGCGATCGCAGCAGGTCTAAGCAGGGCTATCGCCAATTTCACACTCAGCAGATTAGCGCCAGAATTCGCGATATGGCCTCAGTCGTTCCACTCACCACGAGGCGGAACGGGGGGGTTGCGACGCAAGCTCAGAGCTAACTCGTCTTCGCGGCGATCGCCTCTTAACCACTGTCTAATTGCAGTTTCAATGACTTTGCTAGGGTCATTGGTCAAGTGCTTAATTTGATCTAAAAGTTCAGCATCTAAGTGGATTGATAATTCTACTTTTTCTGATGAACTGTGGGAAGGTATGCTTGACTGGCTCATAGTTAAAAAATCCTAGTTTTAATTCTTAAGTTTCAATGCCTACAACCTGACTAGACTAGATATTTGCAGTCCCAGATTCACACCCAACGGCTGTCTGTACAATGAGAGAGAGAAGTTTTTTTCTCTTGGGTGTCCTAGCAACCGGACGCGATCGAGGGTATTGACACTCTTGAGGTTTGCCTCACTTGTCGTGTCATCTCAACCCGCAGTAAGAGGTATAAGCAAGCACTGTACTCTTGCTTGTGTAATCATACAACAAAAAGTATCCTTTGCCGATTAGGTCTTTGACAAAAAACATGACTAACGTCCCTGTATCTCGAATTCGCAATTTTTCGATTATTGCTCACATCGACCACGGAAAATCCACCTTGGCCGATCGCCTCTTACAGGCGACTGGGACAGTCCAAGCACGGGAGATGAAGGAGCAGTTTTTAGACAGCATGGATCTCGAACGCGAACGTGGCATTACGATCAAGCTGCAAGCCGCTCGGATGAATTATACCGCCAAGGACGGTCAGGAGTACGTCCTAAATTTGATTGACACTCCTGGACACGTAGACTTCTCCTACGAAGTTTCGCGATCGCTAGCCGCTTGTGAAGGTGCGCTGCTAGTGGTGGACGCATCTCAAGGTGTGGAAGCACAAACCTTGGCAAATGTCTACCTGGCTCTGGCCAATGATTTAGAAATTATTACAGTTTTAAATAAAATTGACCTACCAGGGGCTGAACCAGAACGGGTAAAAGGGGAAATCGAAGAAATTGTGGGACTAGACTGTAGCGACGCGATTCTAGCTTCTGCGAAGGAAGGTATCGGCATTGATGATATTTTGGAGGCGATCGTTGAAAAAGTACCGGCGCCGCAGGATACTGTTGATAAACCGCTCCGGGCGCTAATTTTTGATAGTTATTACGATGCTTATCGGGGAGTTATTGTTTATTTCCGGGTGATGGATGGCAGTGTCAAAAAAGGCGATCGGGTCTTATTGATGGTTTCGGGTAAGGAATATGTGATCGATGAATTGGGCATACTTTCACCCACTCAGATTCCAGTAGACGAACTTCACGCCGGGGAAGTTGGTTATTTGGGTGCGGCAATTAAGGCCGTTGCTGATGCTCGTGTTGGAGATACAATTACTTTAGCCAAAAAGCCTGCATCGGAGCCTTGGCCTGGTTATGCTGAAGCGACACCGATGGTTTATTGCGGCTTATTCCCGATCGATGCTGACCAATTTCCCGATTTGCGGGAAGCTTTAGAAAAACTCGAACTCAACGATGCGGCACTTTCTTACGAAGCGGAAACTTCTAGTGCAATGGGTTTTGGTTTCCGTTGTGGTTTCTTGGGTTTGCTGCACATGGAAATTGTGCAAGAAAGACTGGAGAGAGAATACAATTTGAATTTGATTGTTACGGCTCCTTCTGTAGTTTATCAAGTTACCACAATTAAAGGAGAAGTGTTAACAATTGACAATCCGAGCCATTTGCCCGACCCTCAGTATCGTGATAAAATTGAGGAGCCTTATGTGCAGGTAGAAATGCTATCCCCGGAAACTTATGTAGGGACGCTGATGGAATTGTCTCAGAATCGGCGGGGCATTTTTAAGGATATGAAATATCTCAGTCAAGGGCGGACGACATTAATTTATGAGTTGCCTTTGGCGGAGGTGGTGACTGACTTTTTCGATCAGATGAAATCGCGATCGCGCGGTTATGCGAGTATGGAGTATCACATCATCGGTTATCGCGAAAATCCGTTGGTAAAATTGGACATTTTAATTAATGGCGAACCGGTTGATGCTCTAGCGATGATTGTACATCGTGATAAGGCTTATAATGTGGGCCGCGGCTTAACGGAAAAACTGAAGGAGTTGATTCCCCGCCACCAATTTAAGGTGCCGATTCAAGCGACAATTGGCGCGAAGGTGATTGCTTCGGAACATATTCCGGCTTTGCGGAAGGATGTGTTAGCGAAGTGTTATGGCGGCGATATTTCGCGAAAGAAGAAGCTGCTGCAAAAGCAGGCGAAGGGTAAGAAGCGGATGAAGTCTGTGGGTACTGTGGATGTGCCGCAGGAGGC
This sequence comes from Tychonema litorale BBK16, assembly GCF_021648855.1. Classification (GTDB taxonomy): domain Bacteria; phylum Cyanobacteriota; class Cyanobacteriia; order Cyanobacteriales; family Microcoleaceae; genus Microcoleus. The sequence continues at coordinate 240 of NZ_JAKJHX010000126.1, read as the reverse complement.
GTTTATGGCTGTGCTGAAGCTCGATCGCGATTCGTGATATCATTCCGGTTATACGCGAATGATATAGAGGATACAGCAGTGTCGTGTCCCTACCACCAATAATACTGTAGGGACACGACACTGTCGTGTCCTAATTTCACTAATAATTCCGATGCTACCGGATTTGATCTAACCCCAATCCGTAATTTACCAAAAAACTGGGTCTAAAGCCCCTTCTTCAGTGGCCGGCTTTAATTCGAG
>NZ_JAKJHX010000125.1:13748-15744 GCF_021648855.1 Tychonema litorale BBK16 | reverse complement strand
TAAATGGACACTGAGGGACTGTAAGACTACTTCGGTAGCAAGACCCGATGAAGCGTCAAGAATCACCGCACATAAGAGGTCGGTGAGTATTTCAAAATCTAAGTTGTATCATAGTACAAAGAACACGGGGACTAAAGTCCCCCGTGTCGCTTTCCTCTCAGGTCTAAAGACTCGCTCGTTTCCCGCATCCCGTATTATTTTTATGATCCTTTAAAACGGCGAATCATCCTCATCCAATTGAAAATCCCAGCTTCCTGACAGCACCTGATCGACAACTGCATCTAAAGCGGCTGCATTTAAGTTCCGGGCGACTTGCTCTTGTGCAGGATTGGAGAGAGGAATTAACCGCAACTGTCGTCCGTCTTGAATCAGGTCAAAATAAGCGCCTTCCTCATTGGACTTTTTTAGTTCCAGATAATCAAAACTATAAACATTCAAATAAAGAGCACGGTTGGCGATCAGGGTAGAACGATTGGGGTTGGCGAATACTTCCATGACATATCCTTCGCCTTCACTGTAAATCTTGCCATCCTGCATATGAAGGTAGCGGACACGTCCTAAATCAAACAGCAATCTTTTGATATCGTGTTTGTTGACGACAATGCCTGTATCAATGATGCAAGGAGCAGCTACCCTGTTATTCAATTGGTCACTCATGGAGTAAAAGCCTCTGTTGTAGTATGTTTCTCTGGAAGGAAATCAGGGGTAAGCTAAAGTTCTCTAGAAGGGAAACGCTTGTCTGGAATTTAGTTTCAGTAGATGCGGTTCTTCGGGTTCGCTGTCGGGAGCAGTTTTCTGAGGAAAAGAGCTGTCGGCAGGATGAATGCCTGATCGAAGGAACTAAAGGATGTTACTGATTCAATTCTGGCATACGCTAATCGATTCACAGCTACATAAAATGTGAAAAATTTCTATCTGTACAATGGATGATAAGTTGGTTCGCTCTACTGTCGAGTTTTTCCGGAATCAGGGCGCAGCAATCGCAGCGGCTGTCGCTTTTTATACCTGTTTGCCTGTGCCGATGTCTTGGACTTTGGAGTTTCGGGGTATTGCTCGTTTGGCACCCGCGATCGGGCTTTTGATTGGGGGCATATTAGGAATTGCCGATTTGGGCCTACAGTTGCTGGGGATGCCTGCTCTGACGCGATCGGCCTTGGTAGTAGTTTTGGGCATTGCGGTGACTGGGGGGTTGCACCTAGATGGGGCAATGGACGCGGCGGACGGGCTGGCTGTACCCGACCCGGTGCGACGGCTGGAGGTGATGCGGGACAGTGTTACAGGGGCTTTTGGGGCGATCGCGGCGGTGGCAATCTTGTTATTAAAAACGGCGGCGCTGACGGATTTGAATGAGTATCGGTGGTTGGCTTTGATGGGTGTGGCTGGTTGGGGAAGATGGGGCCAGTTGGTATCAATAGCACGTTATCCCTATCTTCGGGCTGAGGGGAAGGGGGCCTTTCACAAGGAATCGATTTATTCTGCTTTTGATTTTATCCCAGGAGTATTGTTGCTACTGAGTTTGAGTGTGTTGCAAGTTGTATTGGAGGGCGATCGATGGTTGTTGGCGGTGGGGATGGCTTTTGGGGGAAGTGCGATCGGAATTTTGACTGGGGCCTGGTTCAACTACCGTTTGGGCGGGCATACTGGTGATACTTATGGTGCTGTGGTTGAGTGGACGGAGGCTTTGTTGTTGTGTTTGTTGGCGGCTTTGCAAGGTTGAGGCGATTTATAGAGGAGACGGCAGTGCCTATTAGTGTCAACTTAAGCTCAAATCCAGTCAGAGATTGCTGTTTGACTATTAAGGCCAGATCCCCCCTAGCCCCCCTTAAGAAGGGGGGGACAAGAGTCTTTTCAAAGTCCCCCTTCTTAAGGGGGATTTAGGGGGATCTAGACTTAGCTAAAAGCGAGAGATACCAAGCATTGCAGGCTTAAGTTGACACTAATGGGCAGTGCCGTGTCCCTACGCCAGATTAATTGTAGGGAAACGGCACTGCCGTCT
>NZ_JAKJHX010000125.1:0-13648 GCF_021648855.1 Tychonema litorale BBK16 | reverse complement strand
CCTAATTTCTACGCCAGATTAATTGTAGGGAAACGGCACTGCCGTCTCCTAATTTCTACGCCAGATTAATTGTAGGGAAACGGCACTGCCGTCTCCTAATTTATTTTGTAAATTAGAACGAATAAACTCGCCCTTTTTCATCAATATAGATTGACCGATCTTGCCTAGTCCGTCCGTCAGATGTCGTAATCCTAACTCTCACAATATTTTTCTGAGCATCCACGCTATAGTCGTATTTCAAAGTTGTGGTTCCACCTGTGACATTTATTGGAATATTAGCAATATCATCGGTGCGACTGCCGATACGAACTAGGACATTTTTTGTAGCTCCGATCGGCAAAGATGATAAACCAACGCCAGACTGACCATATTCTAAATTCAATCCTGTCTGATTTAATAATATGAGCGTCAGGTTGCGAGTATTGTCAATTTGTGCTCCTGGTTGCCAAAACCCTGGTCTTGTGCCACTCTCGGTGGCTGGTTGAGCTGAGATTGGATGGGGTGTCAAAAAGGCGATAGTCGCAAGTAAGGCTGCGGTTGTAATAATTCTTGATTTCATTTTTCCCCCTGGGAATAACCTATTCGTCATCATAATATCCTAACTTTGAAAGCTAGTTTTTTTATGCTTATTTTTAATGATCGATCGCGCAGATTCTAAGATGATCCGCTGTTCGGCGCGGGCGATCGCCTGATAAGTCCGTTCCACGGCATCCACATTCACAGAAATCGACGAAATCCCCCACAGCACAAGGGATTCTATGATCTCTGGATACAAAGCTGGAGCATCGCCACAGATAGAGCAAGGAATTCCCGCTACTTTAGCTTGAACGATCAATTGTTGGATCGCTCTCATCATCGGTCGATCGCGCCCATTGAAAGCACTAGCCATATCTGCGGAGTTGCGATTAACTCCTAACATAAATTGAGTTAAATCGTTGGTGCCGATGGAAATTCCTTGAACGCCTGCTTTCACGTAATCTGGTAATAAAAATAAAACTGAAGGAACTTCAGCCATAATCCATAGGTTAAACTCCGCAGGTCGCTGTTTCCAATTTGTTTCTAAACGCTGTTTGCAAAATAAAAACTCCTCAATAGAACGCATGAAAGGTAAAATTAAATTAATATTTGTATAGCCTGAATCGCATACTTTTTTTAGTGCCTTTAATTCCCAATCAAATAATTCTGGTTCAAAGGTATAACTGAAACTGCCGTGGGCTCCAGATTCCCGCAAATCCAGGGAACGATAAAATATTGGACGGGGGAAGATAGCAGCAGCAAATAAACTTAGTTGAGTCGCCATGCGCTCGACAAATTCGGATTCCCAACCATTTTTCAACCAAAGTTGGGGATTTTGACCTTCCAAAGCTTCTATTGCCATTAATTCCGATCGCACTAATCCAATGCCATCAATGGGCAGATTTCTGAGACGCTCGATCGAGCTACTTTGGCTGACATTAGTCAATAGTTGAGTCGCTGTTGGCGCACTAGCAAGGTATTGAGCTGATTCCGGTGGCTGAGATTTGGGATCTAGATGCGATCGGGCGGCTGTGGGAAATTGATAATGGGCGATCGACATTTTGGCGGCTTGACTCGACAAATCTGTACTGTTTGGTGTTTCTCGATAATTGCGATCGGCCCCTGAAATAGGCTGAATTTGACCAGAGGCAAAAACTTCTCCGGTGTCGCCATCTAGCCACACCGAATCCCCAGTCTCGATCGCGCGAGTAGCACCAGCAACCCCCACCACTGCGGGAATTCCCAACTCCCTAGCTAAAATCGCCCCATGACCGGTCATACCACCTTGTTCCGAAACAATCCCAGCAGCAACTTTTACCCAAGGTAGCCAATGGGGAGGAATTACCCGCGCCACCAAAATTCCCCCAGCTACAAATTCCGCATCTTCTGCATGGGAATTAGTCATAACTTGGGCAATTGCTTTGACTTTTCCAGATGCCGCAGCCAAACCTTTGAGTACCGCAGGAGTTCTATCTGGGGCGATCGCATTTTGGTTTGACAGTGCGATCGGATTTTCCGATCTCTGCGGGACTTGTTTATTTTTCAGGAGACAAACTTGAGTGAAATAAAACTCCGGTTCGTCACATTCTGCTGACTGATTCATCGTCCACTCTAAAATTAGATCTGAGTCAAATTCCGCCTTGGCTTTTTTGCTCAAATCAATTAACTTTTGCAATTGATCTTGACTTAAGACATATTCAGTTTGCGCCTTTTCGCCCAATACATAAACATCCAAACAACTACCAGCAGAATTTGGCATTGGAAATTTAGAATCAGGAATTGGCAAAGCATCGAAATTTCCGATCGAGGATTGTTCACCAGAATCTAGACCGCCTATTTTTAGATTATAAGCTAATGTTTTATAACCCAGCCTCTGAATTTTGACTTCGCCTGTTTCCGGCTGCACTTGATAGTAATCGGGGATACTTTCTCCCCTAGCAAGAGACATTCCTAAACCGCAGGTGGCTTGGATTTCCCACGCTTCACCCCTTTTCGTTTCCACTGAACCGGCGGCGATCGCACTTGAGAGAGGCTGCACCAAAACTGCCGGATTAATTTCCCGTATATTCATACCGCACCGTTGCCAGTAAAATAGTTTTTGGGCTCTGAAAAGTTCAGCCCAAGCTTGTTTAAGTCCGACCTCGATCACCTCTGGTTCTGCCCACACTGCTTGAGATTCCAGCATTCCGGCTGTGTTCGGGTGTCGGGAAGTCAGGAAAGGGCGAAAAATTAATGCTTTGGAGTTGAGTTGACTGACAGCCGACTCCAGAGTGGAAAGTAAGGAATCTGGCAGTTTGGTGGAGGTGATTTGTCGGCGAATGCTACGGGCGATGGCTTGGAGTTGTTTGGGGTCATCGACATTCAAGTGTAGTGAAGAGTTGGGCCAGTCTGCAAACAGTGGTTCCAACCAGTCGATGGACTCTATAAACCGCCAAAATGTTTTTGCAGGAACAACAAAGCCCGGTATGACGGGATGATTTTTCTGCATTAAACAGCTTAAGTAGAATGCTTTTTCTCCCACTACATCCCGGTCTAATGATTGAATCTTGTCTAGCCAGTAGAGGTGATCCACGCTATTAGCCTTTTGAGCAAACTGATTAAAAATTATGATTTTTCCTATTAACCACTTATTGCAATTTTAATATGAACCAGCGAAAATGGACGGAATTGGTCAAATCTTGTCTCAATTTATTTCTTAAGTCTAACTGTCCTCTTTGTCAGCGACCAGTGGCAATAGAGTTTTGTCCTTACTGCCGCAAGCAACTTCAGCGCTGTCAGTTAGCCGATCCGGGTCGATTGTGGGATTCCGACAAGGCTGTGTTTGTGTGGGGGGAGTATGGTGGAACTCTGAAAAGGGCGATCGCAGCTTTGAAATATAATGATCATCCGCAATTAGCAAAACCCCTCGGCTGCTTGATGGCGGAAGCTTGGCTAAATTATCCCGAATTAGCTATTGACAATTTAACCGTCGTACCGATTCCGCTGCACAAGAAAAAGCTGAAAGAACGAGGATTTAACCAGGCGGAGCTTTTGGCGGAAAGTTTTTGCGATTTGACTGGTTTGCGTTTGCAACGTGACGGTTTGGAGCGGGTAAAATATACGCAGCCGCTGTTTGAGCTTTCGGCCCAGGAGAGACAAGCAGAAATGAAGGATGCTTTAATTTTGGGTAAGGATTTTCGCCGCCGACTGCCGCGCGATCGGGTGTTGTTAGTCGATGATATTTATACTAGCGGTACTACGGTGCGATCGGCAATCAAAGCATTGAAGCAGTCAGGAATTTCGGTATATGGAACTATCGCACTTGCAAGTCCGAAAAAGACTTGAAATTGCGTATTGGGAATTGGGAATTGGGAATTGGAAATTGGGAATTGGGCATTTGCTCAGAATTTACTCTGATTTTGGGTAGAAAACTCTGATTTGGGCGATCGAGGAATCATACCGATCGCCATATCAAAAAAACTCATCATAACTACCTCAAAATTACTTTTGTCTGCCTATCAAAGGAGAGTCCATATTTATTTGCCAATTTTCATCCACAAATTGCAGATTTTCATCATAAATGAGGGTCAATTCGCCCAAATTTTCTATATTATGAGAATTCGACAAATTTTGAGGATTCAGCCTATCCGTTTGCAGCACAAATTTCAATTGAATCCAACGTTTTCTGCCCGTAACACCAATCGAACTACTGACTAATTCGGCAGACAGGGAACGAGGCAAGGTAATTTCTTCATAAAATTCATCTTGTTCATCCCAGTAACCGCAGACTTGATAATCGCATAATTCAAGATGTTCTACTACAAGAGATTTGGCATCTAGATTTTCTAATATTTCAGTTAAATCACGCCAAACAGGGTGATTTTTTAATTGTAGTTGTGTCATAGCTGGGTGATAATTAATGTTCTGTTATAAAACCTGGGAAGTACAAGACTCCATCTATAATTTTTCCGTGAAAACGGCGATCGCCTCCTTTGCCTAGCACTTTTGATTTTAATTCATAGTCTTCTACTCCTGAAGGGACAAGACCAATATTACCACGAGGGGCAACAATTCCTTTTTCAATTGCTTTTAAATGTTTATTTTTTTGGTCATATTTAATTCCGAGTTGAATTTGAGATTGACTACAAGATATTAGCAGTCCATTAGTTGCTTGATAGATGGTATGAGGCTGAATATCTGCCCAGCTATTGGGTAGAGGTTCCATTTACTTTTTCTATATATTTATATTCTGTGACCGTTAAAATCATCATAGCATAAGGACTAATATTTCAATATCAGACTGGTAATACCTCTTCTCTTTTCCTCCAAAAAAGCATCAAAAGTTGTGCGATCGCACATAGCAACCTGAGCCCCCATCTTAGTCACGCACAAAGCCCCCGCAGCCGCCCCCCAAACCACTGCCTCTGACAACGACAAACCAGCATCTAATCCAGCCGCCAAACCACCGTTAAAAGCATCACCAGCAGCCACAGTATCGATCGCATCCACTGCAAAAGGCGGGACAAACAAAGTGCGATCGGCAATCACAGCAACCACACCCCGATCGCCCAATTTAACGATCGCATTCTTGACACCCCTTTCCTGCAACTCCTTTGCCGCGAGAATCGCAGTTTCTGTGTCATTCACCACAAAACCGACTAACTGACTCGCCTCCACTTCATTCGGCGTAATTATGTCAATTAGGGGATAAAGGTCAATGGGTAAATCGGAACGAGCCGGTGCCGGATCGAGAATCACTCGCACCCCCGCTTCACAAGCTAGAAACGCCGCCCTTTGTACAACTTCCAGGGGAATTTCTAACTGTAATAATAAGGATGTAGCATCAGGCAACAGTTTTTTTAGATATTCTAACTCTGCGTCACCAACATGATTATTCGCGCCCGGAATCACAATAATATTATTTTGACTGCAATCGTCTACGGCAATAATTGCCACACCTGAATGAGTGTTTTTATCAATCAATATATTGTCTGTATTTAAACCATAAAACTGTAAATTGTTCAACAACTCTTCAGCAAATTTATCATTGCCAACTCGACCAATCATGTGAGTAGAAGCCCCAAGACGGGAGGCCGCCACAGCTTGATTTGCTCCTTTCCCACCTCCGACCGTCGAGAAATTGCTACCAATAATCGTTTCCCCCGGTAGCGGCAACCGAGGGGTTTTAGCAACGAGGTCGATATTGATACTTCCGAATACGATGATGGTCATAGGGAATGGGGAATTGGGAATTGGGAATGGGGAATTGGGAATGGGGAATTGGGAATGGGGAATTGGGAATTGACAACAGCCAACAGTCAACAGCAAACAGTCAACCCTTCGACCCTTCGACGTAGTTTATCCTGAGCGGCGCAGTCAACTGCCAACTGCCATTAAACGTGCTACAACAGGAATGGTCTACATCGGTCAATTCAATGGCTGCACTCATTCTCGATCGCAATCCTTGTGTTCTACTCGTAGAAACAGACGAAATTCTAGCCGGACACTTGAGTATGGACTTGAAATCCTCCGGTTACGAACCAATAGTCGCTTCTAACCTCACCACAGGTCAACATTTAGCCCATGAATTACAACCAGCTTTGATTGTAATTGACAGAATGTTGGGGGGAGAGTCGGGGCTGTCCCTATGTTCTCACATCAGGAGTGTGGGGAGTCGAGTGCCTATGTTGCTATTGATCGGGCGTGATACAGTAGAGGATCGCGTGGCTTGTCTAGAAGCTGGGGCGGATGATTATTTTCTCAAGCCCTACCGCAGTGAGGAGTTTTTGCAGTTGGTGCGCTTGTATTTGCAGCCGGATACCAGCAGCAATCACCAATTGAGGTTTGGCGATTTAGTGCTAGATTTGGCTAGTCGGCGTGCCCTACGCAACGGACGGGCGATCGACCTGACGATGAAAGAGTTTGAACTGTTAAAGTATTTGATGGAACATCCCCGCGAAGTTTTGACTCGCGAACAAATTCTGGAAAATGTTTGGGGTTACGATTTTCTGGGTGAATCCAATGTGATAGAAGTTTACATTCGCTATTTGCGGATCAAGATTGAAGATGAGGGCGAAAAACGTTTGATTCAGACGGTGCGCGGTGTAGGTTATGTGATGCGGGAAGCTTGAAGAAGTCATTAGTCATTAGTCATTAGTCATTAGTCATTAGTCATTAGTCATTAGTCAGTAGTCATAATTCTTATGCCCAATGCCCCATGCCCAATGCCCCATGCCCTATTACCAATTGGGGTAATTGTATTTTTGCTGGGATGTTCGCCGATATTGCCTGTCGCAAGTAATAGTGATCCTGGTATTTTGGTCTCGCAGTCTCCGACACCCACTTCATCGGGTCAAGTTTTGCCGGTTTCTGCTAGAGTTCGGATAGCCGATCGCCTTATTGAACTCGAAGTCGCTAAAACCCCCGAACAACAGGCTATGGGTTTAATGTACAGAACATCTTTACCCGATAACAGGGGAATGCTGTTTGAGTTCAAACCTGCGCGGTGGGTAAATTTTTGGATGAAAAATTGCCGGATTTCTCTGGATATGATTTTTCTGCGAGATGGCGTGGTGACAGCGATACAAGCCGGAGCACCTCCTTGTACAGCCGATCCTTGTCCCACTTACGGCCCCGATACCATTGTGGATCAAGTAATCGAACTCCGTAGTGGGCGCGCTGCTGAACTTGGTCTCAAAGTCGGCGATCGAATTGCGATCGACTTTTTTTAACCTAATTAACTCATTTTAGGTTGATTTTGGCAGAAAATCGGTTTAGGGGCGCAGTCCATCAAGCTTGTAAGAATTTAGAAACTTTACAAAAATTGATTAAATCTGTTAAATTATTAATAATTCAGTCAGTCAAATACCAAAAGATTTGCTACGATGTCAATCTTAGTAAGCCCAGTCCTGAGCCTGTTTGCCTAAAGTGTAAATTTTTAGTCACAGGTGAGAACAACCAGTGAGCGATAAATTTATCACGGTTGGCTAAACCGTGAAAGCTTACCGAGGGATAGCCGCTCCCATGCTCCCGATGAAGTAAGAAGCAAATGTCTAGACTTGTCTAGTATTTGTATAGCAGAGACGATATTCGCCCTCAACGATTTAGTAATATGGCATTCCTGGGAAATTCCCTGGAACTTCCTTCGATCGAACTAAATCTAATAAATCTATCCGAAGCTCAATGCTACGAGCAAAATTAACTGGCAAAGTTAAATTTAGGTAGCAAGTTCTGGTTCGATCGCCAAATCTGACCTATTTTGCTCAACTAGATTTGCGGATTCTGTATTTTGGCAGATGAAGTTAAACCCTGAACATGGTTTAGTAGTCTTAAGTAGGTAGCAGAATTGATTGAGATTCGAGCTGCAAAAATGCAGAGGTATTCGGTTTAGGTGCGATCGCACATCCTGCGATCCCATAGCGAAAAAAAATCCAAAACCTTTCACTTTTTGGGAAAGGTTGGCTTTAGAGTAGCACTCAACAACAAACTTTCCATTTTTAACTGCAAATACTGTTTTTACAGATATCAAAGGTTTCAAGACAGATTTAAAACTGGCTTATTACTAATCAAGAAAATCAGGTTCGCATCTGACAATGGTGTCCCACACTTGGAGGTGAAAATCATGGCACCCGCTACATACACAAAATTAATTCGATTTTTACAAGAAGATTTGGCAATTTCTCGTGCATCAATCGATGTGGCTGAACGTGTTGGCGCAAATGAAAAGCAACAACGCGATCGCGACCCGAATTCCCTGCCGATGGTATTGTGGCAGTACGGTTTGGTGACACTAGAACAATTGGACAAAATCTTTGATTGGTTAGCCCAAGCATATTAAAAGGATTTTAGATTTGAGACAGTATCCAAAATCCAAAATCCTTTTACAGCACTTTTTAGGTATAGGTACTACTTCTTGTAGGGACACGGCAGTGCCGTGTCCCTACGGGATATTGATAGTACCTATAAGCCTGCAATCTGCTGTAATATCCAAGGATTAAGATTCAGCCAAAAGCTTCGCAGCAGCAGCAACGCCGGCACCAGGAGTAAAGCCTTCGTAACCCATTTCTCGCAACACCACTTCTAAAGAGGAAATTGCTGCTAGAATATCGCGATCGCACACAAAGCCCAAATGACCAATGCGGAAGATTTTACCCTTCAAATGATCTTGTCCGTCAGCTAGCGCAATATCAAACCTCTTCTTCATCAAAGTCCGCACCTTTTGTGCATCTACTTCGGCGGGCGGCATGACAGAGGTAATCGCAGGGCTGGCGCAATCATCAGCGGCCAACAATGGCAAACCCAAAGCTTGTACGGCGGCACGAGTAGTTGTCATCAACCGTTTGTGTCGCGCGAAAACATTTTCCAATCCTTCCGCTTTCATCATCTGCAATGTAACTTGCAGTCCAAAAAACATATTCACCGGTGGAGTAAAAGGAGTCGTATTTTTAGCAGCATCTTTGCGATATTTGCCCAAATCCAAGTAGTAGCGGGGCAGTTTCGCAGTCTTGTAAGCTTCCCAGGCTTTCGGGCCCACGGCGACAAAACCCAAGCCAGGAGGAATCATGTAAGCTTTCTGAGAACCAGAAGCAATCACATCGATTCCCCAAGCATCCATCGGCACATTTGCGGCGCCTAAACTGGTGACAGCATCGACCATAATTAAAGCTTCACCATGGGCTTTAACATGGCGATTGATGGTTTCGAGGTCATTGAGGACACCCGTGGATGTTTCCGAGTGAGTGATGATAACAGCTTTAATTTGCTTCTCTGTATCCGCTTCAAGTTTTTCGCGGAAGTTTTCGGGATCTAAAGGTAAGCCCCATTCAGCTTTGACGATTTCCACATTTAAACCGTAAGCTTCGGCTACTTCGGCCCAACGTTCACCAAATTTACCATTGGTACCGACTAAAACGCGATCGCCCGCACTCAAGAAATTAATGATTCCAGCTTCCATCGCGCCAGTACCAGAAACCGTCAAGCTCAGCACATCACTCTTCGTTTGGTGCAACCATTTCAGGTTTTCGGTACATTCTGCAAAAATCGCATCAAATTCCTTGCTGCGGTGTCCCATCGGGTGTTTTGCCATCGCCAGCAAAGCCGCTTCGGGTACCGGCGTCGGGCCGGGAATCATCAGCATTGATTTGTTATCCATGATATGTCCTAACTATTTCTGTGGGAGGTGAACTACCTACACCAACCGCTACGCAGTATGGTGTAGGCTTCCAACTTCAACCGGGACAGCCTTGGACACGGAAGATTTCCTTCCAGCCCTTGGTCTTGCATCCCGTCCATTGGCAGTAGCGCTAGTTCCTAACGCTAATAATCGTAAGCCTTCATCCCGAATATTGATAGCTGCATTGACATCTCTATCGTGTTTTGTTTGACAGCTAGAACAAGTCCAGCTACGAACATCTAGAGACAAACTACCTACTTGATTGAGGCAAACGTGACAAGTCTTACTTGATGGGAAAAAACGACCAATTTCTAGATAGGTTTTGCCGTCTTTTTCAGCCTTATATTTCAGTTGTCTGGTAAATTCTGACCAACCGCAATCACTAATCGCTTTGGCTAAACAGCGATTTTTTACCATATTTTTGACTGCCAGATTCTCGAGGATGATGACTTGGTTTTCGTTCACCAGTTTGCGAGAAAGCTTATGCTGGAAGTCTTTTCGAGAATTTGCAATTCCTTCATGAACCCGCGCCACGATGCGACGGGCTTTTTTGTGACGATTAGACCCTTTCTGTTTGCGAGATAGTTTCTGTTGCTTACGCTTCAGGTTCCTGGCTCGTTTCTTCAAAGGTTTTGGGTTGTCAAACTTTGATCCCTCAGAAGTAATGGCAAAGTGAGTCAAGCCAACATCAATTCCAACCGCTTTGCCGTCCGAACTAATTTCGACATCAGGTAGTCCATCATCAAACAACAAAGAAGCATAGTACCTCCCTGCATGATTCATGCTGACAGTAATGGTTTTGATTTTGCCGTCAAATTTGCGGTGAATCTTGGCAGAGACAACGCCTAATTTGCCGGGGAACTTCAAATGATCGCCACCAACAATCTGGACTTTTTGCGGATACTGAATCGATTGATTATCATTCTTTGACTTGAATCTAGGAAATGATGCTCGTCCTTCAAAGAAGTTGATAAACGCTCTCGATAGGTTGAGTGAAACACTTTGCAGCACTTGGCTGTAAGTCTCACCCAACCATTCGTACTCTTTCTTGAGTGCAGGTAATCGACTGTTCATCCCAATCTGGGATAAACCTTTTCCCGTTTCCTTGTAGAGTTCATTCGTTGCGTTTAGCGAATTGTTCCAATACCATCTCGCACAACCAAATGCGTTTGACAGCACTTGTTCCTGTTCGACGGTTGGGTGAATTCTGACTTTGACAACGTGTTTCATGTTGTTATTTTAACACGTATCCTGTTTGCCTTAACGTAAAGATTTGGGAATTTGAGTGGAGCCTAATGAATGTGTGACGGAAGGGGAATTGGTTCCATTAGACATCTCTTGTCATTGTTAACTCCACTTTACTATTGATGCTAACGAGGATGGGCAGTGGCGATGCCGGCGGCAAGCAAGGCTAAAGCAGCGCCCGGATCTGGCTGTTTGACTAAAGATTCGCCAATTAGGACAGCTTCGGCCCCGGCATTGGCAACTTTAGCGAGGTCGTCGGGAGTGTGGATGCCTGACTCGCTGACTATGAGGATGTCTTTGGCTTGGATTTCGGTTTGGCGCGAGGCTAATAGTTGGCTAGTGGTTTCTAGGCTGACAGAAAAGTTTTCTAAGTTGCGGTTGTTGATGCCGATTAAGTTTACGCCTTCGAGGGTTAATACGCGATCGAGTTCTTCTTGAGTATGAACTTCGATTAAGGCGGTCATGCCTAATGTCTTGACAATTTTGACAAAGTATTGTAAGTCTTTGTCAGACAAAATGGCTGCGATTAAAAGTACGGCATCTGCGCCATGAATTCTGGCAAGATAGATTTGGTAGGGATAGATAATAAACTCTTTGCAAAGTAAGGGTAAATCAACGGCAGAACGGATGTTGCTGAGGTTTTCAAAGCTGCCTTGAAAGAATTTTTCGTCAGTGAGTACGGAGATGCAAGTTGCGCCGTTTTCTTGGTATGATTTTGCGATCGCAACTGGATCGAAATCTTCACGAATTACACCTTTGCTGGGGGAAGCTTTTTTAACTTCGGCGATGATGGCTGGTTTGGTTTTGCCATTTTTGAGGGCGGCAAGAAAGTCGCGGGTTTTTGGTGCGAAGGGGAGTCTTTTGTGAAGATCTGCTAAGGGCGTGCGATCGCGCTTTTGGGCAACTTCTACTTCTTTTTGCCAGACTATTTCTTCGAGGATATGCTGGGGTTCGGCATCGGGCACAGCGATTTTGTAGCTGAGGTAGAGTACGGAGACGGATGTGCTGGGGGGACGACGACGGATTTGGAGCATGATCAGGGGGATAAAGGGCGATCGCAACAAGTTTCAACCCATTATATAATACAGCGGTTTATGAGTTACTATCAATATCCCGTAGGGACACGGCACTGCCGTGTCCCTACAATAAATTCCCGTGTCCCTACAATAAATTGCCGTGTCCCTACAATAACTATCTACCTCTAATAACTAATGCTCAACAATCACCGGCGTTCCCACTTCTACCTTCTCAAATAAAGCCTGGGCATCTTTATCAAACATTCTCACACAACCATGAGAAGCCGCCCGCCCGATCGACTCTGGATTCGGAGTACCATGAAAACCAATCACATTCTTACCATCCGTCCAAAACCCGATCCACCTAGTCCCCAAAGGATTATCCGGCCCCGCAGGAACGAGTTCCCCTGTCCAAGGATGTTCCCAAACCGGATCTTTGATCATGTGTGTAATTTTAAAATTGCCTGTCGGAGTTTCCCAGCCACCTTTTCCCACAGCCACCCGGAAACTGGCGTGCACCTTATTTTGTCGGTAAACATAAACGCGACGTTCTCGCAATTTCAAAACTAAACGCACTTCCTCAATCGGATTTACCATAGGTTGAGGAAGATACAGAGATGGTTCTCCCAAAGGCGGCAATTCTGGTGTTCCGAGATTAGGCAATTTTAGATCGGATTTGACTGACTGCGCCGCGATCGCACTATGATTGAAATTAGCCATAGGTTCGGCGACAGAAAACGCGGCTACACTCAAACTCAACAGAATTAACTTGCCCAACAAAGATTTGCTGTTAAGAAAACGGTGGTGCATAAAAACTACAATAGTCGATCGCTCAAAATCAATATATCACAGCAACATCAGCAGATGCCGAACTCAATCCCATAGACCAAAGTGAAATTACAGAACCCAATATTTGTTTAAGGGAACTTCTGGGCTAAAAATTAGTCCTCAGAAGCCTATTTCATAATCTTTTTTGAAATTATCAAAAATATCCGACTCCGGGCATTAAACTATATTAAGTCTAAAGGTTGGGAATTTCGCACAGCGAAACCAAACCCAACCCTGAATAGCAGTTAATGTGAGGTTTCAATGCGTCTTCAGAACATCAAATTATTGACCAGTGCCACCCTGTCCGTGCTAGTTTCAGCATTGTCAGTGTCTCCAACGATGGCCAACCCTGCAACACTCATCGCCCAAACCCAGAGCACAACAACCGCAAACACAGAAAGCATTACAGGTATTGTCAAAAGTATTGTCGGCGACGTAGTAACAATTCGCCCAGAAAATGAGCGATACAGGACTCTCAGAATTCAAAAATGCGTCCTGAAAATCACCGCCCTAGTACCGGGAATGAAAGTCAAAGCCACTTACCGAGGCGCTCAGATAGAAAATCTCATGGTACTGCCCAAGTATAAAGTGATCGCGTCACCTGTTGCTAGCCCCGCAGCCCCCCGCGTAGAAGCACCGCCAGCCCCAGAACCGATTACTCCTCGTCCAGTACCAGCTCCCCGCGTCCAACCACAAGCTCCTCGTCCCATACCAGCGCCGGCTCCTCGCGTCCAGCCACGTCCTGTGAGAGGACTTTGGTAGAGTTAGATTTGTAGATAAATTGAAGCCACCGCGTTAGTCGGTGGCTTCGCTTTTTCTATTGTCTTTGACATACTCCCCCGGCGTGAACGCGCGGGGATTCTTGACACTTCATCGAGATGTGCCTCCTTCG
>NZ_JAKJHX010000124.1 GCF_021648855.1 Tychonema litorale BBK16 | reverse complement strand
AATATTTTCATTCAGAATTTTAGCACAGCTAAAATTCGAGAATGAAACAGCCCTGGGGTTAGGGGGGGTTCCAAACTGCGGGTTAACGAGGGTTGAAAACCACTTATCAATGAACATTTCCACTTGTTCGGGATAGGAAAACTCCAGAGTGCGATAAGTATCAAAACTATCCAACGCAGAGCCGATCGCATCCCAAACATTCTGCCGACAACTTAGCACAATTCGCGCCCTTTGAATACAGCCACCCGTCCTAATTTGCCGCTCAATTTCCGCCAAAGGATTCCCATCTCCCACCGCCATCTCATCCGCCCCATCCAACACCAACCAAACGCGACTAGCATTAAACTGTGCTAAAAAATCATCCTTAATATCCGCCGTCGCCTCAGCCTTCCCAATTCTCTTAATTGCCGCCACCAACCAACTATCAAATAAATAGGTTTCTAATTCCTTCCCCTGCAAATCTGCCAAGGATACCCAAATTACCATAGCCTCGGAAATGCCCGCCGCTACCCAATTCGCAATCTGCCGCAACAGCGTTGTTTTTCCCGCCCCCGGTTCCCCAATAATTCCTAACCGTTTCCCATTGCTTTTCGGGCTAATTCCTTGCTGGATTACTTGTTCGAGAAACTCGCTATGTTCAAATGTCTGAGTAACTTCCTTTTCCCGATACAAATCCGAACCTTCCTCAGCCCCAACATTCTCCCGCTGCTGAGTCACTTTATGCCGTTCTACCAATCCCAGCGGCACATAAACATCATCTATTTGATGGTTGCCAAAAGTGAGCTGATTACTACTAAGCCGCTGCTGTTCTTTCTCGTCTAAAATCTGCTGGCAAATATCCCGCCAGTCAATCGGTTGATAAACAATCCGGCTCTTTTCAACTATCTCCTCAAGCCAATCATACATCTCTTGGGTTCTGCTATCAATTCTCGTTAAACTCTGCCCGGTAAAAATCTGAAAAACCTTCTCATTTTCCTTGATTTCCTGAGCAAAGTATGCAGATACTAAAGCAAATAATTCTTGCTCTAACTGAGTTTTGTAGGGTGCAATATCGCAATTTTCTAGGGCAACTTCCAGCAGTTTTTGCTTAACTGCTTCAACCTGATTTTGCTTTAACTCATCTGCGGAAGTCAGCAGCAATTCTATCTCATCTAAACTGGCAATCGGAATCCCAGACGGGACTGTTTCTTTATCGACTTGTTCTAATTCTAATTTGAGCTTTTCCAGCTTTCGTTTCAACCAATCAAAATCCCTGCGCCTGTCTTGTAGCGAATAAGCAAAACTCTCTCGGTAAGCGGCATTTTTCGGATCGATTTCCTGTTTGCATTCTGAAGCGATTTGTTGCTGAGCTTTCAGGAAAGATGTTTTTAGCGCTTTTTCTAAATCGTGATTGACGATTTTACCGTTTCGTGATACCTTTGTGATTCCCTTTAAACAAAGGTGCTTGACTGCTTCATTGGCTTGAGTGCCGACTATTCCGTCGAAGGCAACCTTGAGAAGACTTCCTAATAGCAAGGCATCAAGCATTTGACTGTTCTCCTATTTATATATTTTACCGCTCAACTACTTAACTTATTCTTTGATAATCTCCACGACATCTTCAATCATCACACCAAAAGCTCGCGCTAATTTGTGGATTGCGGTGAAGTCAACCATTGATATTTCCGATCGCCTAGCATAGGTCGTAATTGTGCTGTATACTACACCTGAACGCTCAGAAACCTCTTTGAATGTCCAGCCCCTTTCGGCTGCTAGTTCTCGAACTCTGATTCTGATTAATCCCATACTTGACAATAATGCAATTGCGTTTTATAATTGGCCTATCTAAAAAAATGACGTACCATCAGGGTCTGTAACTATTATGATATATGAAAGTCAGTCAAGATCTTCGTCGATCGCCGCATCTAAAATTATTCATAAATCTTCGGTTGTCAATCCGCGATCGAGATTTGTGACTGAAGAAACTGTAGCATTGTTATTCAACATCTCGCCAGAGCTGATTTATCGCATCGAATGTTGTCACAACATGGTGTATGTTCATGCAAAAGGTCTGAGTCGTTTCCTTAGTTACGCCGATTTCCCCCCAATTGTGGAAGTGAATCCCCCCGTACTTCCAGATTATCTCGCATGGTACAAACGCTGGAAAGGCAAGCAAGCACCAGCATTTTGGACTAAGTTTTATACTTACAACTTTAAAGAGGCTGTTTCGGTGGACAGTTTGTTTCAGTGGGGCGTGTTGGTAGGTACGGTGAAATCAGTAATTTCTGCTACATCATTACAACAGTTGCGAGATGTTTATGCTGAAGAAAAAGATTTGATGGAAACATTCTAACGTGCGGAGGAGACGGCACTGCCGTCTCCTGATTTTGGTGAAGAATATTAATTCTCTTCTTTTACCTTCCTATTCCTACATATTGGAAACCAGCGGCTTCTAAACCTTTTTTGTCTAAGAAATTACGGCCATCAATCATGACTGGATGATTCATCAACTTCGCCATTTTCCCATAGTCTAAATTGCGGAACTCCTCCCAATCAGTAACTAAAACCAAAGCATCGCAACCATCAGCTAATCTTTCAGGGTCAGTTTCTACCAATACTCCTGACAAACCGTGACGCATTCCAGTTTGAGAAACAATCGGATCGTAAGCTTTAACTTTAGCTCCTAATCGATTCAAATTCTCGATTAAGTTCAGGGAAGGAGCATCACGCAAATCGTCAGTATCTGGCTTGAAAGTCAAACCCAAAAGTCCGACTGTTTTGCCTTTGAGAATCTTCAAAACTTGCTGCAATTTTTCAATGGCAATTAACCGCTGACGTTCGTTAACTTCTACTGCTGCTTTCATTAAATGTGCTTCGTAGCCGTAATCGTCAGCAGTGTGAACTAAGGCTGAAACATCTTTGGGGAAACAGGAACCACCCCAACCAATTCCTGCTTGCAAAAACTTGCTGCCAATTCGTGAATCTAAACCGATTCCTTTGGCGACTTGGGTAACATCTGCACCAACACGATCGCAAATATTAGCAACTTCATTAATAAAGCTAATTTTTGTTGCCAAGAAAGCATTGGCAGCATACTTAATCATCTCGGCTGAACTGATATCAGTTGTTACCACGGGTACTGGCGGCAAAGAGGCATTTTCTGCAAATTTGCGATCGACAATCGGCTTGTACAATTGGATCATCATGTCCATCGCCCGCTGGGAATTGCTTCCGAGAACAATGCGATCGGGATTAAAGGTATCATGGACTGCACAACCTTCTCGCAAAAACTCTGGGTTGCTAACTACATCAAATTGAACACCTGTTTTTGCTACAACTTCTTCGCCTATAGCGCCTTCGCTACTTTGAGGTTTTTGACGTTCAGCTAAACCGTCTAAGACAATTCTTCGCACCCAATCCCCGGAACCGATAGGCACGGTGGACTTATTTACTAATACTTTGTAGTCGCCATCAAGGTGAGCTCCAATGCCCCGTGCAACTGCCTCCACGTAACGAGTATCGCTTTCTCCTGTAGGTAATGGAGGAGTACCCACGGCAATAAATAAAATCTCTCCGTGGGCAACTCCAGCGGCTAAATCTGAGGTGAATTCTAGATTGCCTGATGCAGATGCAGAAGTCATTAATTCAGACAATCCGGGTTCAAAAATAGGTGATTGTCCAGACTTCATTAATTTGACTTTTTCTTCGTTGTTGTCTACGCAAATCACATGATGTCCGATGTGGGCTAAACAAGTGCCGGTGACTAAGCCAACATATCCTGTACCGATGACACATACACGCATAGAAATATCCTCAATAATTGAATTAGATTGAAATTGGGAATTGGGAATTGGGAATTGGGGAATTGGGGAATTGGGAATTGGGAATTGGGAATTGGGAATTGGGAATTGGGGAATTGGGAATGTTTGTTTTACTCTCCCCATCTCCCTATCTCCCTATCTCCCCATCTGCCCATCTGCCTATCTCCCAGTCTCTACTTTTTGTTTCCCTCAATGCGATCGCGAAAATCCTTGATAGTCAACTCCAAACCTTGATTCAGCGGCACAGTCGGCTCCCATCCCAACCATTTTTTGGCAAGAGTAATATCCGGTTGTCGCTGTTTTGGGTCATCTTGTGGGAGCGGTTTAAAGATAATTTCCGCCCCTGGATTAATCATATGTTGAATTTTCTGAGCTAATTCCAAGATAGTGTATTCGCCGGGATTCCCCAAATTCATCGGCCCGATTTCGTCACAATTCATTAAGCGAATAAATCCTTCGACTAAATCAGAAACGTAGCAGAAACTCCGGGTTTGGGAACCGTCACCGTACACAGTCAGCGGTTCATTCCGTAAAGCTTGAGCAATAAAATTGCTGACAACTCTGCCATCATTTTCTAACATTCGTGGCCCGTAGGTATTGAAAATTCGGACAACTCGAATGTCTACACCATTTTGACGATGGTAGTCAAAGGATAGCGTTTCAGCTACTCGTTTGCCTTCGTCATAACAACTGCGAATTCCGATACAATTAACGTTGCCACGATAATCTTCTGTTTGGGGATGGACATCAGGATCTCCGTACACTTCGGAAGTGGAAGCGAGAAAAAATCTGGCTTTTACCCGTTTGGCCAATCCCAACATATTCATCGTGCCGATGACATTTGTTTTAATTGTCTTGACGGGATTGTACTGATAGTGTACTGGGGAAGCGGGACAGGCTAGATGGTAAATCTGATCCACTTCTAACCGAATCGGTTCGGTGATGTCGTGGCGGATTAGCTCAAAGTACGGGTTATCAAGCCATTTGAGGATATTGCGTTTAGTCCCGGTATAAAAGTTATCTAGGCAGACTACCTCGTGTCCTTGGGCCATTAGGCGATCGATTAGGTGGGAACCGAGGAAACCTGCACCGCCTGTGACTAAAATTCTCATGGTGTGAAACTGCCGTTCTGTTTAGGTTGTAGGACTATGGTACAAAAATTTAGGCGATCGAGTGAAACTTGCTAATAGAATAACAAAATTGCGATCGACTATTTGACATACTCCCCGACAAACAGGCACGGGGATTCTTGTTCATGGTTCACAGAAGTCCACTTGCTATATCAGGCTTCCCTTTTATAGTAGAGGCAGTCTTCTCCCCACGCTTTCCCTCTTGCGAGGCAGATTCCTAATGCCCTTAGGTACTGTTAGATTGAACTAATTACTGTTTCGGTTTTTTGGGTACTTATTTATTTCCCCTAGCTATGTTTTTCTTGGCTTTCGCTACCCAATATTTTGCAGGTCTAAGTCCTACTTTCTGGTTCAAGGAGTCTGAACAAGCCACCACCAGGGGATTTACAACCGTTACAATTGTACCAAAATCCGTGTTTCTAGCACGGGGCTTTAGACCCAGTTTTCTGGTAAACACTTATCCGTCACTTTTATCAAATCTTTAATTAACTTGGGATTTTCAAATATATGGAAGTGCGTGCGCTGGCTCGTACATCTCAGCTAGCAATTTTTATTTAAGATTTGATAGTTCCGAGAAAATACTGTTGACAATAATTTAATTTTGAGTTAACGATTAAAAAAAGAAAATGCTGGAATGATTTTGCTCAATCTGTCAAAGTTTAAAGATTTGATAAAGAGTGGGAAAAAATTAGGCGGTGGAGCGGGCAATTGTTTATAATTTGTAAGATATGAGTTTATTTTCTAAAAAAATCTAAATCTAACGACAAAATGCCCAAACCACAAAATACCAAACAGGTCATATCTAATGCCTACCTTTTATCCTAAGATTTTTTTTATATCTACGGTCGGAATTGTATTGGTTTTGGCAACTGTTGTAGGCGGAGGTAAGTCAGCGGTTGCAGGCAATGTAGCAGTTTCAAAGGTTGCCAAATCGTCGATTTCAGAAAAATTGCTGCTGGCTCAGGTTGTTCAATCTAGCCCATGTATAACTTGCTTAGACCAGAATCGGCTAACCGCAAGCCCGGTGCCGGTACCTGTGAAAATTCCTGAGCCGTCAATGCTGGCGGGGCTGGGGTTAGTTGCCTGTTCGCTGATGGTGACTCGGCGAAGGGTGAAAAATTAGATTATTTTATTTTTATTGCCGCAGATAAAGGCGGGCAAACGCGGATAAATCTGACATCTTGCACCAATGTCAGTAACAGGCTTTCCGTCCTGTTGCACAAAGAGTGAATTTTTCTGTGGAACAGGCCGGAAAGCCTGTTCAGAAAAGGCTTATTGAGAATGGTGGAACATCTCAAATAAATGCGAATTGAATAATTTTAGCCGATCGCGTCGCGGAGTGCATTTTTAGTCATAGCTGCGATCGACTGTTCGGTAGCTTTCGGCAAATGATAGTATTTCCCCCCAGAAGTCTTGGCTAATTCCTTAGCAAAACCAGTAGAAATAAACTTACTCTCAGTATCTATCACCAGCAATTGCATTCCCAAACCGCGAATTTTCGCAGCAATTTCCAACAATTCAGCCTTAATATCCGGCTTTTCGCCATCTACCATTGGTTCGCCCAAAGAACGAGCCAAAGGAATATTCCCGCGCCCATCGGTAATGGCGACAATCGCAACTTGACCGATATCTCCAGACTGTCGCGCATTTACCCCCACCCGCACCGCTTGCGTCAAACCGTGAGCCAGAGGAGAACCGCCGCCACAGGGCAATCTTTCCAAACGCTTGCGGGCTAAGGCTATCGAGCGTGTGGGCGGTAACAGGACTTCTGCTTGTTCTCCGCGAAACGGAATCAGAGCAACTTGGTCACGACTTTGATAGGCTTCTGTGAGTAGCTGCATGACAGCACCTTTCGCCGACTGCATCCGGTTGAGCGCCATCGAGCCGGAAGCATCGACGACAAATACGATTAAAGCCCCAGCTTTTCTAGCCAGTTTCTTCGCCCGAATGTCTCCCTGTTCGACAAATACGCGGCGCTGAACCCCCCCTTGCCCCCCCTTGTTAAGGGGGGGTTGACTTGTGGCATCTTGCCCCTTCAATTGTAGGGGCGATCCCCCTGTGCCCACCCTGGGTTGGGGGGGGTTAGAATTCCTTTCGCGGCGGGCTTTTTGATAGGGTGCGGCCGCTCTGAGTGTTGCGTCAACAGCGATGCGGCGGACGGGGCCTTTCGGCAATACTGGCTTGACGTAACGACCTCTATCTTCTGAAAAAATGATGCTACGGCTTCCCGATTTGCCTTGACGGCTGGTGTTTTGCGCGAAGAAAAGGACGCTGGGGTCGAGAATTACGCCTTCGGGGTCAAAAATAAATTCTTCGGGAATACTATTCTCGTCTTGCTCTTCTGGAGGTTCGTTTTCCTTGTCTTCATCTTTGTCTTCATCTTCGTCTTTTTCTTCGTCTTTTTCTTCTTGTTCTTGTTCTGAGTTGGTTTGAGGAGGCGGTGGCGGGGGAGGAGGGGGAGCAGAGTTTTCGTCTGGGGGAGATTGGATGACGGTGGCGCGGGGTACGATGACTAATTCTACGGCGCGGCGCAAGTCTTCGGCGTTGACTTCTGTCCTTCCTTCGATGGCGGCGCAGGCTTTGGCGACTCGGACTGCAAATATTTCAGCACGGTGTCCTTGAACAGCGCCGCGAATAGCTTCTTCTACTAAGTAGCTAATTTGTTCGTGTTTGATGGTGACATCTTTGAGCCATTCCCTAGCTAAGATAATTTGGGTTTTGAGGTTGTCTGTATCTTCTGCGTATTGGCTGAGAAATTGTTGGGGAGAATTGGAGTAGGAGAGGGCTTGGTCTACGGCTTGGACTCTTTCTTCTAGTTCGAGTACGGTGTCTGCTGAAAGTGCGATCGCGATGCGATCGAGCAAATGTTCTCTTAGGGGCCCTTCTTCGGGATTATAAGTGGCAATAAATAGGGTTTTGCAAGGGTGTTGAAAGCTGATACCTTCGCGCTCTATTTGATTTCTGCCTTCTGTTAATACTGTCAACAATTGGTTGGAAATATTGTCGTCTAGGAGATTAATTTCGTCTACATAAAGTACGCCTCGATTTGCTTGAGCTAGCAGTCCTGGTTGAAAGACGGTTTGGCCAAATTTAACCGATTGTTCGACATCTACTGAACCCAATAATCTGTCTTCGGTGACACCCAAGGGAATTTGGAGAAAGGGTGTGGGAATAATTTCGGTTGCGAGATTAGTATTTGTGGTACGGGCATCTTGCCCGTTATTTTCTGCTAAAGCATTTTGCCCATTATTTTCTGCTAATACCTCTTCTACAACAAGTTCTTCAGGTTCGGCGTTGCAGAAAGATCCTTTAACAACTTCAATGGGTGGCAGGAGGGAATGCAAGGCGCGGGCCATTACTGATTTTGCGGTACCGCGGCGGCCTGCGATCGCAACTCCTCCCAATCCGGGATCGACTGCTGCTAAAAGCAGGGCTAATTTGATTGCTTCTTGGCCGACAACGGCTGTTAGGGGAAAGGCAGTCACGGTAGGGGTTGCGTAGAGGGCGGACATCGAAATAATCTTTTTGTTAAAGAGGCGTTCATAGACTTATCATACTACCAGATTGATTTTATTGCTTCTTCCTTCTTCCTTCTTCCTTCAGCTATACTTCTTTTGACACTCCCCGACCTGAAGGCGTGGGGATTCTTGGTTCAACCAGTCAACTTGCCCGTTGATGTCACCACCAACGAGTAGAGGTCGGTCTGTCCCCAAGCGTTAATTTCGGCGTGCCCCGCCGTATTTAAATTGATTCCTGCACGGGCTTTCAACCCTTTAGCCAAAATATTTTTTGCGGCATTATGATCGCGATCTAGTAGCGACCAACCCGATGTTTTGTATTCGACTGAGCGAGTATGCTTCTTGAACTGCGGGTAGCCTTTTTTCCCAGGCTTCTTGGCTTTGCAATTAGCAAAGAAACGCTGGATCGCAAAAATTGCACGTTCAGCCGAGGCTTGACGCGCCATTGAGTTGAGTTTACCTGCCCATTCAAATTCTTTTGCCATTATGGCGCATTGTTTGTACAGGTCAATTAGCTTAACTCCTTGATTTTCTGTCCAGTATTTAAGAGTTTTATTTCGGACAAACTGAGCTGTGCGGATCATTTCGTCAATGACCCGATACTGCTGCGCTTTGCCTTTCAATTTAAACTCTAATGTAATCATTCAAATATCTTACTTTATTCGTCAATAACTTTACTCTCAATGTATGTGTTTTTCATGATTCTTTACACTTTGTGAAATCAAAGCCGTCCTATAAGGACGGGGCTTTAAACCCAATTTTCTTGTAAAGTTTTAACTTCCAGGGGTAAAACCACTGTGAAAGTGGAGCCTACCCCTATTTCTGATACTAGCTCTATTTTACCTTGCAGTAGTTTGACCAGTCGGGATACTATCGCTAATCCCAAGCCTGTACTCTCTGATGAAAATTGCTGTTTCCCGGCTTCTCCTGCTTGAAAGAAAGGGTCGAAAATGCGATGTTTATCCGCAGGGGCGATGCCAATGCCAGTATCTGTAATTGCGATCGCCCATTTTTCCGATCCGACTTGGCAGCAATGTAATTCGATGACACCAGTTGCTGTATACCGAATAGCATTGCTCAGAAGATTGGTAATAATTTGTTGCAATCGCTGGGAGTCGCCGATTACTTTTTTGGGGGCGAATTCGGTAGTTATTACCAGCTTTAATCCTTTAGCATCAGCCATTGGCTGCATCACTTCTACTACTGTATTAATGATAGATTGCACATTAGTTGAGCCCAGGCGTAGTTGAATTTTTCCAGCGTCGGCACGGGATAGTTCTAGAGTATCATTAATCAGGCGTAGCAATTGTCTGCCGTTACGCAACACTCGTTCTATGTGTTCGATGCCCGGTAGAGTATCTTTTATTTCAGGTTGCTTTTTTTCTTGACGCAAAAACAATTCAGAATAACCGATGATTGAGTTAAGAGGTGTTTTGAGTTCGTGAGCTAAATAGGATAGATTTTCTTGATTAGCGCTGACTAGGCGATTGAGCTCTTGATTGGTGAGCGTTAACTGAGTTTGGATTTGTTGAAGTTCTCTCAACCGCTGGGCAACGTAACTGTTAAAACACTGGGCAATTGCTTCGTCTACTACTGCATCTATTAATCGAAAAGTTCTGACTACTTCTGTGGTTGTTCCTGCCAGCAATTCGGCTTCTATATTGGAGAATATGACTTGACGCAATAAATGATATTCGCGGGCTACTTCTGCTGCATCATAGCCTTGTTCTGCTCTGAGAAATCCATGCTCCAAACTGGCTTTAATGATGATTCTGATTTCACTGTTTTGATAGTGGGAAAGCACAGTTGCCATCGCCGCTATTAGGTGAGGTATGTGATTAGTTATCGCTGAGTGTGGTAAGGTGTCCGCACTTTCTATTTTCCGATCCAAGCGTACTGCTTGAATCCAGTTTGTGAGGATAGTATCGGTTTTGTCGGTGAGCAGTTGGCTGTAGTCCATGATGTCTGCGGGGGTGTGGATTTTGGCTGGTAAGCTGTTCACATTTAAAATAGCATTGTAGGGTGCGTCAGCCCTTTCTCGTTTCCCTTACCGAATAAGCGATGGCTGCGCCTACGAGCTGTGCATCCTACAGGCCTCGTTAGTGGTTTAAATGCTCCACAGCTTATTGCCCTTGCCTAATTGTAGTCGAGCGATCGCTCAATGCAACTATCAAAGTTTGGGCGATCGCAACCCTGCCAAAAGAAATATGCCCGATGCCTAATCCCCAACGAGATCAGCCAAACAACCGCTGCTGTCCATTAGCGGCATCTTTCCCCGCATAAATTTCGCGAGTACCCTTCGGAATATAAATCCAACCAAACTCTTGCAAGCGATTAGTCAAATTAGAAATACTCACTCCCAATTCATCCCTCATCTTGTATAAATGCGACCATTTAGTTAAATCCAGTCCCTGTCTTTTATCCTCCAAAATACATCGTGGCATCAACAAACAACTGGCAAAATATTGTGCTTGCCATTCGATTGATGCAACCTTAGTATCAGCACTCGCACCCCGACAAACAAATGGTTTATCAACATCCTGCGATATGTTTTCCCCATTTTCCAGATTTAAATCCAACTGTTCGCCAACACCATCAGCTTCATCTTGATTGATGTGAAGCACCCAATGTCCGATTTCGTGGGCGATGGTCGATTCGATGAAGCCTGGGGGTTTTTCCAAAATCTGTTCGTTGATTTCAATTAACCGCTGCTGTGGCAAAATCCTCGCCGCGATCGCACCTTCTGCATCCGGCTCAATCCATTCCCAAACCACTCCCAAATCCAGAAAATCAGCCACCGTTGTCGCATCAATTGGCCATCTCGGAGCAAAATTTTGCGTCTTTTGCATCCGCATCAAAATGTCATTTGCCAAACCCTCGATCGATTCTTTGGGATAGAAGCAATACGGCTTAAAAATACTCACTTTGAAAGCCCTCTCTTAGGATTGGAATGACTTTTTGAGCCAATCTGGATTTTCTTGCATCCGCCGGAAAAGAGCCTGCATTTCCTTCGGATTCTGCTTCAGCAGCGCTTCGTACTGCTGAGGCAGTCTACCAGCCAAGAAAATTAACTCCTCCTCATTGATGTCTAGATTCCGTGCTAGCGATCGGATTACCTCCTCTTTGGGGGCATAATCGGCGCGATCGTTCTCCAACTTCGACAAATAAGTAAAATCCACACTTAGCATAGCTGCTAGCTCACGTTGTGAGTATCCCTTGTCCTTACGAGCTTGACGGATGAGTTTTCCGAATGTCTGTTCAAATGTCTGTTCCACGGTTTTTCGCCTCCCTCTAAGCATTCTAGCCTGTTTTGATGAAAAATTCAACAAAACACTTGACGGGAAAATCAACATACGTTAGACTAGGTTTAGTTGACGGGTTAATCAACACTTTAACCGCACAGGTAGAGTTAAGATGGCTAAACCGCCGACAACACACGCTATATACAGCCTGTGAATGTCAAAAAACATCGGAAGCGCGATCGGGCAAAACGCTTGTACTGAGCAAACAAGGAGGAACAGATAGCCAATGCTGAGAACCTGGACAGACACCCATTACAAGCTCGAAGACGACGACTGGCTATACATCGCCGCCAACGAAGAACAAAGCTCAGCCTCACTTGTTTGTCCCGGCTATGCAAGAGATGGCGAAGGCTTCAGCATTCACTTTACTCCAGCCCACTTAGAAATGTTAGAGCATTTAGTCACCGCGCTGCGGATTATTAAAGCTCAACAAGAAGCGATGCTTGAATACACATATCCAGAACCACAAAAAGTAAAACATCTTATTAGGTAATTGGGAATTGGGAATTGGGAATTGGGCATTTATTGCTATATCCATTTACCCACTAACAAGCAACAACTAGCCAACAATAACTAAAGGGAAAGATAATGACTAAAATACAAGAAAGACCAGCATTTTCAGTATTTGGCGCTAAACCTAGCAACGCTTTGTTAGTACCAGAAATTCCGATCGCAGTTCGTAACAACTGTCAAAGTGGGCAATGGACAATCGGCGACACCGATTATGGTAGCAAATGCTCGATGACAATTCTCAAATTCTCCAAATTATTCGGCACCCTGGGTCAAACTTCCCACACACTTTGGGGCCAACTCTGGTTTGTCGCAGAAAGTGGTGAACTACCTCAAGGAGTTGTCATGACAACATACATCAAAAACCGCAGCTTGAACGACTTTAACCGCTTAGTTGCTTCTGTACAATCTCGCGGAGTCGAGCCAGCCACAGGTATTTTCATTCCAGAATTTACCAAACATTCCGGCCAGAAACCAGACGACAGTGGAGTCGTCAAACCCATAAATTACTACAGCTTAAAATGGTCTTGGATAGAACGCAAAGACTGGGAAATCATCGACCAAGCAGCAGCAGTTTTGTCCGACATGAGCAATCAATCTCGGATGATCGATTTGGAAGGAACCCGGCAAATGATCTGTTTGGATAATCTCCCTCCCCAGGAAGTTGCTTGTTTAATGGCCGCTCATACTAGCAGTGAAAGTGATGCTATTGCTTTGAATTCTAACGGCATTATATCGCTTCCACCATCAGAAGAAAAATCAACTGCTGACTTGTTCTAACTCTGTTGTAAAGGCGCGATTTAATCGCGCCTTTACAATAACTTTTACTCATTAGATAAAATGCAGAAGCTAACGAACAGAAAAAAACCATCCAACCTGCTGGAAAGCCCTTTAAGAGAGAACTTAGAGCTGCTCGATCAAATCCGAGCAGATGCAGTGAATGACATCGAAAGTCTCACCGAAACTTTCCAACACATGACTTTAGTTGTCGAATCAGTTCAGCGAAATTACCAAGCCTTGTTAGCACAAAATAAATTGCTAAAAAGCACACTTTTGAGTATAATTGATGAGTGTGAATGCAGGCAAGTAAATCGGTGCGATCGGTGTCAGAGAATTCTCCAAACTCTAGCAGGTAAAAATCTAGAAAAAAAAGTAGATCCAGTCCTGAAATACAAAGCAATCCTTACCCAAATCAGGAAGTTAGGATAACTATAACTGTTCCCCAAAAAACTCAACAAATTACAGCAATCAGGAGAAAATAGCATTATGACCACAGGAACCACAAAGGATAGCAAAGCCAAGATTTTGCAAAAATTTCAGCAAATTTTAGCTGAGAACAAAAAGATCGAATCGAAAGTAGAAACCAAAGAACAGGAAGCCGAAAAAGCCAAAAATCAACAACTTCTCGAAGTCGCTTCCACCTATACAGTTGATAGTATAGTCAAAGGTTTAGCCGACTTACAATTAGATTTTGGTAGCGTGATTAACGGACTTTCGGAAAAACTGAGCGCTGAATCATCAAAATTAGACGAATTAAAACGCGGCATTGAAATAGAAACAGCACAATTACAACAATTGCAGCAAATTCGAGTTGTAGCAGATGCCCTCTACATTTTAACTCAAGAACACCAAGAAAAGATAACAGCTTTAGAGCAAAGTGCAGCTAGTCAGCGCGAAGTCATCGAAAAAGACACGATTCAAAAACGCAAGATTTGGGAAAAAGAACAACAAGAATTTGATATTATAGTTCAAGAAAGAACTGCACTAATAATCAAAGAACGCGAACAGGAAACGGCAGATTATCGCTACGAATTAGAACGCACCCGCAAAGTTGAGACTGACGAATATGAAGAAACAAAACGCAAATTAGAACGGGAATTGCAACAATCTACTCGCGAAAAAGATAAGAATTGGACAGAACGCGAAAAATTCCTCACTGATAATCAAGCTGAGTTTGCCAAGAATCAAACCAAAGCTGCCGGATTTGAAGAAGAACTGAAACAGGCTAACACTAAAGCCAAGGAAGAAGCAATTCAAGAAGTTTCCCGCGAAGCTAAAGTCAAAGCTGATTTAGTGGACAAAGAATGGGAAGGAACTAAGCAAGGATATGAATTGAAAGTGCAATCTTTGCAGCAGAATATTGGGCGACAAACTGAACAAATTGCAGAGATTTCGGCGCAACTGCAAGCTACGATGAAGCAAGCGCAAGATTTGGCAATGAAGGCTTTTGCGACTAAAACTTAAAAATTACTCGGCGGTTGAAACCGCGACTACACAAACAAAGTCCGCCGACGCGGACTAAGAATTAGAACTGAAATCAGACAAAATTTTCTCAATTATTAGGAAATGGAAAGTTGTGAACAAAAAAGTGAGTGACAAGAGTACCAAGGCTGAAATTTTGGAAGCATACAAAGAAGCAGCGGAAGCAAAGGCTGCTTTGGAATTGCAACTGAAGCAGGTTAATAATAACCCACCAGCAAATCCTTCACCCAAGCAAACAGCAGTTCCCGAAAAACCAATTGTGGAGGTAAATAAACCAATGACTTTAACTCAAAATCAACAAAAAATGCAGGCTACGATCGACAATTTAATCTTACTGCAATTTGGCTTTGGTGGTGCTGTCAGCGAACTGTCTGAAAAACTGACAACGGAAGCGTCTAAACTGGAGGAATTGCGGCGAACTGTCGGTGAGGAAGTTCAACAACTGCAAGAGTTGCACAGTTTAGAAGATGTTGCGGAAGATACGCTGGATAATTTAATCCAACAATATGAAGAAAGTGCGAAAACATTTATATCAGAAATCAGCGAACAGCGCGAAACTATTGAACAGGATTTGCTGTCACGGCGACAAGCTTGGGAGAAAGAGCAACAACTGCAAAAAGTAGCAGTTCAAGAACGCAATGATGGTGAGCAAAAAGTTCGCGATCGCGATGAAGAGTTGTATGATTATGATTTGGATCTTCAGCGCAATCTGGATGTCGAAGAATATGAACAGCGTCAGCAAACTCTGTACAAAGAAATCGAAGAATTTAAGCAGGAACAGGAGAAACAGTGGGCGGAACGGGAGAAATCTATTTCGGAACGCGAAAAACTTTATGCTGAGGTGAAAGCGAAGGTGGAAGCTTTTCCGAAGGAACTGGAAGCTACTATCAAGAATGGCAAGGAGATTGGGCGCAATATCGGCAATTATCAAGCTAAAATTAAGTCGGATTTGTTTGCTAAGGATTTGGAAGGACAAAAGCAGAATTATGAGTTGCAAATCCAGGGTATGTTGCAGACAATTGAAAATCAAGAGTCTCGGATTGTTAGCTTGTCGAAACAATTGGATTCGGCTTTGAAACAGGTGCAAGATTTGGCGGTGAAGGCGATTGAAGGTGCGTCGAATTTGAATTCGTTTCAAGCTATGAAGGAAATTGCGATCGAACAAGCTAAGACTCAGCAGAAAAATAAGTAATATCAATTCCGGCTGCGCCGGAATGATATAGAGGAGACGGCAGTGCCGTGTCCC
>NZ_JAKJHX010000123.1:14602-15795 GCF_021648855.1 Tychonema litorale BBK16 | reverse complement strand
CTACGATCCGACTTGGCAGTGCCGTGTCCCTACAATTGATCGTGGTAGGGACACGGCACTGCCGTGTCCTCTATATCCTGACTGTGCAGCCGGAATTGATATCATGCTTCCATTAATATTAACCTAATTGGCTCGAAATGAACATACCAGGGAAAAGGATGATCTTTAATCGCTGTCCATTTTTCCTTGAAAACTTCAGCTTGCAAGTGATAATCTTGGGAATTATGGGGAGGCGAGTGCAATTTGAGATATAATGTCACCCGATGCGGAGTTTCCACAGTCAAGGCGATCCAACAAGGAAAAGTATTTTCCCGATCGCACTCCCGAACAAAACTAATTTGATGAGCCCGAATTCCCACACTCGCTAAAGATTCGGGAATCGGTTCAACCACGGCCAGGGAACAGCCCCAGTCGATCGCATCTACGACAGTTTCAGAAATTTGTTTAGCGCCTGAAAAGTTCTTACAGCCCGTAAGTTGAGCCACAGTCACATTGCGAGGGCGATCGAAAATGTGTTCTTTAGTATCAAACGCGATCGCCCTTCCCTCATCCAAAACCAGTAGATTTCTGCACACCCGGTAAACCTCCTCTAAATTGTGACTGACAAACAGAGTAATGCCGCCATAATTAGCCAGAGTTTGCATTAACTCCCGTTCCAGTTGACTCCGCAAATGGGTATCCAAAGCAGAAAACGGTTCATCTAACAATAGCAATTCTGGAGAAGTTGCGATCGCCCTTGCCAAAGCCACCCGCTGCTGTTGGCCACCCGAAAGTTCCTGCGGGTAGCGATTTTCCAATCCCGACATTTGCACCGAAATTAGTTGTTCCGTTACCCTTTTTGTTTGTTCGGTCTTCGATAAATACTGTAAGCCAAAGGCGATATTTTGAGCAACATTCAGGTGAGGAAACAAAGCATAGTTTTGAAACAAAAAACCAATTTTACGGTCTTTAGACAGCACATTAATCCCCTTGCTGGAGTCAAACAACACCCTGCCATTCACTACAATTTGACCACTATTGGGCGTTTCCAAACCAGCAATGCAGCGGAGAGTCATGCTCTTACCAGAACCCGACGCACCCAAAATTCCAAGCACTTCCCGCTCAATCTGGAAGCCCACATTTAATCCGAAGCCAGAAACAGTTTTGGAAATATTTAAAGATAGTCCACTCCTGTCCTCGTCCCCGTAGGGAGA
>NZ_JAKJHX010000123.1:0-14502 GCF_021648855.1 Tychonema litorale BBK16 | reverse complement strand
CGGCAATGCCGTGTCCTTGTCCCTGTCCCTGTAGGGAGACGGCAATGCCGTGTCCTTGTCCCTGTCCCTGTAGGGAGACGGCAATGCCGTGTCCCTACACTTCATAAACTCAGTCCAATAATTAACAGCAGTTAGCAAACTCAAAGCCAGACTGAGAATAATCAAAACCCAAATAGAAGCGAGCCTCATATCCCCAGATTCCACAGCAAAATAAATTGCCATAGGAATAGTTTGAGTTTGTCCAGGAATATTTCCAGCCAACATCAAAGTAGCGCCAAATTCTCCCAAAGCGCGGGCAAAAGCCAGAATAGTTCCTGCTAGAATTCCCGGCCATGCTAGCGGCAACATAATTTGCCAAAAAACTTGCCATTCCGAAGCTCCCAGAGTCCGGGCTGCATTCAGAAGATTGGCATCAATTTGCTCAAAAGCTCCCAAAGCAGTTTTGTACATCAGCGGAAATGACACAACTGTTGCAGTAATTACGGCCGCTTGCCAAGTAAAAATTATAGTTAAGTTAAATTTTAGCAAAAATTGACCGATCGCCCCATTTCTGCCAAACAACAATAGCAGTAGAAATCCCACAACTGTTGGCGGCAAAACTAAGGGAGCAATGAAAATTCCTTCAATCAAATATTTACCTTTGATCGGAGTTGATAACATCCATTTAGCGGCAGCTATTCCGAGGAAAAAGGTAAACAAAGTGGCGATGGAAGATGATTTCAAAGAAATCCATAATGGAGAAAAGTCAAATACCATATTTTGTATTGAAAAAAATATTATAGCAATCCTTGCAGGAGTCGTAAATTTTTTACCCCACCCCAACCCTCCCCTTACTAAGGGGGGGAGTAAGAAATTCACAAATGATTTAGGACTGCTATAAGTAAGTGGAGCTAATTAAATTTAAAAGGCGATCGCCTGCAAGATGCCCAAGTTCTTAAAAAAGTCGGGTATCTAGGGATTTGAACGGGCTATGAGTGCGCGCCACACAAAAATTTAATCAAATTTGAGTATAAAATGCAGTACAATTTGCAATTCTGTTGCTAGGATAATTGGTTGATACTATCGGGTGAAGCGATCGACATAGCGAAACTCTTCCCGGTCGTTAAGATAAAATACTTAGCCGTTGAGCAATTTTACAAATTTTGAGGCTGACAACTTATGATATCCTCCACTAAATTACTTAAATCGCGAATATTCAAAGGATTATTGCTGCTGTTGCCCCTCACTCTGGCAGGCACTCTAGCCTCTCCTACCTATCCCCAAGCAACTGTGCCCCGGACTCTGAGCGTGCGATCGGACATACAAGAAGCCGACTCCAAAACAGGCATCGTCACAGCCCGCGGCAATGTCCAAATCAACTACCCCGCCCGCCAAATGCAAGCAACCGCAGCTCAAGCTCAATACTTCAGCCGCGAACGCCGGATCATTCTCAGCGGAGACGTTTACGTCTTGCAGCAGGGCAACAGCCTACGTGGTGAAACCATCACATACCTCATCGATGAAGGGCGCTTCATTGCTCTACCAGACAAACCAGGGCAAGTAGAATCAGTTTATATAGTTGCCCCAGAACAAGATGCAGCAGCCCAAAATACGATCGGCTCCCCACGTCCAGCCACAGCCCCTCGGTAAAAAAAAACTTGCAGCAGCGAAATTTCACGGGCGGGCAGGATGCCCAACCCCTACTCCCCACAAATAAATTCACCCTTTGTGGAACAGGCATCTTGCCTGTTCCTAAAAATACTGTTTGTGAAACACGATGATGAAAATTGTACTCGAAAATATTCACAAATCCTACGGGAAACGCAATATAGTTAGTCGCGTCAATCTTTCAGTAGCACAAGGAGAAATTGTAGGATTATTAGGCCCCAACGGTGCCGGCAAAACCACAACATTTTACATTGCTACTGGATTAGAAAAACCCAATCAAGGCACTGTTTGGCTCAACGATTTAGACATCACTCAATTGCCGATGCACAAACGAGCACATTTGGGAATAGGCTATCTCGCCCAAGAAGCCAGCATCTTTCGCAACATGACAGTCCGCGATAACATTTTGTTAGTCCTAGAACAAACTCAAGTCCCACGGTGGGAATGGCGCTCACGAGTCGATTTCCTGTTGCAAGAATTTCGATTAGAAAAAGTTGCATCTAGTTTAGGAATTCAAATTTCCGGCGGTGAAAGAAGGCGAACTGAATTAGCAAGAGCCTTAGCTGCTGGACGAGACGGCCCGATATTCCTATTTTTAGACGAACCATTTGCAGGGGTAGATCCGATCGCAGTTAACGAAATTCAAGCGATTATTGCTAAATTGCGCGATCGCAAAATCGGCATCCTAATCACCGATCACAACGTCCGAGAAACTCTCGAAATTACCGATCGAGCCTACATCATGCGAGACGGTCAAATTTTAGCATCCGGCGCTGAAGAAGAACTCTACAGCAACCCTTTAGTAAGGCAATATTACCTAGGCGACAACTTCGTGAGATAATCTCCTGAAGTAATTCGGTAGAAGGCAGAATTTAATAATTTTGATTTTCAATAAAGGAAGAATCTGTGAGAATGTGTCACCATGAAAATAGCAATGTCCAAATCTTTCAATCCCCTCAATTGGCTGCCGAGAATTTCGGTAATGGACTGGTACATTGTCAAAGAATTAATGGGCCCATTTCTGTTTGGTGTCGGACTCTTCACCTCCGTCGCCATCACAGTTGGAGCCTTATTTGAATTAGTACGCAGAGTTGCAGAATCAGGTCTCCCCTACGGTGCAGCCCTGGAAATTTTCATGCTACAAATTCCCTATTTCGTAGTATTAGCTTTCCCGATGTCAATGCTGTTAGCAACCCTCATGGCCTACAGCCGAATGTCCAGCGACAGCGAACTCGTAGCCCTCCGCAGTTGTGGAGTTAGCGTCTACCGCCTGGTAATGCCAGCAGTGATTTTAGGCTTAGTTGTC
Organism: Tychonema litorale BBK16; assembly: GCF_021648855.1. Lineage (GTDB taxonomy): Bacteria > Cyanobacteriota > Cyanobacteriia > Cyanobacteriales > Microcoleaceae > Microcoleus. The sequence continues at coordinate 11,549 of NZ_JAKJHX010000123.1, read as the reverse complement.
ACAGCCCTCACCTTTCCCTTACAAGAATTAGTTGTACCCGCAGCCAATTACCGGGCTACATTAACTTTAGACAAAGCGATGAAGCGAGAAACACCACTATTTCAAAAAGGAAACATTATTTACACCGAATTTCGTAAAGCGGAAAAAAGCGACAATGAAACCTTAGCCCGCTTTTTTTATGCAGAAGAATTTGATGGTAAACGGATGAAAGGTTTAACAATAATCGATCGCTCCACTCCCGGTCTCAATCAAATCGTTTCTTCAGAATCAGCTACTTGGAATCCCTCAGAAAATACTTGGGATTTTTTTAACGGAACCGCTTATATAGTAGCTCCTGATGGTTCTTACCGCAACATAGTTAGATTTGCACACCAACAATTGAAACTTCCCCGCACACCCTTAGATTTAGCAGCTAGAGCGCGGGATTTTAAGGAAATGAATATTGCACAAGCTTTAGAGCGATTGGAGTTGATTAAAAGCAGCGGCGACGAGCAACAAATTCGCAAACTGATGGTAAGAATTCAAGAGAAATATGCTTTTCCGTTTGTATCTATGGTGTTTGCGATTGTGGGAGCCGCTTTGGGTACTCAACCACGTCGCTCTGGAAAAGGCACAAGTTTTGGTATTAGTGTAGTTGTGATTTTCACTTATTATGTATTTTCTTTCGTCACCAGTTCTATGGGCGTGAAAGCTGTGTTGAGTCCCATTCTATCAGCTTGGTTGCCGATCGCATTTGGCTTCGGTATCGGCGGAGTCTTGTTAGCACGAGCCGCATCTCGATAAGGGAATTGGGCATGGGGTATGGGGAATGGGGCATGGGGCATTGGGCATGGGGCATCGGGAATTGGGAATTGGGCATTGGGCATTGCCCATTGGTGTCAACTTAACGTCAAACCCAGTCAGAGACTACTGTTTGACTATTAAATCTAGATCCCCCCTAACCCCCCTTAGGTCGGGGGGGACAGGAGTCTTTTCAAAGTCCCCCTTCTTAAGGGGGATTTAGGGGGATCTAGACTATGGTAAAAACCAGATTTATCATGGCTTTCGGGCTTAAGTTGACACCTATGGGCATTGCCGTGTCCCTACGCCAACATAACATTGTAGGGAAACGGCACTGCCGTGTTCTGATTTATCCCTTTCTATGGATTAGAAAAAGTATTAATTTCACCTCCACCAAGATAGCGCCCCGGAATCTGTCTCTGTGCAGGAAAAGGTTGTGGTTGAATTGGTTGCAAGCCTTGATTTATTGTATTTTGAGGAACAACTCCAAAGTTGGGCTGACTCGGCTGAACAGATTTAAATTGAGAATTCGTTGAATTTGGAGAGAATTGAGGGTTAACTATTTTGCTTTCAACCGTCGTATTAGGAAAAGGAGATTTCCCGACATTGGGAAGTAGCTGTATTGGCGAAGGTGTGGCAATTGGAATTACAGAAGATTGGGTTCTAGGTACAATTTCGGAGCCGGATAAATTAGTTTGATAGGGATTTTTTGGCAAGGTCAGAGTTACAGGCTGTGTGTTAATTTCGGGGATGACTGTTACTCTGGAATTTAACCGAGTATATGATTCAGGCAATGTTGTTGCTGTGTTTGAGACTTGCGGAGAGTCGTTAGTAACCGTACTTGTTTGAGCGAGAATCGGGGCGAGTGTGGTGGGAAGATTCACGGGATTTGCGCTCCCTTGAGCTGTAGTCATTGTTGGGAGTAAATTTGCCAAATTTGTCGGAGAGACAGTGGCATTCGGTCGATCGCTTAATTTAGCTGTTCTTGTAGTTTTCTCAGTAGAAGTGGCTCTGGCCGTGGGGTTAGCAGCAATGTATTTCTTCATGGCTGCTTGCAGTGGGCTCAAGGGAAGAGGATTGTCCTTTTGTTTGCCGGAATTAGCACTATCGGAAACCTCGGATAAAGTTGCAGTTGCTGTATCTGTAGAGCCTTCCGCGCCCATAGTTTTGTTCCCAGAAATCAGTCTACCGTCTCTAGAGGAACTCAAAGCTGCGATCGTGTTTAAACTTGACAAGCTTGAATTTCGTGGGTTATTCTTGGTCGCCGAACCCGCAGAATTTGCTAAATTTGGTATGGACAAAAATGTGTTGATTGCTGGTTGCTTGGAAGCTGAAGATGGCTGAGGGATTTCCGGTTTGCGATCGCGAATTTCATTGAATAAACCTTTACCGACTGGGGAACCCAACAAACCGAACTCTGAGTTAGAGCGATTGAACTTATTGACTAGCATCGGTACGCTGTCGATTTCAGCAGCTATGGCGGTATCTTCAGCAGATAGCCCCGCGATCAAAGTTGGATTATTTGAGTTCGCTACATCTTCGCCATCGATGCTCAAGCGTTCTGGATGTACCGATACCTCCCAAATAAATACCCCCCCAGCACAGAGAATTGCTAGCGGTGTCCAAACCGCAGGCTGCATCCAGTAGCGCAACCGTGCCATCACATAGCGGACAGATTTAGGGAATCGCTTAAAACTTGACATAGTTTTGCTTGTGTCTTTAGCACAGACTTAAAACAAGTTTTCAATATCTACTATATCATGGTTTTCTCCAAATTTAGGACATGGCCAACTACGAATATCCAAACTCAAGCTATCCACGCGATTTAAACAGTTATTACAAGTCTTAGAACTGGGATAGAACCTATCTACTTCGATGTAGGTTTTTCCTGCCCACTCAGACTTGTGCTTTGTTAGCATAGAAAAACTTAAATGCAAAGCCGTCTTAAAAGATGGGGTTTTCAACCCAGTTTTCTGATAAAATGCGACTTGGCACGGTGTTGATCCTTCCGAGTGTGTCAGCCGATCGCCAGCCCAGGAAAAAAAGTTAAAGCAAAGTTAGCAATTGCTGACCACCTCTAAGAGGATAATTTGAGATAAAAAAAATGCAAAAAGTAGTAGAAGTATTAACAAATCGGGAAGAATTAATCGATCGAGCGCTCTCGGTTGTCCGATCGAAAATCGAAGCAGCCATAGCAGAACGAGGAATTTGTACGATCGCCTTAGCCGGCGGAAGCACACCGGAACCGCTTTACAAGGCGATCGCCACTCAAGACTTGCCTTGGGACAAAATTCACGTTTTTTGGGGCGACGAACGCTACGTGCCGGAGAATCACCCGGACAGCAATCAAAAAATGGCGCGCCTTGCATGGCTAGACCAAGTAAATATCCCCGCCACCAACATTCACCCGATGCCTACAGGTAGCGCCGACCCCGCTGCCGATGCCTTGACCCACCAAACAGAATTGCAGCAATTCTTTCAGGTATCTGACGGGGAGTTTCCGGCGATCGACATAATTTTATTAGGGATCGGAGATGATGCCCACACAGCCTCTCTATTTCCCCACACAGCAGCTTTAGAAGTGCGCGACACCCTTGTTACCGTTGGCAACAAAGACGGTCAACCTCGCATCACCTTTACAGTCCCCTTAATTAATCATGCTCGGTGCGTCATTTTCATTGTGGCAGGAGCCAGCAAAAAACCTGCCCTTGCTCAAATTTTTGCCCCCGCAGCCGACGACATGACTTATCCCTCCAGACTGATTCAACCCAGTGGTGAAGTTTTGTGGTTGCTAGATGCGGCCGCTGGCGAAGAAGTACAATAGCCTAGGTAGATCTGAGTTAATAGCGGTGGCAGTTTATTGGTTTACGACATCAAGAAACCCCATCATTGCTCCCATGACGGCCCATGCAAGTAGCTAATATTGGCAAAGCAATTTGACACTCTCAGGGAATCAACGCCGCTGAGATTCTACTGACAGAATTAGACTAAGAGTATTACCTAAGTCTAATCTCGCTGCGATCGTCAAACGCCCCCTACCTAGTCACTCTAAGCTAAGCTTTTGATGAGAATGGTAGCGGTTAAAGTTAAAATTTGACCGTACACTAAAGTATTTTTATGAGGCTGATTTTAAAATCTGGCCGATAGCAAGGAGAAATCGATGATTGTCTGTCCAAATTGCAATCACCAAAACCCCGACGGGGCTAACCAGTGTGAGGCTTGTTACACACCTTTACCCGTTACCGCCAGTTGCTCGAACTGCGGTGCTGCGGTTCAGACAGATGCAGCTTTTTGCGGTCAGTGTGGTTTTAATTTACGTCCAGGTTCCTCTGTTCCAGAAACTGAGGCAAATGTAGAATTAGCCTCGTCTGTGGGCGCTACAGTGGTATCGCCATCGATTCCCGATTTAGTTTCGCCTGAGCCTCTGATGGTACCGTCCACTATTGTGACTGCAAATGTAGGGCCTAACTTGGAAAAAACTCCCGTCAGTATTCCGCCTATTGTTCCCGATCCGCCACCATCGTCCTCAGTTCCTGTTACAACTGAATCGGTGGCAATCTCGGTCAATAGTCCTCCCTCGGTTGTGAACCAACAACCAGTGGGTGTAGCTAACACTCAACTGCAACAGCAGTCAGCCCGGCTGATACACGTCCAGACAAATACGCTGATGGAATTGCCTCACAATCTTTCAGTGATTCATATAGGCAAGCCGAATGACATGGTCCCCCCGGATATTGATGTTGCCGGATTTGCTAATTCTGAGATCGTCTCCAGGGTACACGCTAATGTCCGGGTTGAGGGAGATGCTTGCTATCTAGAGGATATGGGCAGTTCTAATGGTACTTATGTCAACAATACTCCCTTGCCCAAGGGAAATCGACATCGGTTGCGGCCGGGCGATCGTATCTCTCTGGGTAAAGGAGATCTGGTTACGTTTTTATTTCAAGTCTCTTAGATCGAGTTTGGATTGGGCTAGAGAAAGTCTAAAATCTAAAACCGCATCAACGAAGTGCTCTACCAAAACTCACTGCTGCCAATGTGATTAAGCTGACCTTGCTACATCCACTCCAGTCCATACCCGTCCGCAGTTGGATCTTTGAAGACGAAGAGGTCGTCTCCATTGGGCGATCGACAGAAAGCCACGTCGTTCTTTTTAGTGCGGTGGTTTCTCGTCGTCATATAGAATTGCGGCGCACAGGGACAAACTGGGAACTGATTAACTTAGGCACGAATGGCACTTACCTCGATGGTAAGCCGATCGCTAGTATTCCAATTGTGGACGGTCTGATCGTTCACTTGGCTCGATCGGGGCCGAAAATTCAAATCAACGTTGTCCTCAATCAGTCCTCAGTCCAGTCACAACAAATTAGCGTCAATCCGAGGGATGCTCAAGCAATTTATGCTCCTTCAGAGGGGATGGAAATCATCACGATTCCGATTCCCGAACAAAAAGAAATTGGCACTTCTAGGGAAGAGGATGATTTAACGGAGGCAGAGAATACTCGCTATTCTTCTGAATAATATTAAATTAATGTATCAGGGTCGATCGAAATTTCGATCGGCTGTGAACAGGATTCGGATGTTAATCAAAAGTCGGTAGTTTACTTATTTCTAAATTTCTCTAACATCAGTGATTACCTTAACCCTACTCCATCCTATCCAGTCTGTCCCAGTTCAAAGTTGGTGTTTTGAATCCGAATCGGTGGTTCGGATCGGTCGATCGAACGACAATGATGTAATTATTTACAGCGCTGTCGTTTCTCGCCACCACGTAGAATTGTGGAATAATCCTTTTGGCTGGGAAATTATTAATTTTGGTGCTAATGGCACTTACATAGAGGATCAACCGATCGCTCAAATCTTAGTGGTGGATGGGATAACGATTCGTTTGGGCAATTCGGGGCCCTCTATCCGCATTCGGGTGGAGGCGACGAATCTGCAACCGGAGAAAGCCAGGAGACTACCGCAGCCATCGCCCTCTAGCAAGGAGAAATCTTCCGCAGAGAATCAAACTCTTTCACCTTTCGGTGAAGAAATCGACGATGAAGATGGGAGATCGACTCAAATCGATTTTGGTGATTTTTGAGCAGTTGCGATGAGAATACACCCAATGCCGGAAACGAGCGTGTAAACGTGTCAACCTTCTACAGATAAGATTTTGGGGCGATCGGTTAACATAACATCAGTTTCGTTACCAGCCCAGCGACGGTAATCCAAGAGCAATTGGTACATCAATCGCTGTTTCACACTCAGCAGTACACTTTTGAGCAAACCGTTACCCGTTGCTTCCAAAATTGGTTTGGGTGTCAGCCAAAAAGGTGGTGGTAGCTCTACTCGCACTTCCAAATCTGCTTTTCCTTGGAGATAAGTTACCCCGCAACTTTGATGGGGTGACAACTGTCCTTTAAGATTCAAAGCAAAGCGATCGTTGATATAGTCTACCCCTAGAATTTCACAGGCGACGGATTCCAGATTGATTGTGCCATTGGAGAGCGCCCACACCCTCATGTCTACCGTGGGTTGAATGCTCAGCATCATAAATTCTAACGGCCGCATTTTTAGCCGGAAACAGTCATCACTTAACTGCTGTGTGCGACTTTGATCGACTAGGGCATTCACCAGTCGCCTAGGCTGGCGCAGATAGTGTTGAATGGGAATCCGTTCCTCTGGTACGACGATCTCAACTGATTGGCAAGCATTAAACCTGGTATACATAAGAGGAGATTAAAGTATAGGATTCGTAAGTATATCTTTATAAACTATAACCGTTTTAAAGTGACATAAGTCAAACTGAGTTTCCCGCATCCGGTATTAATTTTGATGAAAATTTCGATCGCACATCTGGGCCCTGTGGGTACCAATGCAGAAACAGCCGCTCTGGCTTATGTTCAGTGGTTAACCAAAGAAAATAACTCTGAATGCACCCTGTGTCCTTATTCAACCATTCCCCAGGCCTTAGAGGCATCGGCCACAGGGCTGGTGGACTTATCAGTTGTGCCAGTGGAAAATTCGATCGAAGGAAGTGTGACTGTCACTTTGGACACCCTGTGGCGACTCGATCAGCTCCGTATTCAACACGCCTTAGTTTTGCCAATTTCCCACGCCCTAATCTCAAAAGCTAAAAGTTTTAACGAGATTCAAAAAGTTTACTCTCATCCCCAAGCCCTAGCTCAGTGTCAGTTGTGGTTAGGGCAGTTTATCCCATCGGCTGTGTTAATTCCAGCGAATTCAACCACAGAATCGTTGGATTACCTGGATGATACAAGTGTGGCGGTGATTTCTGCTCCAAGAGCGGCTCAACTTTACAATTTACCAGTGTTAGCTCATCCGATTAATGATTATCCCGACAATTACACTCGATTTTGGATACTCGGTAAGGGAGTTGAAGAGCTGGAAAATGTAGAAATAACCGATCGTCCCTCATCAAATAAAGCTATCACAAAATCCCCTGCTAAGTTGCTCCTCAATGCTTCACCGTCTAATTGTACCCATACGTCCCTAGCTTTTAGCGTGCCTGCCAATATGCCAGGAGCGTTGGTAAAACCTTTACAAGTATTTGCCAGTCGTGGAATTAATCTCAGCCGGATTGAATCTAGACCGACTAAGCGATCGCTCGGAGAATATATTTTCTTTATGGATGTTGAAGCTAATGCCTGCCAAACATTTGTGCGATCGGCATTGGAAGAACTCAAAACCTATACTGAAACTTTAAAAATATTTGGTTGTTATAGTGTACTGTAGTATACTGTCAGTAGTATGATATTTCCAAGTATTAAAGTTAAGAGGCTAGCAAGATGAATGCTGATGAACTTCTGAAGCGATATGCTGCCGGGGAAAGAAATTTTCATGAAACAAACTTAAAAGAAGCTTCTTTACAAGAAGCTTTTCTGAGTCATATTAATCTCGCCTGTAGCAACTTGAAAGAGATTAATTTAGCTTTGGCTGATCTAAGTTGGGCAAATTTAATCGGTGTAAACCTCAAGAATGCTTGCTTACTAATGACCCAACTAAACTGGGCAAACCTGAGCGGAGCAGATCTAACATTCGCGAGGTTAACAGGAGCTGATTTGATAGAAGCAAACCTGGAAAATGCCAACTTAAGTGTAGCTAAGATGATTAGTGTAAATTTGACCGGTGCATCTTTGCAAGGGGCAAATTTAATGGAATCAAACCTGATAGATTCTTGCTTGGATCGGGCCGACCTCAGAAAAGCGAATTTAACTGAAGCCAAATTACGTGGAGCAAGTTTAAAAAAAGCTAACTTGAGAGGAGCACTTTTGTATGAAGCTAATCTTCAGGGTGCTGATTTGAGACTTGCTGACTTGCGCGACACTAATCTGAGTGGCGCATTTTTATGTGGTGCAAATCTGGAAGGGGCGAATTTAGATGGAGCAATTTTAAGCGGGGCGATACAGTTTTGTGTCCGACAAGTTTGATATGGGGGAAGGAAGAAGCAGGAAAAGGGCCTTTCGACCCTTCGACCCTTCGACCCTTCGACGTAGTTTATCCTGAGCGGAGCGTCGCTCAGGGCGACGCTTCAGGAAGAAGGAAGAAAAATTGAATAACTGTTGATCGCCCCATGTCCCATGCCCCATGCCCCATGCCTACAAAAATGGGACTACTTAAATGTATCTTTAAGTGCAGTCCGAGCCGCTAAGTGATTACGGGTAGAAGTTAAAATTTCTGTCTCGCGTTCCAATCTAGCAGCAGTATCTTGCAATTCTAAAAGAGTTTGCTGTTCTGTGGCTGCACCGTAAAGGTAACTGGCGACCCAATAGGACAACTCTGTAGGTAAACTGGGAATGTCTTCTGGTAGCTCGATCGCCTGATCCATCAATTTGCTAGAGAGACGAACTACATCACGAAGCAATTGTTCGACATCTTGACTTAAAGATCTAAGGTCTTTTTGCGGCGGTTCGTCTTCGATCCATTCTACTAAACCGACTAAATAGGGTTTTTCCCGAACGGCGTCGAGGACTCGGAACCGTTGCTGGCCCAAAGTCATGATTTTCAGGCGATCGTCGGGAAGTCTCTGACAGTGAATTACTTCGGCGCAGCAGCCGACACCAGAGACTTTATTTTGTTCAGGGTCCCACATGAGTACACCGAAACGGCGATCGCCCTCCAGAATCGTATTCATCATGATTCGATAGCGAAACTCGAAGATTTGCAGCGGAAGCGGTCTACCAGGAAATAGAACCACTTCCGGTAACGGAAATAAGGGGAGTTCGCGAACTGCTACAGAGGAAGAGGATGCCATTATCGCTCGAATGTGAGGGTACTTGCGCTTCTTTTTTTTACTTTAACTGATTTGAGGCAATTCCGGGGGAGGTCAGGGGCGATCGCGGGAAAATGCAGTGCGATCGCCCCTTTAGGCTGATGCGTAGGGTCAGAAACCGGGTTTTTGGCAAAAATCCTGGGTTGTTACCGACAGATTAGGTAAAAAACCCGGTTTCTTTAGGCTGATGCGTCAGCCTTGCATAACTTTTTTAGCGCTGGCGGTAGCTGGATTTCAATACCCAATTTGTTGCCGACATCGATCGCATTATTAGCCAAATCAATAGCACCCGGTATCTGAATCGCGATCGCAGTAGCCGCTGCAATCAGAGCAGTCAGGCGTTTGCCTAATCGGGTTTTACTCCGTTCGTTTTCCGGTTTCTTGATTTCAGTTTCGACATCCTCGATATCGGTAATTATATCATTGCGGACATTTTCAGGAAACTGCTCGACGGTTTGACGCATCGATGAAATCAATTGCAGAAGTTCAGCCGTATTGGCATTATTGATGTGAATCCCTCCAGAGGCTGTTACTTGGGCGTTGTCTTTCACTTCCTTCGCGATCGCGACGCTGCCGATTTGTGCGCCGGGGAAGTTGTTGTTTTGGGAAGAATCTTCAGTATTTTGGGGGTTCATATTTAAGTTTACGTTGTAAATAGTTTGTGGAGATTTGGGAGGTTCTCCAGAAGAATCTACCGGATCGGAGCGATCGATTCCAGAAAGTCGCTCTTTCTGTTCCCATTGTTGCAAATTATCCGGGAAATCTTCCATCAAGCGGCGCACCTGAACCATTTGATAAGATTTTTCGCATTGAACTTCATAGATGTAATTGTCCAAACGGCGGCGCAGCTTTTCAAAATCGTAGAGGTGAGGGTCTTGGCTGCCTTGGCATTGGTGACAATTGCAGGGTATGAATTCTTTATATTTTAGGCGATCGTCATAAGTAGCATGAATTTTCCAAAGTTCGTGGCGGATGCGCTCTAAAAGAGATTTTTTATGGTTGCCGGAAACTCGAATGCGGATTTCTCGTTGGTCGTAATTCTCGATAACTTCGGCTTTAGCGTAATTGTCGGCGAGGATGACTCCATCGCGCCAGACAATATCTCCCTTTCCCTTTGGTAAATCGGATTGAGGGCGATAGATTAACAAGTGCATTTCTACGATAAAGCGGGTAATAATGCCTTTGGGCATGAAGTCGTATTCGTAACGCAAAATCAGGTTATCGGTGTCGTCCCAGTCGTAATTGGGTGTTTCGAGCGGGAGAAGTTGCGGGGCGATGTATTGTCCGGGTTTGCAGGGGATTTCGTAACACAATTTGAAGTGTTTCATCAAGTGCAGCAGTTCGTCTTGCAAGTCTCGGTATTCTCTGTCGCGCCAGATTTGCTTGAGGTTTTCCTGGGTGAAATACCCGTAATTGTCGATGATTTCTGCGTTGTCGGTGACTTCTCCATCGTCGGTGACTTTTTTGTTGCCGACGACTTTGTAAACAGCCTTAGTTGCCAATTCGGGACGCAGGATAACTACTTTTTTGAGGATGGAATCTTTTTGGAAATGCAGGATAATACCTAAGTCGTGGAGGTATTTGCTGAGACTCAGCATCGCAGGTCGATCGGACTTTTTGAAGCCTTGGCTAACGCAGATGTTGAAAAATTCACCGACTTCGATGTGGGTTTGGCCTTGGGAATAGTTTTCCAAAACATAGCGGACATTTGCCCAGCGTTTGGGGATGGGCGTACTGATGTGTTCGAGGGTGGCGATGCGGTTTTGCAGGGCGCGTTGGAGGGGTTCAAGTCCGCGATTGCTGGCGAGATTGGTAGCAAAATCTTTTTCTAGGTTGCGAAAGTCACGCCGCTGTTGGGAGAGGTTAATTTCGCAGCAGATGTCTTGTTTTTCGTTGTAGACGAGGAAGACGGGACTGCCCTTGCTGAGGAGTTCAATGATACTCAGCCAGTAGCAGAGGTTGCGGTTTTCGCGGCGGTTATCGACGAGGAGGACATACAGAGAACGTTCGGTGAGGAAAAATTGGTGGGTGGCGTGGTAGATTTCCTGTCCGCCAAAGTCCCAGAGGTGAACGCGGAAAGGTTTGCCGTTGGCTTGGGGGAATTCCCAGGATAAGACATCAATGCCTTCGGTGGCGGGTTCTAGTTTTTTGAGTTGGTAGTTGGGGTTGAGGAGTTTGTTTGCTAGGGTGGTTTTGCCCGCTTCGCCTTCGCCGACAATCAAAAGTTTGGCTTCGTTGAGTTCTTCGGTAGCATTGGGGTCGCGAGTTTGGAAGTAGAAATCGAGAATGCTACGCACATCCCCAGGATAGTTTTTTCCCAGAATTTCCGGCGGAATTGGTACCGGATTGCCCCGCAAATCCAATCGTTGCAGCTTCTCCATTTTCCCCAGCACTTCGGGAATTTCTGTTATCTGATTGTTCATGAGGTCAAGCTGCGTCAAATTCGACAGTTTCCCCAGAACTTCGGGAATTTCTGTTATCTGATTGTTAA
>NZ_JAKJHX010000122.1 GCF_021648855.1 Tychonema litorale BBK16 | reverse complement strand
CTATAACATAAAGCCGTCCTGAAAGGACGGGGCTTTAGACCCAGTTTCTTGGTAACCGGAATTGATATCACTCTGTTTGCCCGGCCAGTCTACAAAACTATCCCATTAAAATCACAGTATCGATGACATGGATCACACCATTATCAGCTTCGATATCGGCAGCAACAACGGTAGCATTTTTTACCTCAAAACCGTCAGAGCAATCTATTTTAATTGGCGAACCTTCCAGTGAAGTCACAAAACCGAGTTTTGCCAAGTCAGCCTTCATAAACTTGCCGGAAACAACGTGAAACGTCAGAATCCTCGACAGTTGCGGAACGTTCTGTACTAAAGTTGTAATAGTTCCCGGCGGCAATTTAGCAAAAGCATCGTCATTGGGTGCAAAAACAGTGAAAGGGCCCGGACTTTTGAGCGCATCTACCAAACTAGCGACTTGCACGGCTGTTACCAGGGTTTGAAAGCAGCCAGCACCTACAGCAATATCAACAATATCAGGCATTCAGTTTTACCTTATTTCGTAAAAATTATCTACTAAGTATGGTAAACTGATTTGGTAATTTGTTATTAGTTATTGATTATTTGCACAATGCTGCTGGTGTGTTCGACACCAAAACCTCTGTTTCTAAATCTGCGATTGGTGAATTGAGATTCTCTTTTTTGTGAATGCTAAAACTGCCGTACAAAATAGAAATTGCAAAAATGTCTGTATGAATCAAAGCCGCTGTCCTGTGCGCGTCCTCACCTATATGAAAACCAATCAAATCAGCTTCAGGATCTTTGACATCTTCAGGATGGAATACTTCCCAACTAATATCTCGGCAGTCTTGAAAAACTATGCTATAAGGTGAACGATGGCCTGTCGGATCGTAAATACATTCAAATACAATTTGATTTCCCCACAAAGAGACATTGATATTTGTGATGAGGGATGTCAGTCCACCTAGGTTAAGCAATTCGTAGTCATCTGCCATATTAATTCCTCACTTTTTCTCCAGTATTGTGTGTACCAGGAATCTGATTTCCAAATTCATCGAGTGTTTTCACCAAACTACCATCTTTGTTAAGACGCAAACCTTTGTTTAGTCTTCGGCCATCTGAAGCATATCTTGGAGCTGGAGTGCGTATAACTTCACCATCAGTACGAATATGAACTCGCGAACGATCGGCAAATTCGTATTCCAGATAACCACGTTGAGTAGTTTTGATTTCTGCACCAAGCCCGCGTAAAAAGTCATCGACTTCTTGACGAGTCATTCCGGTTAAGTCTCCAAACTCAGATGCAATTCCATTATCTCCAACTCCTTGACTCGGCACGCAAGTCTCCTCATGAACCATTGCCATTTCTAGTTTAGCACAGTTGTCAGTTGCCAGTTAACAGTTGTCATTTTGAATGCGAGTCTGTAGGGTAATTACCCGGCGAAAAGAGCCGTAACTAATTTGGTAATTTGTTCTTGATTATTAGTTACTTGTCATTTGCACAATACTGCTGGTGTGTTCGACACCAAAACCTCTGTTTCTAAATCTGCGATTGGTGAATTGAGATTCTCTTTTTTGTGAATGCTAAAACTGCCGTACAAAATAGAAATTGCAAAAATGTCTGTGGTAATCACGGCAGGCTTATGGTGTTCCGGCTCACCCAAAGAAATTCCAAAAAAATCCGCTTCCAGTTCGTTAACTTCCTCTTCATCGTGTACAGTCCACCTGATATCACGACAGTCTTTGAATTCAAGCAGATAAGGCAATCTTTCTTCTGGATTGTAGACGCATTCGATTAATACTTCGTTTCCCCATAAAGATACCTTAACATTTGTGATTAAAGATGTAAAACCACCTAGTCCAAGCAAGTTATAGTCATCCTTCCAATCACTCATTTAATTTTTCTCCCGTATTGTGAGTACGTGGAATTAAATTACCCAATTCGTCTCGCGTCCGCAATAACTAACCATAAGAATCGAGAGTCTCCTCATGAACCATTACCTTTTCTAGTTTAGCACAGTTGGATATTGAGAAGAAGACCATTCGAGGTTCAGCCAGCGTAGTCGAAGGGTAGGAAGTGCGATCGCGAAACCAGCAATTTTAGATCTTAGACTAGAGCCAGAAACTCCCATCTAAAATCTAAAATCGAAGGTTATTTAACTCCATCTTGAGTGTTGAAAAGAAGCATAAGTATCAAACAAAGCACCCACGAAACCAAAAGTCATCCCAATCACCAAAAATCCCTGGAGAGGACAACCACTGCCAAAAGTAGCCAGGAACTGTAAAATCAGATCTTCCCCAGAATGACCTATTTCTTGCAGAGGAGGTATCATAGCGATCAACAAAAAGCTAGTCAATCCCACGATGATTAACAACAAAGGGGCGACAAAGCTCAACAGGCTAGTCAGCAGTAGAGAGCGAAGAAAATTGGGAAAAATAGTCATAATCGGTAAATTCAGCTAAACTGCCGAAAGGTGAACAAGTGAAAAAAGCTTGTCCTTTTCTACGATAGGTAGCGATCGCCCTCAGTTACCAATTCTGTCAAAAAACTTAAATGTTATCAAAGAAACTTGTTTAAGATTTGTAGATAGATTTCATTTTTTCCAGTAGTTATACAGTCGCAATCCCCTTGAACCCTACTACATCTTCGAGCCTCACTTTATGGAGTCGGCGGTTGCTAGCAGCAATTTTATTGGGTGGCCAAGTAATGCTGCACTTGCTTACCCGCAAAATTAACCGCCGTAACACCCTGGATCAAATGGCAGCAGTTGGCCCAGAATCCCTGCTGATTGCTTTGCTGACTGCCGGTTTTGTCGGCATGGTTTTTACTGTCCAGGTAGCCAGAGAATTTATCAACCTCGGTGCCGGTAATGTCGTCGGTGGCGTGTTGGCTTTGTCTTTGACTCGCGAACTCGGCCCGGTTTTAACGGCCGTCATTGTCACCGGACGAGTCGGTTCGGCTTTTGCGGCGGAAATCGGGACAATGCAAGTCACAGAGCAGATAGATGCCCTGCTGATGCTCAGAACAGACCCGATCGACTATCTCGTAATTCCCCGTGTCATCGCTTGCTGTTTGATGCTACCAATTTTAACCATCTTGTCCCTCGTCACGGGGATTGCTGGAGGACTGCTGATTGCTACGACTATGTACGGAGTCTCTCAAACTGTGTTTCTCGAATCAGTCCGCAGTTTTCTGAGTCTCTGGGATATTTCCAGCGCCATAATTAAAGCTTTTGTGTTCGGTGCGTTGATTGCTGTGATCGGTACTAGCTGGGGCTTGACAACCACCGGCGGGGCTAAGGGTGTCGGCCAATCGACTACAACTGCGGTGGTGACTTCTTTGCTGACTATTTTTATCCTAAACTTTATGATGACTTGGGTGATGTTTCAGGGGACAGGTAGCAGCGTACTCAAAGGTCTTTGAACTATGAAAAACATTCTTGGACTCACGGTGGTCAAAAACCCGGTTTCTCGGTAAATTATGAAAAAAAGAGGATTTTTGAAAGAAACCGGGTTTTTTGGCCTTAGTCCTAAAAAAGATAAAATACGAATTATTGCCAAAATTCGTTTTTAAACCTGTGACTACAACTACCTCTTCGAGCACACCGACAAGTACGATCGAACTTGAACCGAGTTACGCGATTCCCATCGTCCTCGTGCTGGCCGCCATACCGCTGCTGTTCGTGCAGAAGTGGGTGAGTTTGCCACTTTCGGTGTTTGGCTTGTTTTTGATGTATCAAGCTGCTACGATCCGGCTGCAATTCACTCCCACGGATTTGGACATTTATCGATCGCAAAACTTAATCCGCCAGTTTCCTTACCGAGAATGGCAAAATTGGCGGATATTTTGGCCCGCATTCCCAATTTTGTTTTACTTCAAGGAAATTAACAGTATTCACTTTCTGCCGGTTCTGTTCGATCGTAAAATGCTACAGACTTGCTTAGAACAGCGTTGTCCCCGTCAAGATTGAAAAAGTTGTTAATTTTGAATTTTTAACTTTTCCGTGCCCCATGCTAAACAAAATTTCCCATGAATTCAGACGAATCTCCAACCCAAGAACCACAAGTACAACCAATCGCGCCAACCGTTGAGGGCGAGTTGAATTTGCCTGTGAATCAGGCTTTCGACCAACTCCCATCTGAGGAACCAGAATCCATCACCCAAATGCCCTCAGAAACAGACATCCAGTTAAACGAGTCAAATTCCGAAATCACCGAAATCGTTGACCCAGCAGGCGCTCTGGCCCAAATCCTGCCCAATATCGAGTTCCACCCAGGCGAAGAGGAGTCCGCGATCGCTCAAATTCATCCGCAGCCAGACTCTACGCCGACTCCAGCGACAAAAATGGTAACAGACATCGAAGAAAATGTTACCGAAAATTTGGCAAAACGAGTCCAAGTATTGCAACAGCAAGCAGAAGATTTGACCGATAAAATTGCCACCCTAGAAGCCGAAAAAGTCAAGGCCTTAGAAGCATTAGGCGAGGCTCAAACATCGATCGGGCGTTTGGTGCAAGACGGCTTGATTCAATTAGAACAGCGTAAACAAACGTTACAAATAGAAGTAGAAAAACTGGAACGTCGGCGCGATCGCATTCAAAAGGAAATGCGAACCACTTTTGCAGGCGTTTCCCAAGATTTAGCAATTCGAGTCCAGGGTTTCAAAGACTATCTAGTCGGCAGTTTGCAGGATTTAGCCGCCACCGCCGAACTCTTAGATTTGACACCACCCGCCCAAGAAAAAACACAACAATTTGCGGTTGCAGAATCTTCATCTTCAGCACCCATAAATCCCCGATTTTCTGAACAGGGATTTCAAGAACAAGCCAAACAAATTCGTCGTACACTCGACCAATATCGTACTCTTCCCGACTATTACGGCCCGGCTTGGCAACTTCGCCGCACCTTTGAACCCATCCATGCGGAACGAGTTTCTAACTGGTTTTTCACCCAAGGAGGAAGGGGTGCTTTGCGGACTATGGGTTCGCGCTTGCAAAATATCCTGATTACTTCGACAATTGTTTCTGTGCTCACCAGCGTCTATGGCAGTCGGGTGAGGACTTTGGTGCTCGCCAACAGTCCCGAACGTCTGGGAGAATGGCGCAGGGGTTTGCAGGACTGTTTGGGGATTACTCGCAGCGATTTCGGCCCGGAACGGGGGATTATTATGTTTGAGTCTGCGGAGGCTTTGGCTCAAAAAGCCGATCGACTGGTGAAAGATGGCAAATTGCCGTTAATTGTGATTGACGAAACTGAGGATTTAATTAGTTTGTCAATGCTGCAATTTCCACTATGGTTAGCCTTTGCTTCCGATCCGCAAAGTTTGATAGCTGCTAAGGATTTTTAAATTGGTAATTGGTAATTGGTAATTGCTAATTGCTAATTGCTAATTATACTAAAAGAAAGGTTCCAAATCTTAAGAGTACACGAAATCTAAAATTAAAACATGGCTAGCTGGATAATTTTAAATGGCGCATTGCTAATTGCAGCTTACTTCCTGGGTTCGATTCCGACTGGGTACGCCTTGGGTAAATGGATGCTGGGAATTGATATTCGAGAGGTTGGTTCCGGTTCCACTGGTGCGACTAACGTACTGAGGACTTTGGGGAAGTGGCCGGGGTTGGGGGTGTTGCTGGTTGATGTTTTGAAGGGCGTAAGTGCGATCGCTCTAATTCGTTACATTTACTCTCTCAATTTTATCCAACAGCTAGCAACCACCGCAGGTTTAGAAAACACTGAAACCATCATACCTTGGATGGCAACCTTAGCAGGTTTATTTGCAGTCTTAGGCCACAGCAAATCTATCTGGCTGGGCTTTACAGGTGGCAAATCTGTTGCTACAAGTTTGGGAGTTTTGCTGGGTTTATATTGGCCTGTAGGTTTAGGAACTTTCGGGATTTTCGGGATAGTATTTGCAGTATCGCGAATTGTCTCTTTGAGTTCAATTATGGGTGCAATTAGCGTCGCTGGATTGATGTTTGCTTTAAATCAGCCGCTAGCTTATGTATTGTTTGGAATTGCGGGTGGCGTATTTGTAATTGTGCGGCACCGCAGCAATATTCAGCGTCTGTTGAATGGTACAGAACCCAGGATTGGGCAGAAATTGGAGACAGCAGCGAGCGATTGATTTCAATATTAAACGTAAAATGCGATCGGGCTTTAAATTCCCGACTTCTTAAAAAAGTCGGGAATTTTGGTATTTTGTTTTTTTTCAAATAACGTCAATTCATAAAAGTCATAAGTTTTAATTCATAAAAGTCATATTTCTGCAAATTTATAGTACAATCTAGACCAAGGATCTGAGCCAATCGGAAGCTATCTATGTGTCTTAAATCAGGGGATATACTGCGCCATCACTATGAAATAATCGCTGAATTAGGGCGGGGAGGATCTGCGATAACTTATAGAGCTTTCGATCGCAATAACCCTGAAAATTCCCTGTGTGTAGTCAAGGAAATTCTGCCTCCTCGCTCGAATCAGTCACGAATTTTGCAGGAAGCACAAGCACAATTTGAAAAAGAAGTTAGTAGTCTCGAACACCTACATAATTGTGGACGCATTCCTAAGTTAATCGATCGCTTTCAAGAAAATGGAAATTTTTATTTAATTCAGGAATATATCGAAGGACATCCCCTGAATCAAGAAATTTTTCATGGCAACAAATTTACAGAACCAGAAGTCATTAATTTATTGTCGGATATTCTGTCAGTTTTAGCTATTATCCACGAACAACGTATTATTCACCGCGATATTAAACCATCAAACTTGATTCGCCGTCAGTCTGACAACAAAATTGTATTAATTGATTTTGGATCTGTCAAAGGTATTCGTAATTTGGCAATTGAGCACGGTCAAATTACTCAAACTCGTGCCATTGGTACGGAGGGTTATATGCCAGCCGAACAGTGCAAAAATCAACCTAAATGTAATAGCGATATCTATGCTGCGGGAATCATCGGTATCCAAGCTCTTACAGGGTTACGTGTTGAAGATTTTTTCCATGATAAAGAGACTTGTGAACTGATCTGGCACTATGCTACACCCGATCGCCCGATCATCCAAATTAGCGACGAATTGGCAAGAATTTTCAATAAAATGGTGCGCTACCACTTTGACAATCGCTATCAATCCGCTGCTGAAGTGTTGCAGGATTTGCGATCGCTAGCGAAAAATGCGATCAATGACCCACCTTCACCCCCAAACCCTCCTTTAGCCCTCGAAGATGGTTTAAGCGCCGGAGAAACAATTCTGTTTACAAGTTCCAATCCTCGTTTAAAGCAAAGAGGAGTTCACGAATTTGCTACTTCAAAGTCAGATCAAGCTTTGAATTTATTCAAAGAGTCTTGGCAGAAAGAATGCAAAGATCCTGAAACTTTAGTTTACATGAATAATGCTTTTCTGGAAACTAGCAAAACTCCTTATTACACAATTTCTGTGGTTCTTCCTATTGACCGGAAAAATCCTGACCCTGACAGTTCTGCTCACCTTAGCACTCAAGCAAAAGAATTTCTGTGCGGAGTGGCTCAAGCGCAGACAGAGGTTAATTTAGGAATGTCCAATTTTAGCGATCGGGACTTTCCGGGTCAAGCTTTTTTACCAAGTAAATCCATTAACGGTAAAGGACTTAAACTAATTATTGCTGATGATGCGAACGATGGAGAAGAGGCAAAACAAAGAGCAATTTTGCTGGTAAATCAACCGGAAATTTTGGCAGTTATTGGTCACGCTAACAGCGAGATGACCATGCACGCAGTAGATATTTACAATGAAAATAATCTAGTTTTGATGTCTCCTGGTGCTGCCACGGAAGAACTAACATATGAGCCTAAAGAATTCTTCTTTCGGACTCAATATACGAGCAGTTTAATAGCTAAAGATTTAGCAGATCACCTACTCGCAAATAATCAAAAAAAAGCAGCACTTTTATATAATCAGGCAAGTCCATTCTGCGCTTCTTTTATAGAAGATTACACCAAGTATTTTCGAGATTGTCAAGGGGGAGAAATAGTCTGGATTCGCGATTTCGATATATCTAAAAAAAATTTCAACGCCCAAAGAGCAATGAAGGAAATCCAGGCAAATGGAGAAACTGCCATCGTATTAGTTCCAGATGCTCATGTTAGGAGTTCCCTAGACAACGCATTTGAAATTATAAAACTTAACGGCGATTCCCTGGGGGATTGCTGCGCCGCGCGTAATTGGATTGTTGGGGCATGGACGCTGATGATGATGGGGCCGGAAATTTTAGAACTTGTATCCCAGCAACAGCAAAATTTATTTAAAAAACTGATATTTTCTGTCGGATGGCATCATTTAAGTAGTCCAAATCAAGAATTTGCTCAACAGGCTAGATTGCTGTGGGGACAAGAAGGAAATACTCGTGTCGCTTCAGCTTATGATGCAGCAAGAGCTTTGATAAAAGCATTGGAAATGCAGCCAAAACCCAGCCGCAGAGGAATACAAAAAATGCTTTCATCTCCAGATTTTAGTGCTTACGGAGCTACAGGAATAATTCAGTTTAACTCGCCACACAATGGCAATCGCAAAAATCCTCCCAGCGAATTGGTGCATATTGTAGAGTGTCCAAAAGAGCAGTTTGGTGCAGCTTTTGTTCCTGTAAACTATTCGACAGCGACAGTGGCAGGTTGAAAAGCAGAATCTCAGTGGCGTTGATTCCCTGAGAGTGTCAAAAGTTGGCGCTTTAGCTGTTTGTATGCCTCAACTTGCTGTTCCACAGTCTTTGCTGTGGCTGCATAGCTCAACCATCCTCGCATCTGCTCCTCGTAGCTGATAATACTCGTTGCTACTTGGGTGGGATTGATATTTGCTAATCTTTGAAGGAGGCGTTGTGCCACGACTCCTCCGCGATCTAAAACACTAAGATGATCCGTATCGAGAATGTACATTTAATTTTCGGATTGCTTGATAGAATTTGAGCGCAGAGAGTCGCGGTAATCCTGAGCCAACTGCATCGCCTCATCATAAGCAGGATTGTCAGCAAATGTTCCAGCAATTCTTTCCCACCAAGGTTTAGAAAATGAGTTACTTTCTAATTTGTTTTTAAGGCGGGCAACTTCAGCTTCTAAGAGAGCAACCCTTTCTTCTAGCTTTTCAGGCATTGGCGATCGTCCTCATTCAAACTTAAGTTTTACTTCTTGATCGTAGATCACTGCTTGAGATTTTGCACTAAATGCGACTGGTTTATTGGTAATTACCTGGATATCGCGCTTAACAAAATCCCCAAAATTTTCCCGATATCTCTCAGATAATATTCGATCGCATCAATAGACACAATCTGTCCCTCTAACTTCAAAAATCTCCACACAGTACCCGATGTCACCGCCCCATAAATAACCGGAATCTGATTTCCCTCCTCCTCATTAAATAACTGAGCGGCTAACATCTCCGCTGCACACTGCCCGAAGCCAGCCTTAATATCTTCTTTTTTAGCTTCAACAATAGTAATCACAGGAGCGCTGATAAACAGGCGTTCCGCTGACAAACTCATTAAAAAATCACAGGTTCCATTCAATCCTTTTTCAGGAGCGACATTGAACTCGGAACCGGAAAATAAACCAATCTGATAATTTAATTGTCGCCTAACTTCGAGTAAAATTGGTGCTATAATCAGTTCAGAACGAGCTTTTTCGGTGTTGATATCTACGGCTAATGCTGCATTTTCTTTCAAGGCTACTTTCAGGATTTCACTAGATTCTACTTCTGATATATTGACAAATAAATCTTGATTTTCCTGGATAGTTAAGTCAAATTGCTTAACAAGTTCCTTCAGTTTGAATTCGCTATAAGCCATTTTAAGTTCTCTGTTGTTATTTCCCCAATTCTTGAGAACGCAAACAAGCTGCTTTCACTGCTTCAATCAGCGCCGATCGAAAGCCACTACTCTCTAGTTTAGCAATTCCGGCGATCGTTGTCCCGCCGGGACTTGTCACTCGATCTTTCAATTCTGCTGGGTGCATTCCCGTTTCTTGTAATAGTTTCGCTGTACCAAATACTGTTTGCAAAGCTAATTGTGACGCGATCGCCCGTGGCAGACCAGCACAAACACCACCATCTGTCAAGGCTTCGATCAAAATCGCAACATAACCAGGGCCAGAACCCGAAAGCCCAGTCACCGCATCCAGCATAGTTTCCGGGACTTCGACAACTTCTCCCACAGCCTGAAAAATCCGCGTTACCAATTCTAAATCCGCCGATTGCACGAGTTTTCCAGGCGCGATCGCACTCATGCCCGCCCCCACCGTCGCCGGAGTATTGGGCATCACCCGCAGCACTCCCCGCCCCGGAAACGCCGCTTCCAACTTGCTCAGTGGGACTCCCGCCAAAATTGACACTACCAAGGCTTCTGACTTGGTATTAGCGGTTTCTCCATTATTTCCTTGTTTGCGATCGTCCGCCACGGCCAATTCCAGAGCAACCGTCTCAAAAACTTGTGGTTTAATCGCCAAAAACAGCACTTCAGTAGCAGCAGCCACCTCTAGATTGCTGGCTGTGGTTCCGATCCCATATTTTTCAGTCAAAAATTGGCGACGTTGAAGTGGTGGCTCGCTCACCAATATTTCTGAAGGCAAATAAACCTTTTGGGCAATTAATCGAGATAAAATAGCTTCTCCCATTACGCCGCCACCGATCATACCAAATTTTATCATAATTATTAGTTAGTTTTTATTAGTTATTTGTTATTAATTGTTTGTTATTTGTTATTAGTCAACAGTCATTAGCTAATAGTTAAGCATTAAGCATTAACAACTAACGACTCAAAAGATATTACGTCCTAGTGAAAAGCTGACTTGCTAATGACTAATGACTAATGACTAATGACTACTGACTAATGACTAATGACTACTGAGCCGCTTGAGCTTGATCTGCGGGCCAGACTGTGGGTGCTGGAGCAGCAGTGCGAGGTCGCCCTTGAGCCGAAGCTACTTCGTGAACCACACCAGACTGAGTTCTAACTTGCACGCAGCTAGGCGTAAACAAGAAAATACTTTCGCCAATGCGTTCTTGATGACCGTCAAGGGCGTAAGTACCGCCAGCCACAAAGTCTACAGCTCTTTGTGCTTGATCTGGGTCCATAGTCGTCAGATTCAAAACAACAGACTTCCGTTCCTTCAGGGCTCGAATGGCGGCCGGCATCTCTTCAAAAGTACGTGGCTCCATAACTACGACTTCCGAAACCCCGTTAATAGCTCCAGGCATTCCAATCACATTATTCATTACAGTTCCTACTCCCCCGGTTGGTGCTACAACATCCGTACCTGTCGATCCTACTACTGACCGCTCCTGCATTCTGCGATTTTGGCGGCGTTCTTCTGCTGCGGCGACAGCAGCAGCGTTTGGGTCTGGCGGTTGGTAGACGTTCTGATAGCGCGCCTCTTCTAATTCGCCGTACTGGTCATCGTACTCTTCTTCATTGTTGAAGCCGACAAAATCTTTCAGCTTGGAAAAAATGTTATTCACCATTGGAGATCCTTCACGACTTGGCTACTCCGACTTCACTCGCGTTGCGGGCTAGTCGCGGGTTGCTGACTACTTTATTTTTAACTTAAATTGGCACAG
Organism: Tychonema litorale BBK16; assembly: GCF_021648855.1. Classification (GTDB taxonomy): domain Bacteria; phylum Cyanobacteriota; class Cyanobacteriia; order Cyanobacteriales; family Microcoleaceae; genus Microcoleus. The sequence goes on along the minus strand of NZ_JAKJHX010000122.1, from coordinate 4,299 downwards.
ATCAGAAGGTTAGTTCACCTATCCGATCCTGGAACCAAATATAGTTGTTCCTAGCCGTATCATAGTAGCACCTGATTGAATTGCCAAATGATAGTCTCCCGACATTCCCATCGAGAGCTGCTGCATTGAAATATGGGGTAAATTTTGCTGCTGGATTTTGTCAGCAAGTTCGCGGGTGCTGTTGAAAAATTCTAGGAGTTGCGAGTCATCTAATCCTCGCGGAGGTATTGTCATCAAACCTTGAATTTTGATGTACTGACATCTGTTGAGTTCGGGAAGATCCGCCAGCAATTCTGGGATATTCCAGCCGTATTTGTCGGGATCTGGCAAAATTTTGACTTGTAAGCACACTTGGGGAGAGAAAGATAGTTCCCCGGCTAGTCGATCGAGCCTAGTCGCTAGTTTTAAGTTATCGACAGAGTGAATCCACTGAAATTGCTCTACAGCTTTGGCTGCTTTGTTGGTTTGTAAGTGACCAATCAAGTGCCAATTTATATCTGGCAAATCTTGGAGTTGACTTTGTTTTTCGGCAGTTTCTTGAATTTTACTTTCGCCAAAATCCCGGATGCCGGCGTCGTAGGCTTCCCGGATAGCATCAGTCGGTACTTGTTTGGTAACGGCAATTAACTGCACTGAGTCGGGCAATTGTTGGCGAATGGTAGCAATGCGATCGGCTATAGTCATTGAAAAGTGCGCTTGTGAATGACCTGCAATTGATCGTACTCTTTATATAGAGCGCTGCGGCGGAGGGTTCGCAGGCGAATTTCAACCATCAGGCGAGCATCGGAACGGCTGATGGGTTCAAATCTCAGTCCGCCTGGGCCGTTTGTCACTAAAAAAAACAAGCGCTGGGCGTATAGAGTCGTGAATAATTCTTGGCTGTCTTCAACCTGGGATACCCTGAAGAGGAGACCAAAATTTGGATGATTAAGGTAGGTTTCGGTAGTCATTAAAAGTTCACAATCGGACAATTTTAGATTTTAGATTTTAGATTCTTAGATCTGATATTTTTCGATCTTAGATCTTAGATTTTAGTTGGCGCTGGGTTCGACGACGGTGATTAAATGCGGGCTGCAAAGTGCTACTGCGGTGGCTGTACAGTAGTCTCCGTCGTGGCTGAGGCTCAATTGCCACTGACAATTTCCCCAAGTAGAAGCTAGTGCTGCTGCTGTTCCGTGTAGTCGCACATTAGGAGCTCCATTGTGCGATCGCTCAACCTCTACATCTGTATAGCGCAATCCCCGCCATCCCGTGCCCAGGGCTTTGACAACGGCTTCTTTTGCCGCCCAGCGCCCCGCTAGTTGGTTGCACGAAACTCGATTCATTTTACCTTTAATACTGGTCTGTTGAGAATTTAGTTGCCTGCAATCTTTTTGTTCGGCGGGAGTGTAAATCTTTTCCAGAAAGCGATCGCCAAATCGCTCTAATGCGGCTTGAATGCGTGGAATATATACAATATCTGTCCCTAGATAGATGTTCAATGTCTTGGTTTTCTAAATATTTATTTTTATTATTTTACCAGGAGTTTGGAACCAGTTGATATAGAGGACACGGCACTGCCAGATGATATAGAGGACACGGGGCACTGACGTATCCTATCTCAGCTAGCCCAGCCCCAAACTAAACGAGCGCTCCAGAGGGCTATTAAGCAGGCGAGGGCGATCCAGTCTCTGATTTTCAAGTGTAACTCATGCCATTCTACGCGATGTTGATCGGGACTGGTGAAACCACGAACTTTCATGGCGCTGGCAATTTGTTCGGCTCGCAACAGCAAGTTTTCTAACAATCGCTCAGCTATCATCAACCATACTTGAGCGGCGCGGCGGAATCCGAGTTTTTTCCAGTTGATGGCTCTGGTTCGGACCGATCGCACTAAATTCTGTATTTCTTCCAATACTAGGGGAATGAATCGCAAAGATAAAGTTAAGGTTAAAGCTATTTCAGTCACAGGCCAGTTCAAGCGGCGCAAAGGCTGCATTAAGTTTTCAATAGCAGTTGTAATTTCTTCGCTGGCTGTAGTAAGCAGATAGAGGTTTGTGCTATAAATTACTGTGAAAAATAAGGTACTGACGTTAATAGCTAAGTCTAGGGATTTGCGGGTAATTTTAACTGGCCCTTGCTTCAATAAAACGTAATTATAATTTGTGGGTTGGGGAAGGAGAATTGGGGTTTGAAACTTGGAATTTGGGATTGGAGATTTTGAGTCTAAATTAAAGGGTTGATACCAGGGTTTTGGTGGAGTTGGTTTGGGAAGGGTTGCTGGTAGTTTGGAAAAGGCTAATTCATCGGCTGGGAGGCGGAGCTGATGTTCGGATGGGAGTGCGTCTGGTGCGATCGCGCTGAGGCCAAATACCAAACAACAGAATAACAGCAATAATCCCATTTGCTGTTTCCAGACGCGCAGGGGAATTGCGGCGGTTAGTGTTAGGATAATCAACATTCCAACTAGCATCAATCGCCAGATGGGATTAGCAAGTATGGGTGCTATCAGGAATGTCATTAACCAGGCTAATTTCACCCGCGAGTCGAGTCTGTGTAGCCAAGTTACGGGTTGTTCGAGGTATAGTCCTATTGGGAGCGATCGAAGCAGATCCATTTTTATATATTTTAGATTATTGAACCACGAAGACGCTAAGGACGCGAAGGAAGAGAAGAGAAGAGAAGAGAAGGAAGATTATTGAAAAAAAACGCAATTTGCTTGGATCGTTAAACTGCGCTCTTTTTTCAATCCAAAATCCAAAATCTAAAATTACTTCACACGAAGGGCTCTGTTTGTGCTGCTTTGTTCTGTTTCGCGAACTTTTTTGCCTCTCCAAAGTAGGCGCATTGGTGTACCTGTAAAGCCTAGGTGTTTGCGAAATTGGCTTTCCATGTAACGGCGATAGTTTTCGGTGAAGCGTTTGGGATCGTTGACGAATAGGGCGATGGTTGGTGGCTCCGATCGCACTTGGGTACCATAATAGATTTTGCCTTGTTTTCCTTGGCGAGTCACTGGGGCAGAATGCCAACTTGTGGCTTCTTCTATGACTTCGTTAATCACGGCGGTGGCGACGCGGCGTTTGTGTTCGCTGGCGGCTTTATCTACTAATTCAATGGTTTTTTCAACTCGCTGTCCAGTTACGGCGCTGACAAAAATCATTTCTGCCCAATCAAGGAAATACAGTCGAGATCTCGCTTCTTTTTCGTATTCGTAGATGGTATCGGATTCTTTGTCTTCTACCGCGTCCCATTTGTTGATGACAATAATACAGGCTCGACCTTCTTGGCTAATGCGATCGGCTAATTTTTGGTCTTGATCCGTAACGCCATCGATCGCATCAATTACTAACAATACAACATCGGCACGGCGGATAGCTTTGAATGCCCGGTTAATACCGAAGAATTCTGCGCCATATTCGACGTTTTTCTTTTTGCGAATTCCGGCGGTGTCAATTAAACGGTAGGTGGTATCGCCACGCTGAACTATGGTATCGATCGCATCGCGGGTTGTCCCGGAAATCGGGCTGACTATGGCACGATTTTCTCCGAGAAATGCGTTTAACAAACTGGATTTGCCAACGTTTGGCCGCCCAATAATTGCTACTTTAGTTTCTTCAACTTCGGGTAATACTTCTGTGGGAAGATGGGTAATTAATTGGTCGAGCAATTCACCGGTGCCGTTACCGTGAATGCCGGAAACAGGGAAAGGTTCGCCTAATCCTAATTGCCAAAAATCTGCTGCTTGGGTGAGTCCGGTTATTTCCGACTCGCATTTGTTGACGGCTAAAATTACAGGAACTTTTTGCAATCTGAGCCAAGATGCGATCGCCTCATCGCCCCCAGTCAGTCCAACTTTTCCGTCTACTACAAAAATTGCGGCACTAGCTTCCGCGAGGGCGGCCATTGCTTGTTCGCGAATCATGGGCAAAAATTCGGTTTCGTCGTCGAATACTAGCCCGCCGGTGTCTACTACTTGATATTCGCGATCGCCCCAGTATGCTGGTCTGTATGTGCGATCGCGCGTAATTCCCGGTTCGTCATGGACGATCGCATCTTGGCTATTGGCTAAGCGGTTGACGATCGTCGATTTGCCTACATTGGGACGTCCAATAATAGCAACTATAGGTAAAGGCATAAATCTAGCAGCAATGATGCTGCTTCGTAATTTTGATGTTAGACCTTTGATTATAGGTTAAGTGTATCTAAAATGGAAAAACTTGTTGCAGTACGGGGGTTAGCCGAAATTAGGAGACGGCAGTGCCGTTTCCCTACAAGATTATTTTGGGTAGGGACACGGCACTGCCGTCTCCTCTATCTCAT
>NZ_JAKJHX010000121.1 GCF_021648855.1 Tychonema litorale BBK16 | reverse complement strand
CCAGTCGATGAAGCGTCAAGAATCACCGCACTTTTAGGGCGGTGAGTATGTCAAACTCCTATATGATAGGTCGGAGACGGCAGTGCCGTGTCCCTACCGCAAATAATACTGTAGGGACACGACATTGTCGTGTCCTAATTTCTTCGCTCCTGCTTGGTACTACTATTTTTTTATGGTTGAAATTCACTATAAATATCAAAAAGTTGTATTTTAATCAAAAATACTTTACAATTTATGTTTAAAAACATTGATCGTCGATCGCAATAATATAAACAAACCAGTGTAATGAACACTATGCAAATCCTAGCTGCCAGCCTCAAAGCAGAAGTCCGCCAGCGTACCTTGGAAGTGCAAGTTTTTAATGAATTGACTGCGAAAGTAGAACTCGCTCTGACTACTGAGAAAATTTGGTCTGCTTGTCTAGAATGCCTGATACGCTTGATTCCTGGGGAGGTAATTCCCTACAAGATAGCTACGCTGGGTGCACTTTTGATGAATTCGGACGATCGCATATACTTACAATACTCACAGCCGTTAACTGAAGGAACAAGATCCCAAATTGAGCTTCGCTTGCAAGAGGCTCACACTCAATGGCTCGCAGGAAATCGTGACTGGGTGCACAATCTCGAACAGCCTGCAATTTTTGAGCTTAAATCTGTGTTGGTAGCTCCGGTGATGAGCGGGGAAAGCGAAGAATTGTTGGGAGTGCTTTTGATCGGTGCAGAGGCCGCAAATGTTTTTGATTTTAATCACCTTTGCTTGCTCTATATTAGCGCTCAAATCTGTTCGCAAGCATGGGTAAATTTATTATCAAAACAGCAAAATTTAGAGCCATCAGCTACTAATAGTTTTGCCATCAATTTGTTATCAAAAAATCAAAAAGAATACTCTGAAACTGATGAAGCTAGGAGTCAAAGTCAAGCAAAGCTACAAAAAATTACTGCGAATATACCGGGTACGGTATATCAAGTTGATTTGCATCCCGATGGCTCGATGGCTTTCTCTTTTTTGAGTGCAGGTTGCCGAGAATTGTATGAAATAGAACCTCTTGCTGCTCAGCAAGATATTAATATCATAGTTGATTTAATTCATCCTGAAGATAGAGATGAATTTGTCAATTCGGCGATGCTGTCTGCCGAAAGTTTGCAGCCTTGGCGGTGGGAAGGCAGAATTGTCACTCCCTCTGGAAAACTTAAATGGATTCAAGGGGATGCACATCCAGCAATGCAAGAATCTGGGGATGTACTTTATTATGGCTTGTTTGTCGATATTAGCGGACGCAAGCAAGCTGAATTAAAGCTGCAACTGTATCAAGAAATATTTTTAAAGTCCAACGATGCGATCGCCATTTTAGACCCTCAAGGACATTATCTACAAAGAAATCAAGCTCACACTGCTTTACTAGGTTACAGCAAATCGGAATTGGGACGAGAAACACCGAAAGTCCACATGGGAGAAGAGGCATTTGCATTAGTTATGCAAAGCTTAGAGAAAACCAGGAGTTATCGAGGTGAAATCACCTGTTTTAAGGCTTTGGAATCGGGAACAGTTGAGGTTGAGCTTTCGGCTTTTTCGGTTGTTAGTGATGCTGGGAATCTAGTTTGTTATGTGACTGTCAAAAGAGATATCACTGAACGCAAGCGGGCTGAGGAAAAGCTTAAACTTTACCGAGAAATATTTCTCAACTCCAATGATGCGATCGTAATTATTGATGCTGACGGGTTTTTTATCGAACAAAATTGTGCTCACCAATCTCTCCTAGAATATACAGATGCCGAATTAGAAGCCGAAACGCCGCGACTGATTGCAGGAGAGCGATTTTCGGACATTGCCAAAAGTTTAGGCAACAATAGAACTTTTCGGGGCGAAACTACTAATTTTACTAAAACTGGCATTAGGCTGGCGATCGATATTGCTGCATACTCTGTGATTAATGATGGTGGTGATGTCATTTGTTATGTTTGTGTAAAACGTGACATTACTGAACGGAAAAGAGCTGAAGAAGAGCGACAAAAATTTGTTTCGCTAATTGAAAATAGCAGCGATTTTATCAGCATGGCTACCCTCGAAGGGCAGACATTGTTTGTGAATGAAGCCGGACGGCGGCTGGTGGGTTTAGAAAATATCTCTCAAGCTGTATATACGGAGATATGGGATTATATAGGTGAAGATTTTAAACAGAAATTTATGCAAGAGATTTTACCCCAAATTCTGACTCAGGAACAGTGGCAAGGAGAAGGTCAACTTCAACACTTGTACAGCGGTAAACGTTTCGATGTTTTGATGAATTTTTTTCTGGTGAAACACCCTAAAAATAGCGAGCCATTGTGCTTTGCTACGGTAATTCGCGATGTCACTGAACGCAAGCAAGCTGAAAAGATGCTCCGGGAACAAGCCGAACAGGAACGGCTAGTTTCGGCTATAGCTCAGCGTGTTCGCCAGTCTCTAAACCTCACTCAAACTCTCAACACTGCTGTACAAGAAGTGCGACAATTACTGGCAACTGATCGAACTGTAATTTACAGATTAGAATCTAATGATATAGGGGTTGTAGTTGTTGAATCCGTGGGTTCTGCTTGGATACCGATGCTGGGCATAGAACTTCAAGAAAATTGTTTTGGGGAGAGTTATAAATCCCTATACCGGGCAGGGAAAATTCAAGTTATTGAAGATGTTGATATTGCTGATTTGAGTTACACTCATCGGAATTTTCTGGCTAGTTTACAGGTTAGGGCTAATTTGGTTGTCCCGATTTTTATAGTTGATGAAAGTCAGGATTTGACAACAGGAGATTTATCGGAAAATCTCCAAATAGGATTGCAGCAAAGGAGTTTGGAAACGAGTCAAAATCGATTGTGGGGATTGCTGGTTGCTCACCAGTGCAGCAATTCTCGTACTTGGACTGATTCGGAGGTGGATTTGCTAGGCAGGTTGAGCGTGCAGTTGGCGATCGCAATTCAGCAATCTACTCTGTTTGAACAAGCGCAACAGGCGCGGGAAGTGGCGCTGGAAGCGTCTCGGATGAAGTCGCTATTTTTAGCAAATATGAGTCATGAAATTCGGACTCCGATGAATGGGGTGATGGGAATGACTGATTTGCTGCTGAAAACTAATCTTACTCCCGAACAACTTGACTTTATGCAGACGCTGAAAGTTAGTGGTCAAAACTTGCTGTCCATCATTAATGATATTCTCGATATTTCTAAACTGGAAGCTGGAGAAATGCGCTTGGAAACTCTAGGATTTGATATCAGTATCTGTCTGGATGAAGTGTTGGATTTGTTGGCAACTCCTGCACAACAAAAAGGTATAGAATTGGTGGTATTAATTGATAGCGATGTACCTCTACAAATTAGAGGTGATGCTGTGCGGTTACGTCAAATCCTTACCAATTTAGTAAACAATGCCATTAAATTTACGGAGGGAGGGGAAGTTGTAATTGAGGTCTCTATTTCCACAGTAAAAGAGTTTTCATCAAGTAATGTTGCCAAACAAGTAGAAGAAAAAATATCTTTAACCTCTGATAGCGATGGGCTGCAATATCTCATTTTTAAAGTTACCGATTCTGGGATAGGGATTTCTCCAGAAGATCAGAAGAAGCTATTTCAATCTTTTTCTCAAGTTGATGATTCTACTACGAGAAAGTACGGGGGGACTGGTTTGGGGCTGGCAATTTGCAAGCAGTTGGTGGAGTTGAGTGGCGGTGAAATTTGTGTGGAAAGTAACCTCGGTTGTGGCTCGACTTTTTGGTTTAGTTTGCTGGCAGTAAAGGAGGATTTAACGAGTGTTGGAACTGGGTGCGAAGTGCATTTACAAACGGTGCTTGCTGGTAAGAAAATATTAGTGGCAAATGATAAGTCTGCTGTGCGACAAATGCTGCGGAGAATGGCTGTTTTGTGGGGAATGGAAGTTGAGGAGGCTGATACTGGTTGGATGGCGATCGCATCTTTGTACAAAGCGATCAGCCAGCATCGCCCTATTGATATCGTTTTGGTTGATATTCAGTTGCCTGAAATGGTTACAGGAAGTCTGGAACGTTTGATTCTCTCTGAGTCGGCAATCGGGCAAACGAAGTGGGTGGTTTTGACTTCAGTGCTTCAGCTTGAAGAGGCCAAACGCTTGGTGAATAACGGTTTTAGTGGCTATTTAATTAAACCTGTAAAAACTCATCGGCTGTTTGAGTGCTTGGTAAATGTGCTCGATCCTGATAGGGTAGTTGATGAGAATCTGACAAGTTTAACTGATGCAGGAATTGGCGATGCAGAATTAGTAGCGAATCAACAAGAGTTAGCTGATTTGAAGATTTTGTTGGTTGAAGATACTCCTATTAATCAAAAAGTTTGTCTGAATCAATTGAGGGTTTTGGGAGGTGCGGCGGATGTTGCTAATAATGGTGAAGAGGCGTTATCTATGATGGCGATTCAGAAGTATGATATTGTGTTGATGGATTGTCAAATGCCTGTTTTGGATGGTTATGAGACTACTGTTCGATTACGTCGCCTGGAAGCTGAAGCGATCGCGTCGGGTTTGATGCAGCCACACCAAAAAACGGTGGTGATTGCGATGACGGCGAATGCTTTGAAGGGCGATCGCGAAAAGTGTCTGGCCGCTGGTATGGATGACTATATCAGCAAACCGATTTCGATGGAAAGGTTAAAATCTGTACTGGAAAACTGGTCTGCACAGTTAAAAATTAGTAATCAAATATCTAATAATCAGGTTTCACCAAGTTCTGCTGCGGATCTAGAATCTTTGGTAGATATTGAACATTTGCACGAAATTACTGGAACTGATTTAGAATTTGAACGGGAAATATTGGCAGCTTTTGTGGTTGATACTAGAGATTATTTAGCAGCAGCTAAAGGTGCGATCGCCTCTGGGAATGCTGAAGCTGTAGCACGTTATGCTCACCAAATTAAGGGTGTTAGCGCTACGGCTGCGGTGCGGTTGATGCCTGAGATTGCAGCCCAGCTTCAAATTCGCGCTGAATCAGGAGATTTGGAAGGCGCAGATCAAATCATTGCTGAATTAGAAGTCATTCTGGGGCGTGTTCAAGATTTCACCGCCAGCCAGTGAGCAAGGAGGAGACGGCAATGCTGTGTCCCTACCTCAAAATAATTCACCGCCCTCAATGTAAAGCTTTATAAAGTTTTACAAATATTTTTGTCTGTATGTAAAGAGATTTGGAACTCTTATAACATCTTGTGTGTTGTAGCTTTTGACACTACTATATTCAGTTATTGTGGTGAAATATAAAATAATCATTAAGCCGATAGCTTTCAGGGTGCTTTTCGTCTATCGGCTCAAAAGACAAAGACCAGCTTCTCGCCTAGCCCGCCCATTCAATGGGCATTCACGCTCAAGGAGATTTTATGACTCCAGTCATGTTACGTCAACTCTGGTCATTGATTGAAACCACCCAAGCCACTCTGTTAGTGACTTTGGATGATGCCACCTTGGTACAGTGGTTGCTGAAACAATTGAAAATGAACTCTACGCTTAATGGCAAAGAAGCAGATTTGTTGGATGAGTACATCCAGTCTCGGTTGTCCTTGATCCGCGATTTAGCTGAACAGCGCTTAGCGCCTGAGCTGTTGTGAGCTTTTATAGTTCAAAATCGAATAAGTTTTATACCGAAGTGCGATCGCGCTCCTGACAGACCAAAAAATAAGCAATGGAAGGGCGACAAATGCCGATTCTGAAGCTGGAATCTGTTGTGAGGCGCGATCGCCACAGTTATCGTCAGTAACAAGGTAGGATCGTAAAGAAGCGTTCTACTAAAATTTATGCGTAAATGGGGATTTTTGTTACTGGCCAGTATGTTGATGATCGCACCATTGACAGCTTGTAGGGATCGATCGGCACAAACACCACCACCGGGAACGCCGGGACAAACAACTGCTACTGAAGGTAAGTCGCAACAAGGGCCGAGTCGAATAGATACAATTGTCAGTCGTGGCAAATTAATTTGTGGCGTGAGTGGTCAACTACCCGGTTTTAGCTTTGTAGATGAAAAGGGCAAATACTCAGGATTGGATGTAGATGTATGCAGGGCGATCGCAGCAGCCATATTTGACGATCCAGAAAAAGTTGAGTACCGCAATCTTAACGCTAAAGAAAGATTTACAGTTTTGCAAGCCGGAGAAATCGACATTCTCAGTCGCAACACTACCTACACCGTGAGTCGCGACAGCACCACCGGTCTCGAATTTGCCCCTACAATCTTTTATGACTCTCAAAGCGTCATGGTCAAAAAAGATAGTGGTATTAAAAGTTTAAAAGATTTTGCAGGTAAATCTATCTGTGTGCAAACAGGTACAAGTACCGAGCAAAATTTGTCCGATCAAATGCGAAAATTGGGAATTAAATACAGCCCAGTCGTATTTGAAGAAGTGAATGCGACCTTTGCTGCTTATCAAGAAGGTCGCTGTCAAGGTGTTACAGCCGATCGATCGCAACTGGTATCCAAACGCACAACTCTGCCAAATTCCGAAAACAATGTCATTTTGCCAGAAGTGATGTCAAAAGAACCTTTGACTCCAGCGGTAAAAAGTGGCGATCCTAAATGGTCGGATGCAGTAAGGTGGATCATTTTTGCAGCGATTGAAGCTGAAGATTTGGGAATTAATTCGACAAATGTAGACCAAATTGTAGCTAGCAGTACAGACCCAAACATCAAACGTTTGCTAGGAAAAGAAGGAGATTTGGGTAAAGGTTTGGGACTCCCGAACGATTACGCGGCTCGAATTGTGAAAAAAGTGGGAAATTATGGCGAAATGTACGATCGCAATATCGGCCCTAAAAGTACACTCAAATTAGATAGAGGTCAAAATAAACTCTGGAAAGATGGTGGTTTGATGTACTCGCCGCCGTTCCGCTAACTTTTGTTAAATTAAATGTTGACGGTTAACTGTTAACCATCAACCGTCAACAGTCAACTAAAAACCAATGATTAAACTGCTGAGGGACGATCGCTTTTGGAAAATTGCTGGACAGGCGATCGCCTTAATTTCAGTAATAGTTATTATAGCAATTCTTTGGGACAATCTGACTGCCAATTACTCACAACTCGGAATCAATTTCGGATTTGACTTTCTGAATTCCCAAGCATCCTTTGATATTGGGGAAAAAGTGATTGATTACAGTCCTGAAAATAGTTATAGACAAGCTTATTTTGTAGGTTTAGTAAACTCATTTCGAGTGATTGGAATTGGCATAATTATCGCAACTATTGCGGGTTTGACGGTAGGAATTGCGCGGCTTTCTGACAACTGGTTGCTGAGAACTTTAGCAGGTTTGTATGTAGAAATTATCCGAAATACGCCGTTATTGCTGCAATTGTTTTTTTGGTATTTTGCAGTGTTCATTGCTTTCCCAAAACTGGAAGAAAACCCGCAGATGAGCGGCCCATTCTACTTGACAAATCGCGGCATTGCACTACCTTGGCTGGCGACTTTGCCTGGTTTTGAAATTTGGTTGATTTTTCTGGCTGTGGGGTGTTTGAGTGCGATCGGGCTGTGGCTGTGGCGCGATCGCGTTATGCTAGAACAAGCGCAGCGGGGTAGACAGTTGTTTTGGGCATTAGGTGCGATCGCCCTCAGCGCAATTTTAGCCTTGATTATTACCAGAAACTTACCTTTTCGCTTAGATATTCCCCGCCTCACAGCAGATTTGCAACTCGAAGGCGGATTACAATTAAGTCCCGAATTTGGAGCATTGGTGACAGGACTCAGCCTGTATACTGGCAGTTACATTGCCGAAATTGTCAGGGCCGGAATTCAGTCAGTCCCAAAAGGGCAATCAGAAGCCGCCAAGTCTTTGGGATTGCAATCTGGAACCATGATGCGCCTGGTAATTCTACCCCAAGCTTTGCGGGTAATTATTCCGCCATTAACCAGCCAGTATTTGAATTTAGCCAAGAATTCTAGTTTAGCAGTGGCGATCGCCTATCCCGACGTCTACTTTGTGGTGGCTTCCCCGACACTGAATCAGACCGGAAGGGCGATCGAAGCCATGTTAATTATCATGGTAACATATCTAACCATTAGCTTAATAATTTCTCTGTTCATGAATTGGTACAATCAAAGTGTACAACTCAAGGAAAGGTAAATACTTTAAATTCCACCCAATTTACTTGGAATAAAAGGAGAGTCCATCAAATGGCATATAGTGATTTCAACTTAAACAAAGTAACGAGTAATTTTGAATTAACCATTTCTGATAAAATTGATATGTTCGCGGCTGTATCAGAATTAGAGTCGAGTACATTACTTACAGAAATCCTCAAAGATAATGTACCACTAGCCCTAAGTAGCAATACTGAAAAATCTCGCTCAGAAATGATTATCGCACCAATTTTACTCGAATTTAGAAAACAGTTCAAATCTGAAATTAGTTTGTTTTCTGGAATAGACTTTACAATTGATCCAGAAAAGGGATTAAATGGAAGTTGCGATTTTCTAATTAGTCATTCTTCTGAATTATTACTTGTTAGAGCACCAGTCATTATTATTGTAGAAGCCAAAAAAGAAAATATCAATGGCGGATTGGGACAATGTGTAGCAGAAATGTTGGCAGCTAGAATATTTAATGAACGTGAAGGGAACGAAATTCCTGCAATTTATGGGGCTGTTACTAGCGGAACTAACTGGAAATTTCTTAAATTAAAAGACCAAATAATAGAAATAGATCTAACCGAGTATTACCTTAGAGATGTTAATAAGATTTTAGGAATTTTAGCCAGTGTAATTAATCATTAATAGCCAACAAATATCTTTTGTTTGTTAGTATCAAAGTTGAGGTAAATCAAATGACCCAAGAATTAATCGATCTGAGAACTAGCATATTGGAAGGAAGATATACTGATGCTTTGGCAATTGTCGATGAGTTAGATGGCATGAGTAAACAGGCAATTTTGCGACAAATTCAATCCTTCTTAAATGTGTTGCTGATTCAGTTGATTAAAAATCAAGTTGAACAGCGATTAACTGGTTCTTGGGCAAATTCAATTCGTAATTCAATTAGAGAAATCAAAAAAGCCAACGTTAAAGACAATAAAGCATCTTATTACATCAATTCTGATCAATGGCATAATTTCATAGAGGAGGAGGTGATTGAAGATGCAATCGCAGAAGCTGCGGAGGAAGTATTCAACGGTGCTTATAGTCAATTTCAACTTGCAGAGATGATGGATAGAAACTTGATTATTCAGACTGCTGTGAGGTTATTGAATTTGACTTATATCCATTCTGCCAAAGATTTACCCGCAGTGTTAGCCCAGCATTTAAGTCAGTTACCTGGTGGCGAAGATTGGATAAATCGGCGACAATAAGCCTTGGCGATTGGAAATCGGTTTTACACAAACAAAAACCGCCTTCGCGGGTTAACACAATATAGGATTAAAAAACGCTTTATGGAAACTCTCCCCATATTACCGCCCCCGGCCACTGAATCGCCCACCCCTTGGAATTGGGCGCGCAAAAACCTATTCAGTACCTGGTACAACACCATTTTTACAATAGTTTGTCTAATTGTGAGTTTCCAAACTATTCGAGGAATTATCGTTTGGGCAACTACAAAAGCTCAATGGCGGGTATTAGAAGCCAACTTGCCACTCTTTTTTGTCGGCAGATTTCCCAGCGAATCCTATTGGCGACTATGGATAGTAATGGGAATAATTAGTTTGCTAGCAGGTTTGACTTGGGGAAACATTCAGCGACAAGAAAGACTGTGGAATCCGCCATTATTGATTTTACTCGGTGCTGCGGTTGTCGGTGCGGTAATTTCGCCGATCGCGCTGACATCTCGCCTGTACCTACTAGGCAATATAATCATAGCCGCTACCAGCTATTTTGCAGGGCGACAAATAAACCCCAACCCCCCCTCGCCCCCCCTTGGTAAGGGGGGGTTTAACTGGATTCCAGCAGTTTGGGCGCTTTCATTTCCAGTAATTTTGTGGCTAATTAAAGGTGGGTTAGGCTTAACAGAAGTCTCGACAAATGATTGGGGCGGTTTAGTCTTGACCCTGTTTTTAGCAGTGATTAGTATTGTGCTGTCTTTTCCTTTAGGAGTATTACTAGCCCTCGGTAGACAAAGTTCTTTGCCTGTGGTAAAACTATTATCAACACTATATATTGAAATTATTCGTGGCTTGCCCTTAATTGGCATTTTATTTATAGGTCAAGTGATGCTACAACTATTCTTGCCACCAGAATATCCCAAATTAGATCGCGTAATTAGAGCCATTGCCGGATTAACATTATTTAGTGCCGCCTACCTAGCCGAAAACGTCCGGGGTGGCTTGCAGGCCGTACCCAGGGGGCAGATAGAAGCAGCAAGGGCGATCGGGCTAAATACACCCCTACTCACAATCCTAATTGTACTTCCTCAAGCACTACGAACAGTCATTCCTGCGATCGGTGGTCAATTCATCGGACTATTCATGGATACATCCCTACTTTCTCTATTCGGAATGTTAGAATTAGTAGGAATATCCCGCGCAGTTTTAGCAAATCCATCCTACATCGGCAGGTACGCCGAAGTTTACATATTCATCGGCATCATCTATTGGATATTTTGCTACTCAATGTCCCTAGCCAGCCGCAAAATAGAACAAACTTTAGAAGTAGGTCAAAGGTAATAGTCATTAGTCATTAGTCATTAGTCATTAGACAATTGGCAAAAATGACTATCTATCTCTGTTCATCAGCGGTTAAAAAATAAAAAATATGGAAACTCAGCAAACAAGTCCAGAAAAAGTAATTATAGCAGAAAACGTTCATAAATGGTACGGACAATTTCACGTACTGCGTGGTGTCAGCATGAACGTAAACCGCGGCGAAGTCGTCGTCATTATGGGCCCATCCGGTTCTGGTAAATCTACATTTATTCGCACATTTAACGCCTTAGAAGAATACCAACAGGGTAAAATTACGATCGACGGCATCGAACTTTCCCATGATTTACGCAACATCGAAACAATTCGCCGAGAAGTTGGAATGGTATTTCAACAATTCAACCTATTTCCCCACTTATCAGTATTGCAAAATGTCATGCTAGCCCCCGTGTGGGTGCGCCGTTGGCCTAAGAAAAAAGCCGAAGAAATAGCAATGCAACTGTTAGAGAGAGTCGGAATTTTGGAACAAGCACAAAAATATCCCGGACAACTTTCTGGGGGACAACAGCAGCGAGTAGCAATTGCCCGTTCCCTAGCCATGCAACCCAAAATCATGCTGTTTGACGAACCGACATCCGCATTAGATCCAGAAATGGTGCGAGAAGTTTTAGATGTGATGCGAAATTTAGCTCAAACTGGAATTACAATGGTAGTGGTAACTCATGAAGTCGGGTTTGCCCGTGAAGTTGCCGATCGCATTGTGTTGATGGATGGCGGAGTTTTGGTTGAAGAAGCAACCCCGGAAGAGTTTTTTCAGAATCCGAAAGAAGAACGCACGCGCAAGTTTTTATCTCAGATATTATAAATTGGGAATAGGGCATCGGGAATAGGGCATCGGGAACTGCCAATAACAAGTAACTAATAACTAATAACTAATAACTAATGATCCCAAAAATGCTTCCACTAATTAGAGATTCAGAACGCTTAGAAAATCGCCTCAAAGAAATTCCGGCAGTTCCTGGTGTATACTTAATGCGCGATGAGGGCGATCGCATTTTGTACATCGGCAAATCCAAAAAACTCAGAAATCGCGTCCGTTCCTATTTTCGCGAAAGCCAGAATCTCAGTCACCGCATCGCCATGATGGTGCAACAAGTACGCGAAATTGAATTCATCGCCACTGACACAGAAGCCGAAGCATTAGCATTAGAAGCAAACCTAGTCAAACAACACCAACCTCACTTTAATGTACTCCTTAAGGATGATAAAAAATATCCATATTTGTGCATAACTTGGTCGGAAGAATACCCCCGCATTTTCATCACCCGCAAACGCCGCGCAGGTAATGCCAAAGACCGCTACTACGGCCCCTACGTGGATACAGGGGCGCTGCGGAGTACACTGCATTTAATCAAACGCATTTTCCCACTGCGGCAACGCCCTCAACCATTGTTTAAAGACCGTCCTTGTTTGAACTACGATATCGGCCGCTGTGTCGGTGTTTGTCAAGGGTTAATGTCTGTGGAAGATTACCACAAAATTATCCAAAAAGTAGCGATGATTTTCCAAGGAAGGACTCAAGAATTACTGGATATTCTGGAACCCCAAATGGAAGAAGCAGCCGAAAATTTGAATTTTGAACTGGCGGCGCGAATTCGCGATCAAATTAATGGTTTGCAGTCTTTGAACTCTGGTCAAAAAGTTTCTTTACCTAATGATACTGTGTCCAGAGATGCGATCGCACTTGCGGCTGATAATCAACACGCTTGCATTCAATTATTCCAGATTCGCGCCGGTCAATTAGTCGGTAGATTGGGATTTATGGTTGAAATACCTTCCCACCAAGCCAGGGCGGGCACGGGGGCACCGCCCCTACATTCCGGGGAAGAAGAGTTATCTCAACCTTCTCTTACCTCCCCCCCTTACCAAGGGGGGGAACGAGGGGGGGTAGAGGCGGGAGCAATTTTGCAACGGGTGTTGGAGGAACATTATCAAAATGTAGAATCTGTAGAAATTCCCAGCGAAATTTCTGTACAGTATGATTTACCAGAAGCGGAAATCTTAGCAGATTGGTTGAGCAATCGCAAGGGTCGAAAAGTGACAATTTTAACTCCGCAGCGACAAAGTAAAGCAGAGTTAATTGAGATGGTGGAACGAAATGCTGAGTATGAATTGGCGAGAATGCAAAGATTGAGCGATCGCAATTCTCAAGCAATGCAAGACTTAGCAGAAATTCTCGATTTGCCAGAAGTTCCGCACCGTATAGAAGGTTATGATATTTCTCATATTCAAGGTTCGGATGCGGTAGCTTCCCGTGTCGTATTTATTGATGGTTTACCCGCCAATCAACACTATCGCCATTACAAAATTAAAAATCCTGAAATTAAATCAGGTCATTCCGACGATTTTGCTAGTTTAGCAGAAGTTCTCAGTCGCCGATTTCGAGGAGCGAAAGAAGAAGAAAGTTCGGCAACGGGAAATGTACAAGATTTAGCGGATAGACGGAATATTGTTGACAAACCTGACTTAATTATGATCGACGGTGGCAAAGGTCAACTATCATCAGTCGTGGCAGTTTTGCGGGAGATGAATTTGCTAGAAGAGTTGCGCGTTGTGAGTTTGGCAAAGCAGCGAGAAGAGATATTTCTGCCGGGGGAATCTTTGCCATTGGCAACTGATGCCGAACAGCCTGGTGTACAATTATTGCGTCGGGTGCGGGATGAAGCGCACAGATTTGCGGTGAGTTTTCATCGGGATCAAAGAAGTGGCAGAATGAAGCGATCGCGTTTAGATGAAATTCCCGGATTGGGACACCACCGACAAAAACAATTATTAGCACATTTTCGGTCGATCGACTATCTGCGCTTAGCTACTCCCGAACAATTGACAGAAGTTTCTGGAATTGGCCCTCGTCTGGCGCAGCAAATTTACGATTATTTTCATCCGTAGTCAAAAACCTTTACCTTGGATGTGTATTTGCAAATTGACGGGATAATTTATGCACTGTGGCTGAGAGCTACCATTAAGCCAGTTTTCGGAAGCTAAAAAAACTTTCAAAAATCTCTTGCTATTTTTAGAACTTTACGCTATTGTTAGAGATGGTATGCGGGCGTAGTTTAGTGGTAAAACTTTAGCCTTCCAAGCTAACTATGCGGGTTCGATTCCCGCCGCCCGCTTTCGACTATAAACAGCTAGAACCCTTGATTTATCAAGGGTTCTAGCTGTTTACGATCGCAACTACTTCGCCGCCGGTAAAGACAACTGAGGCGAAGTTTTAGGATAGTGGCCATTACTAGAAATCACCGCCGGTTCGGAGGAAAGCAAAAATTCACGAATTAGTCTAGCAACTGCTCTTTGAGCTAAACCGCCGACTACTTTCTGCCCCATATTCTGCAATTCGGGTTTCACTAACAATTGTGGCAGTAGCTGCAATACTTTCGTCCCATCAAAACCGGGAGTTGATTGCAAAATATCCCAAATTCGTTTGATGTGTGCTAGATTGTTTTGTTCAGTTTGTGAAACCACGGGTTGATTTGCTTTGACTCCAAACCATTCACCCACTACAGATTTAGCATTCGCAAAGGCATTGCTCGAAACTGTGTCGAGACTTTTGACTAATTCGGTGACAATACGATCGCGAATAAAGTCTCCTCTCTCAGAAAATAAATAGTCTAACCCTTGATCCAAGATTTTGCTGATATCGTAGTCTGCGCTATCGCGGGCATTGCTGAGCAAGTTTTCTAAGCGGTTCCAGCGGAATTCCCCTTGTTTGAACAGCAATTCTTGCAGAGATGTCCTCAACTCCGGTGCGGGGTCGCTCAACAGCCGTTTTGCAACGTAGGGATAGGCTTTGCTGAGCACTTTGAATTCGGGGTCAACGTTGATGGCGATGCCTTCTAGCGTGACGAGCGATCGGATAATCAAAGCGTAGTAGGCTGGAACTCGGAACGGATATTCGTACATCACCGCCGAAAGTTCGTCAGTAATGCTTTTAAAATTTAGTTCAGCTACACTAGCACCCAAAGCATTGTTAAATACGCTAGCTAACGCCGGAATGATTGGTGTCAAATCAGTGTCTGGTGTCAAAAAATCTAATTTGACATAATCTTTTGCTAAACCTTCAAAGTCGCGGTTCACTAAATGCACTACAGCTTCTAATAAGCCGTACCTTTGATAAGGTTTAACTTCGCTCATCATCCCGAAATCTAGATAAGCCAACTGACCGTCAGGAGTTGCTAAAAGATTGCCGGGATGAGGGTCTGCATGAAAGAAACCGTGTTCTAGGAGTTGTCTGAGAGAACACTGCACCCCCACTTCAATTAGGTAAGGAGCGTCTATTCCTTGAGCTTTTACTGCTTCTAAATTAGTGAGTTTAACTCCGGTGATCCACTCCATTGTTAAGACACGGCGGCGGGTATATTCCCAGTAGATGCTGGGAACATAAATGTCCTTGATGTGGCCATATAGTTCGGCAAACCGTTCGGCATTTTCACCTTCGTGGGTGTAGTCCATTTCTTCATAAATGCGCTCGCCCAATTCGTCCATAATGGCTGCGAGGTCGCTACGAATTATTTTGAAGGTATTTTGGGCCCAAAGTGCAACACGCCGCAGGATGTAGATATCTAAGCCGATGTTTTCGGCTAAGCCTGGTCGCTGGACTTTGATTGCGACTGTTTCTCCGGTTTTGAGTTTGCCTTTGTAGACTTGTCCGAGAGATGCTGCTGCGATCGGGTTTGGCGTGATTTCGGCGTAGATTTCGTTGGGATGTGCGCCCAATTCTTCTTGAATGAATTGATATGCTACTTCGTTGGGAAATGCTGGCAATTGGTCTTGCAGCGTTGTTAGTTCTTCTAAATATACTGGCGGTACTAAGTCCGGCCTTGTTGAGAGTGCTTGTCCGATTTTGATGAATGCGGGGCCGAGTTGGGCGAGAATTTCCCGCAGTCGGGCGGCGCGGCGCTTTTCGTTTTTGAGGGTGCGCCCTGTTTTGCCGTCGAACCACAAACTGAAGGCAAAGCTAAAAAATGTCCAAAAGACGCTTAGCATCCTTCCCCAGACTTGTAGAGGGCGATTTTTGTACTGGGCTGCGATCGCCACTGGATCGTATCTCACAGCATCTCCGGCTAACTCGAAAGCTCTGTCCTTGGCTGATTTGAGGACTTCGGAAGTTACCGCTTCGGCCTCTAGTGGGACTGCTTGTAGGGGAATTGTGTTTACATCTTTAATATTTTCGAGTACAACGGCGGGAGTCCCTGAATTTGCATAAGTTTGCGTGGAGGCTGGCGATACAGTCTTGACATTCATAGATCAGACCTAGTGTGAAGCATTGTAAATATATTGTAACAATTTAAGGCATCGGGTATCGGGAATTGGGTATCGGGCATTGGGAATTGGGCATTGGGAATTGGGCATTGGGCATTGGGCATTGGGCAT
>NZ_JAKJHX010000120.1 GCF_021648855.1 Tychonema litorale BBK16 | reverse complement strand
GGCAGTGCCGTTTCCCTACAATTAATTTGGCGTAGGGAAACGGCACTGCCGTCTCCTCGCTTGTCATTCTGATGCTAACGTACAATAACTCATAACTAACGACTACCACTGCGGCTCGGAAGCCATCAAATTAGTAGCTTCATCGCTGGGTAACGGCTTAGCAAAAAAATAACCTTGGCCGTATTCACAGCCGATCGCCCTTAGCTTAGCCAACTGTGCCGCCGTCTCCACACCTTCCGCAATCACATCCATACCCAAAGCGTGAGCTAGCGCCACAATCGTTCGCACGATCGCCACATTCTCCCCCTCACTTCCCACCTCCATACGCCCCACAAACGACTTATCAACCTTCAAAGTATCCGTAGGAAACCGACTCAAATAACTCAACGACGAATAACCAGTCCCAAAATCATCAATTCCCAACTTGACATTCAACCCCTTCATCTGCTTCAAAACCGCGATCGCCGACTCCACATCATCCATCACCACACTCTCAGTAATCTCCAACTTCAAACTCTCAGCATTCAAACCCGTTGTGCCCAAAATCTCCTGAATCCGCGCCACCAAATCCGGTTGAGCAAACTGCTTCCCAGATAGATTTACACTCATAATCAAAGGTCGATCAAAATCAAACATTTCCTCCCACAGTCGCAACTGACGGCAAGCCTCCTCCAACACCCACTCACCAAGTGGTACGATCGCCCCAGTCTCCTCAGCCACCGGAATAAACTTCACAGGCGAAATCAAACCCCGCAGCGGATGCTGCCATCGCACCAAAGCCTCAAACCCAATAATCCTCCCAGTTGCCAAACACACAAACGGCTGGTAATGCAGCAAAAACTCCTGACGCTTCAGCGCCATCCGCAAATCCGTCTCCAACTGCAACCTCTCCACCGCCAAATCGTGCATCGAAGCATTAAACACCTGATGCCTTGCCGCGCCCAAAGCCTTCGCGCGATACATCGCCGTGTGCGCGTCTCGCAGCAAGTGTTCCGGCTGTTCCCTGATACTCGCGACAGATTCACCCCCTAACGCAATCCCGATGCTAGCAGTGACAAATACCTCTTGCCCTCTCAATTCAAAAGGTACAATCAAAGCTTTGTGAATGCGATCGGCCAAATCCACCGCACGATCAAGATCAATATTCCTCACCAAAATCGCAAAATCGTCACCCCCAACCCGCGCCACAGTATCCGCGTAACAAAGACAGGCTCTTAACCGCAGCACGACACCCATTAGCAGTTCATCTCCCGCCAAATACCCCAAAGAATCATTAATCGCCTTAAACCTGTCTAAATCTAAAAAAAGCACCGCAAACAGATAGCTACTACCGCCTCTTGTATTTGCGATCGCCCGCCCCAGGCACTTCACAAAGAAATCCCGGTTTGGCAAACCCGTCAGCGCATCATGAAAAGCATCATAAAGCTTCCTGTAAGCACTGACACCCACACCAGTCATCACCAAACCCAAAGCCGGCGACACCAAAGGAACCCACCCACCGACAGTAAAAATGCCAAAACTCACCCCCAACAGCCCGATCAATGCCCCAGCCCCAAACAATCCTGCCCTCGCAGGGTGATGAATTCGCCAAGCCAGGGCCCCACCAAACACTGCCCAAGAAGCGTTCCACAAAATTTCTGCCCATTCGGGACAAACCCAAAAAAGCGATTCCCCATCCGCAACCGCACTCAGAATTTGGCTGAGCATTTGTGTGTGCATCAGCACCCCCGGTATTTTTGCATTGTGCTGTTTCACCGGACTGTATGGTGTCAGAAACAAATCTCTGGCACTAGGTGCTGTCGTCCCGATCAGCACGATCTTATCCTTTACCCAACTTGGGTCAATTTCCCCGCTTAATACCTTCCTGATACTGACTTGTCGCGCTACGTGGTTGCCCGATCGATATTTGAGCAGAATTTGGTAACCTCTGGCATCTAGATTTGCATAGCTGCCACTATCAGACTCTAAGGGCACAAATTGCGCTTTACCCCAGTTGATTTGGTTGGGATTGACAGGGCTATTTTTCGGCTGCATCCTATCTTGGAAATACAGTCGCGCCAGTTGCACGGAAAACGAAAAAATAGTAGTTTTATCTGGTTTCGAGACATAGATCAAATTACGGCGGACAACACCGTCGGCATCAAGAACTAAGTCGTTAAAACCAACCCGATCCGGCGGCATCCCCAGTGGTGCAGGCACTCCTGGACTTTCAGAATCCTTCAATTTGGTGATCGCCACCACATTTGGTGCTTTCAATTGGGCTAGCAATTCTTGGTATCCCGGTTGATTCGGCAAATCGCGGTACAAATCTAAACCGATCACTTTTGGCTGATATTTTTGCAATTTTGTCAAGGTTTGAGCGATCAATTGATCGGAAACCGGAAATCTGCCAAAAGCTTGAATATCTGCCTCAGAAATCCCTACTACCAGCAGTCGCGGATCGGGGTCGCGATCGGGCTGTAACCGCACTAAAGAGTCAAAACTACTCAATTCCCAAGTTTGCAGCCATCCCAGCCGCCGAACTCCCATATTCAGCAGCGTTACAGCCACGCCCGCAAGCATTGCAGGCAAAAGCCACGCCCGCCCACCTGGAGAAGGAAAATCCAGGCGAGTTGCGACAGAAAAAACCGATCGTAGATTTTGAGAGAATTTAGAAGTCATCCGCATCTAAAACACAAAAAGCAGAAGGTCGAAAGCGCAATTAAACCTCATAAATTCAGTCCTGAGCTTTGGGGCGGGCATCAACTTCTGCCATCGCAAAAAATTGATCTGTACAAATTCGCTTCTCTAAGTCTGTTCTCACAGAATAGAGTTTATGGTTAGACTTAGTGTAATGGTTTCAGAACTTGTGGCAAAACCGAGTTTGCTTAGGCTTATTGCTTGATTTAACAAAATTTATACGAAGTTGAAGAGTGTGTAAGTCCTGCTAGAGTTAAAATTTAGTCGATCGACTTTAAGGATTTTTTTGAGATTATGGCAAATCAACTTCCTATTCCGGTAATTGTTAATGGCGCTGGTGGCAAAATGGGCCGCGAAGTAATTAAGGCGATCGCCAATGCTGATGACTTAACTTTATTCGGGGCTATAGACCGCTCTCCGGAGTCCTTGAACGCCGATGCGGGAGAGTTAGCCGGGTGCGGCCCGTTGGAAGTTCCCATCACTGACGACTTGCAAGGAATGCTGGTATTGGCTGCTCAGGAAAAACAGTTAGGGGTGATGGTAGATTTTACCCACCCTTCGTCAGTTTATGAAAATGTGCGATCGGCTATAGCATACGGCATTCGTCCCGTAGTCGGCACTACAGGTTTGAGTACCCAGCAAATTCAAAAATTAGCTGAATTTGCCGATAAAGCCAGCACGGGCTGCTTAATTATACCTAACTTCTCGATCGGCATGGTTCTACTTCAACAAGCCGCAGTCACGGCATCTCAATATTTTGAACACGTAGAAATTATCGAGCTACACCACAATCAAAAAGCTGATGCTCCCAGTGGCACGGCAATTCAAACTGCACAAATGCTAGCAGAAATGGGAAAAACTTTCAATCCCCCACAGGTTGAAGAAACCGAAAAGTTGCAGGGTGCTAGGGGATGTTTGGCAGAAGAAGGAATTCGCATTCACAGCATCCGCTTACCAGGTTTAATTGCCCATCAAGAAGTAATTTTTGGCGGCGAGGGTCAAGTTTATACTTTGCGTCACGATACGAGCGATCGGGCTTGTTATATGCCAGGAGTATTATTATCTATACGCAAAGTGCTCGAATTGCGATCGCTCGTTTACGGCCTAGAAAAAATACTCTAAGTAATTATGCTAATTCCCCTAACCCGCGAAACCTTCCAAGAACTAATTCCCGCCGTCGCCACCGGAGCCCAATACAAACATATCTGGGGAAAACCACCCGATTTCTTGAGGCGAATGTTAATCTCCGCCGTCGCCGTAGTATTCCTAGTAATCATCTACAACTTCGTCGGTTCCGATGTCGGGCCGCTAGTCTTAATCACCGGATTGATTGCAGGTTTATACTGGCTGTGGGCCCCGATTTTGTGGGCTAGTTTGAAGAATGCAGAATGCCGCAAATATAAATACTGCGGTTTTTGGCAAGGACGAGTTTTGGATATTTACATCACAGATGAAGTCACAAGTCAAGAGGAAACTGTCAACCAAAAAGGACAACTCGTAATTGTAGATAACTTAGAACCGCGAATTAATTTAGAAGTTGGTGACAAAACTGGATTTACGACTACACTCACAGCGCCACTGCAAAAAAATCATCAGGGAATTATCAGAGGCCAAGCTGCTTTGATGTTAGTCATGTCCAATCAAGAAGACTTGGGCAGAATTGCCAAAGTTTCAGATATTTACATTCCCAGCCGCGAAGTGTGGGTGAGTGACTATCCTTTTTTGCGTAAAGATGTGTTTGTGGAAATGAGTCAGCAGATTAAGAAAGGTAGGCAGAAAAAAACGAGTGACAATGATAATAGAAGCACAAAAAGGCGATCGTCCGCCGATTATTAATTTTGTGCAATATTATATAGAGGAGAAGTGCCGTCTCCCTACAGCAAATAACACCGTAGGGATACGACACTGTCGTGTCCTAATTTCGGCCACTATCAGGTAATCAACTTGGTTTTTTACCGATCGCAATTTTAACTCCTATCCGATTTAACTCACGTCCTCAAAAATAGTTTCAACCTCGTAAACACCACCACAATTAAAGCCACAACTGCCGTATATCCAAACCCCCTCAAAAAACCCATAAACGGAGCAGTTGAAGTCATCTCAATAATCCTAGGTTCCCATTCATTTAAAACCAGAATCGGCCAAACAATATTCGCAAATCCCACATAGCCAATCATCGGATTCACACCATTATCAATAAACAACTGCAACCACCATCTTTTTTGAAACACATCAATAATTATCGTCAACCCAATTAACATAAAAATTGCCATTCCCGTTGTTACAAAAAAGTAACTCATCGTCGCCGAATCTTTCTTGATTCCGCCTTCATAAGGCTCAAATAGTAAACCCAAAACCAGCCAATAAAATCCCCACTTATAAAGACGATTTAATAAATTCTCTGTGACATTTCCCGGATTTTTCAACAAAACCAAACCGCACAAACAAAGCACAAGCGTCACTAGCGAAGTCTGCCACACCAATCTAGCTTGCAGTCCCACCAACAAAACTAAATTGACACCAAACATCAAAATGACAATACTAAAATAGCGGAGACTCTTCCAGTTAGCATAAATCTCCTCTTCAGAGGAACGATACTCTATCCACCGATAAAGCAAATCACCTACGATAGTACCGGGAATTATAATAAACAAATACTTGAAATAATCAAATTGAAAAATCCAAGGTGCAGGAGAGTAAAACCAAACTAACTTAATCCAACCATCTGTACGAGATGCCAATCGCATCGCGAATACAAAGCCCAAAAAACCCACTCGCAACCACGTATTTGAACGAGTAAACAGCCAAATTAGCGAACCAAAAACAGCCATATTGGCAAGCACAACTAAGATAATATCACTGCGGTTTAAATCAAACCCAATTCCGTTTGGGTATTTGATGCGAGATACGAAACCAATCCCAGCACTCCAAGCAGCAATGGTTGTGGCTATTCGCAACCATGGAAGCTTTTTAGTTGGCCAACGAACAAACATCAAAAATAGGATCAAAAATCCACACAATCCTAGCCACCATTTGTGCGGGCCTGGTTCGTTGGGGTCAATGACGGTTGGTCGAATATGTTGGAGAAATATTGCAAAGGAAGCTAATAGAAATCCTCTTTGTAAAATAGATAAAATTATTGTTTTTATATCCCATCCTTTGGCGATACGGCGAGACATAGCCAATGGTATAGCAGCCCCCATTGCAAATAAAAAGAAGGGGAAAACTAAATCAACCCAAGTTAGTCCCGCTAGTTTAGGATTGAAGGCATGGATGGGTGGCGCTTCTTGGGCGTGATACATCCATGCAGGTAATGTTTTCCGGGCGATTGTGCCGGACAAAACCATTGCTAAAACTGCTAGTCCGCGCAGGGCATCTAGTGCGTCGGCGCGTTGGGAAGGTGTAACAACTGGAGACAAATTTTCGTTGTTTACTGTATCTTGTGGTTCTGACTTTGTGTATTTCAATGCACTCACCGATTCAGTCTTTAATAACTATATATTTTATCATGTTTACTTGCCAATTAATCTGTGCAGCCAGTTCCCTGAAGCCATTCTAATTAGTGTCTTTGTAGAGTGTTTTTTATTTATGGTTAAGCGCGAGATCCGATATTTGTTTTTGGGGAAAAAACGCAGTTTTAATTTTAAGCTGTCGTACAAGTATCCTGACGTGTAGTATTTAGCAAGATATCGATCTACTTGTTTGTTGACTGCGCCAAAGGGGTAGGCAATGTGAGAAGCAATTTGTTGATTTGGGTCTAAGTCTTGGGTGCATTTCCTCAATCTAATTTGGTCTTCAGCCAACTCTCTGTCTAAAGCATTAAGTGAAATTTTTGTTAGGTTTTCGTGATTTAGTCCGTGGGATTGAATATCATAAAATCCTTTTTGAAATCCCTCTCTCAAGTCTTGACAATTGACTTTTTTTATGAGTGATTTATCAGTACCTAAAAATCCTGAGTTGACAAATACAACTACTTTATGTTTTGTGCCGTACTTGTTTTGTAGCTTTTCTAAAATCGGCAGTAAATGTGTATAAATACTTTTGTTTCCGTCGTCGAAACTAATCATGACTTTTTTGCGATCGCGATATTCAGCAGGCACTACTTTTTTAGGACTTGCTAAGAAGTAATCATAGAGTTCTTGGGTTGACAAAAACCAATAGTTATTGGCAACTAAAGATTCTAAAAAAGGTTCTAAGTTTTGTTGGCTGTAGTCGCCGGGAAAGTCTTGGCGCTGTGGTGGTATTTCTTGGGTGTTTTGAATATCCACAATGTCGTGAAACCCGAAAATTGGAATTTCAACTGTGATGAATTCTAGGATTACTTGACAAGTGATTAATGTTAGGATAAATGCTATAAAAAAATTGATAATGCGTTTTTTTTGGATGGTAATGGGTTGAAAATACTTAGGCAATTTATGAACTAAAAAATTTACCATGACCATTATGACTGAATAAGGTGTAGAACTTAGGTGCAAGGGTGAGGATTTTTTGGGCAAGATTGCGTCTGCATCTAGATTGTAGATGCGATCGCGCTTATTGACGATCAGCCTCAGCTAGGTAAAATCCTGTAGGATACAATTTAGCGCGATCGCACCGCTCATGCAACCCCAGCCCACAGTTAACAATCCTGATTTCTGCCCCAAATTTTCTCTGTAATTTTTGTACTTGTGATTTGCCCCCCGAAGTGGTAGCATAATTTCTGCGAAAGTCTCAGCCGATAACAATGATGAAAATCGCAGTAATTCTGCCTGTTTACAACGAAGCAAATTGCATAAAACAAACTTTTGACAGAGTTTTAGAATTTGCTCAAAAAAATCATGCCTACAATTTTATCATTGTTAATGACGGCTCGACAGATGAGACACTGCAAATTATCGAAAATAAACTCACAATCTTCCCAACACATCATATCAAACTAATTTCTTACAGCGAGCGTCAAGGAAAAGGTTATGCCGTTAAAAAAGGAAGCGAATCTGTAGATGCTGACTGCATCTGCTTCATGGATGGCGACTTAGCTTATTCCCTGGAACACCTCGAACCATTAGTAGAAAAGTTAGAAAAATTTGATGTCGTAATTGGTTGCAGAAACCTGGACAAACACAATTTCCGCAATCTTACCTTAATCAGAAAAATATCAGGCAAAATATTTAACTTTATTTCCAGAAAAATCCTCAATTTGCCCTATAGAGATATGCAGGCTGGACTCAAAGGATTTAACAAAAACGCCGCCCAAGAAATATTCAAGCAACAGACAATCACTGGATTTTCCTTTGATGCCGAACTACTTTTTTTGGCACAAAAGAAAGGATATACAATCGGCGAAATTCCTGCCAGAGTTTCCGAACAACACTTATACAAAATCTCCAAAGTAAATATAGTTAAAGATTCTGTAAAAATGTTTTCTTGTTTGTTAAGGATTCGCTATAAAAATTGGACAGGAAACTATGAATAAATACATTTTATTGAGCTTTGACATAGAAGAATTTGACATTCCCGAAGAATACGGTCAACCCTTGGAAAACGAGATTAAATTTGAAGTCTCTAAAAGAGGCTTGTTAAATGTGATTTCACTTCTAGACAGATTAGATATCACCGCTACATTTTTTGTGACTGCTAACTTCGCACTCCACCACCGAGAGATAATTAAGCAACTTTCACAAAAACATGAAATTGCCTCCCACGGTTTTTTTCACTCCCAATTCTCCCCAGATGATTTACAAAAATCTAAGCTAACATTAGAATCCATAACTAATACTAAAGTTACTGGCTTCAGGATGGCAAGACTTCAACCAATTGACGATGCAGAAATAGAAAAAGCAGGCTATGAATACAACTCATCTATGAATCCAACTTATATACCCGGCAGATACAACAACCTATTCAAACCCAGAACTGCATATTATACGAATAAACTGCTAAACCTTCCTATTTCAGTTACTCCTCTAATTAGATTTCCGCTATTTTGGTTGAGCTTTAAAAACTTCCCTTTGTCAATGATCCAATTAGCAGCTAAGCTCACTCTAGAAACGGATTATTATCTAAATATCTACTTTCACCCCTGGGAATTCACCGATATTTCCCAGTTTAAACTCCCCGGTTATGTCAAAAAAGATTCAGGTAGTAAAATGATTGACAAACTAGAAAAATATTTGACTGTACTAAAAACTCAAGGAGAATTTATTTCTATATCCGAATTTAAGCATAATTTTAGCTAACCCGATCAATATTCTATAATCTCATAAAAAGCATGAAATTCAAACCTCTCGACTACTGGCAAAATCAAACAGGATTGCGTCAAGTTCTGATTATAGCAGCTACGTTTTTTACAGTAGTTTTAACTTTTAGTATAATTAACTATGAAAGCTTTTTAATCACCTACGATCACGGCCTATTTAACCAAGTATTTTGGAACAGCGTACACGGCAAATTATTTCAAAGTTCACTTTCTTCAGCCGCCTCTAGCGCCTCGCTGATCGACAGACAACTGTCATACCCATCCTACATCCACTTAGGACAACACTTTGTCATTGATTTTTTACTTTGGATGCCGCTTTATGCTTTGTTTCCATCTCCTGTTACCCTGATTGTGTTACAAGTAACTTTAATTGCTGCTGCGGGAATAGTTTTATATTTTTTAGCAAGACACTATTTGTCTGTTCCGATATCAGTAATGATTGTAGCTAGCTATTACGGAGCAAATGGGGTAATCGGGCCGACGTTGGGCAATTTCTATGAACACTGCCAAATTCCTTTGTTTGTATTTAGCCTGCTTTTAGCATTAGAAAAGCAGCGTTGGGTGTTGTTTTGGATTTTCGCAGCATTGACATTGGGAACTCGCGAAGATGTGGGAATTACGTTATTCGGTATCGGAGTATATTTAATTTTTAGTCGCCGTTACCCTCGTACTGGTATGGCTTTGTGCGCTGTCAGCTTCAGCTATGTGGTGCTAATAACTACTACAGTGATGCCGATGTTTTCGGTTGATAATTCTAGATTGTATTTAGCGAGTTACTTTAGGAAATTTGTCAAAACAGAAGCGCCTTCAACCCTAGAGCTGCTATGGGCGATTATCAGCCAGCCTCAGATCATAATTCAAGTATTGTTTACTAACTTCAGTAGACGCATTTTATACCTTTTAGGTCATTGGTTGCCGCTAGCATTTGTACCTGTGATTACTCCTAGCGCCTGGATTATGACAGTTTTTCCTTTGTCAGTTCTACTGTTGCAAGTTTTTAATCAGTCAGCTACTTCAATCAATACTCGTTACACTTTGGCTGTAATTCCGGGCTTGTTTTACGGTACAATATTGTGGTGGTCGCAACATCAAGAAAGATTCAAGCCTAGGCTGCATCGTTTCTGGATTGGGTGTATCTGTTTGTCAATGTTGTTGACTTACACTTCTAATCCGCATCGAGCTTTGTATTTTATTTCTCCTTACTCGATTCAACCTTGGGTTTATCAATCTTTAAGCGCTCAATTGGATCATGCTGCTGATTTAAAGACTGTTTTTAATTTGATTCCAAAAGATGCTAGTATTTCCACGAGCAGTTATATAGTTTCCCATCTCTCCGGGCGGCGGAACATCATCCGCTTAGAGGTGATGCAGATGATAGATGAAAATGGAAAGATAGTTGATGTTGATTATGGATTGCTAGATTTGTGGCAGTTGCAGGAGGATAACTTGAAGGGTCCGATCGATCGCGGTAGAGTTAGGGGGGGAGTACGTTTTGCTGACGAGGCTCTGCGGCAGGGAACTTACGGGGTTGTTCAAGTATTGGATGGGGTGGTTTTGATTCAAAAAGGTATAACTTCTAAACCTGAAGTTTTGTCGGCTTGGTTGAAGTTGCGACAAGAAATTGAGCCGTTGATGCAAAAGAAACAGAAAAAAGTTGATACCAATTTTTTATGAGGCTGCATAGAATCTGATCCCCCCTAGCCCCCCTTAATAAGGGGGGGACAAGATTCTTCTCAAAGTCCCCCGACCTAAGGGGGATTTAGGGGGATCGAGATATGTGCAACTTCACATTAAATTGGTATGAGTAGGTTGTGTCGATCGCCTTGCAAGCAAGTAACATTGTCAGTAAAGCTCGATCGACTTCTGGCTTTGACAGTGCCGACGTGAACGCACAAGGTTTTGACACTAAGCGCTATACTTCAGAATATAGAAGCATATTAACCCTTTGAAAATTTTAAGGCCGGAGCTATGACATCCTATGCAACCTCCACAGCAAGAGCCGAGATGAGTGAGATCCGGCGCTTGAAAAATATACTGCCCCCAGAATTGCAAAGTTGGGTAACAGTAGAAAAAACCATAGAAGTTAATCCCACCTTGATCCGCAGCGAAGAAATCGGCAAAGATCAGGTAGAAGTACAAATAGACCTGATTCGCTGGGAGCAACTAGCGATGGATCAGCGCAATCTGCTGTTTTGGCACGAAGTCGCCCGCATCCAAAACGATACCATCCCCAGAGATGGTTGGGAAATGGCCGCCCTCGCGATCGGTTTAGGTGGCGCAGTCGGCGAACTTTGGGTGCAAGATGGTTTGCTGCTGGTACTAGCCCTATCCCTATGCGGTGTCTCCGGCTGGAGGCTTTATCGGAAAAACAACGGAGAGAAAAGCTTAAAAGAAGCAATTGATGCTGATGAAAAAGCCCTCGCCCTCGCCACCCGCTTTGGCTACACTTTGCCAAACGCCTATAAAAGTCTGGGTAGCGCCTTGAAAACCCTAATCGAGCAAACTTCTAAAAAGCAGCAGCGCGCTAAATACGAAGCCCGTCTCCAAGCCCTGAAACGCAACGCAGCCAAAGCTAAGGCGAAAGTCAAACCAATCGGCCGCGAAACCTCTCAGTCAGAAAACGTTTATAATTCGTGACATTATTTACACACCAACCCGCTTGACGGGTATGGTGTGGGCTTCTCAGAATCACTTTTGGGCTTTCCTGGTTGGTACTTAAAATATAAAGTTTGTGTAAATCTAGCCTTTTATTAACAATAATATTTGGTAAAAAGGGAGCGGCTAGGACACAATAGGCTAAAGACATCAGATTGAAATTTGAAACCAGGACTTCATGGTCAGCCAAACCCCAGAGGCAGATTTTAGGGTGACATATTTGGACGAGGTTCCCTCTGTTCATATCCCCGTGCGCTTAAGCGTACTTGAAGCCGTAAACTTCAAGACAACCTGCCAGCAACTTTTCTCTGGAAGCACCGTTCCCACTAAAATTGTCCTAGACTTCAGTCAGACGACATTTATCGACAGTAGCGGAATCGGTGCCTTAGTCAGCAATCTAAAATTTGCCAAACAGCGCGACAGCGATTTAGTGCTGCGGAGTCTCAAACCGCAGGTGATGGCAGTATTTGAACTCACTAGCCTAGATCAAGTGCTGACGATCGAGTCGTCTCCTGTCAGCACAGCCCCCGCTGAGAACAACCGTGCAGACAGTCAGTTACCTGTCACGCACCCCTCTGTGCGATCGCTCGTGAAACGGCTGATCGACATTGTTGGGGCGATCGTAGGTTTGATAATTACAGGAATATTATTTATACCCATAGTCGCAGCGATCACAATTAACGATCCGGGGCCGATATTTTTCGCTCAAACCCGCTGTGGCTGGATGGGAAGAAGATTTCAGATTTGGAAGTTTCGATCGATGTGTACCAACGCCGAAGCTCTTAAATCCCAAATCCAAAACCAAGCATCGGGGGCTTTTTTCAAAAATGACAACGACCCCCGCATTACCAAAGTCGGGCGGATATTGCGAAAAACCAGCCTGGACGAATTGCCACAATTTTGGAATGTACTCAAAGGCGAAATGAGTCTAGTCGGCACTCGGCCGCCTACCCCAGACGAAGTTGACCGCTATGAAGTACCTCAGTGGCAGCGTTTTGATGTCAAACCAGGGATGACCGGAGAATGGCAAGTCAATGGCCGTTCTCAGGTGCGTAACTTTGAAGATGTCATCAGCCTGGATTTAAAGTACCAAGAAAATTGGAGCCTGATGTATGACGTGAAACTAATTGTGAAAACCATAACTGTTCTGTTCAACAAAAATAGTGGTGCCGTATAGGATGCCTTAACCACCCACCGCTGACTTTTTCGGTACAGCGGGGTTGGAAAAATCGGAAATTTTTACCAGAGTCAGGTAATAATCTTAAGTTAGTAGTAAGTTTTGAGTTAAAGAGTTTTCAACTCTTTAACTCAAAACTTAAAACTATTTAAACGCCATACCCAGACGGGTTAAACTATCACAAGTCTCTCATTTCCAGTCACAGTAAATGATGCAAAAGGAATGCTCACCTTGAGGCAAAACGGGCTTCTTCAACTCAAGCTTGACTTAACTAATTATGTTGCCAAGACCTTGCTTCCCTTATTTTGCCACCACCGTTGGACGTTTGACTCGCTCATGCTTAAGTCTGAACCCTGATGTTGAAATCAAGCTGAGTATAGCTACTTGTACTGAGCGTACTTATACTGAATGTAGCCGAAGTAGCCGAAGTATGGTGGGGGGCGACCAAGGGGAAGAAAAATGAAAGATCAGCAACCAAAGACCGAGTTGCACCTTCAAGTTGAAACGGACATGGATGCCCTGAAACAAGTTGTGGAATGGTTGGAGAATATTGTTCTACCATTGCTACCAGAGGATTTGTGGTGGCAGTGTAGCCTGATTGTGAATGAAGGCTTTACAAATGCTGTTCGCCATGCTCACAAAAACTTGCACCCCACGACGCCGATCGACCTGGAAGTAAAAGTGTTTCCTAATTACTTAGAAATCAGGATTTGGGATAGGGGTCAACCTTTTGACCTGGAAGCAAAGCTCCAGTCTATTATCGAAGATCCGCGAGATCCTTTGGAAAAAGAAGGAGAAAGGGGATTGCTATTTATGCACAAGCTGACAGAGGAGCTTCGTTATATCCGTGCTGACGATCGCCGCAACTGCTTGGTGATGCGAAAAAACATTACCGGATGATGGGAGGCTCCAAGCCACAGAGGGCGGATTCTGTTGAGCCTAGCCAATTCCAGGCTGCGCCCCTGCTGTGTTACCCGGAACCCAACCCCATCCAGGGGAATTAACCGGGTAGTAGCTCAAGGTAGCGGCGGCAGGAAAATTTGCTTCAAACTAAATATTATGCGTATTCTGATTTATTCCTATAACTACTATCCAGAGCCGATCGGCATTGCTCCTTTGATGACAGAACTAGCTCAAGGCCTAGTCAAACGCGGCCATCAAGTTCGAGTTGTTACAGGAATGCCGAACTATCCGCAGCGCCGGATTTATGAACAATATCGGGGCAAATTCTACCTCACCGAAGAACACAAAGGTGTGACAATTCAGCGCAGCTACGTCCGGGTAAATGGCCCTCACCCTAGCTTGCTAGACCGATTGCTGTTGGATGGTAGTTTTGTGTTTTCTAGTGCTGTTCAAGCGTTTAGGGGCGATCGACCAGACGTGATTTTCTCAACAATGCCCCCATTGCCGATTTGCGTTCCAGTGGCTCTCTACGGTTGGATTCGCGGTTGCCCGATCGTCCTCAACGTTCAGGATATCGTCTCAGAAGCAGCCGTGCGCGTCGGTTTGGTAAAAAAGAACGGCATACTAATTAAGATTGCTGACGCCTTAGAAAAATTCGCCTACAGCACAGCTAGCCAAGTCAGCGTAATCGACAACGGTTTTGTCCAAAAATTGCAATCTCAAGGAGTACCTCCGGAAAAAATAGTTTGTCTTCCCAATTGGGTTGATGTCAATTTCATCCGTCCCTTACCTAAAGAAAATAATTCCTTTCGCAAAACTCACAATCTCCAGGGCAAATTTGTCATTCTCTACGCGGGCAATATTGCTCTGACTCAAGGTTTGCAAACAGTTGTCCAAGCAGCGGCTCGTTTGAAACACATACCAGAAATCGCATTTGTAATTGTGGGAGAGTCCACAGCACTGGCACGTTTGCAAAGAGATTGCGAAACTTACAAAGCGACTAATGTGATGTTACTGCCCTTTGAACCGCGAGAAAAATTACCAGAAATGCTAGCTGCGGCTGATGTTAGTTTGGTGGTACAAAAGCGCCGGGTGACTAATTTTAATATGCCTTCAAAAATTCAAGTGCTGTTGGCGAGTGGCAGGGCTATTTTGGCTTCGGTTCCTGAGACTGGTACTGCTCATAAAGCAGTGCAGCAAAGTGGTGGCGGGGTGGTGGTGACACCAGAAGATCCGCAAGCTCTAGCGGATGGGGTTGAAGATTTGTATTTGAATCCGGCTAAGCTGGAAGCGCTGGGTTTGCAAGGTAGAAGTTATGCTGTTGAGAATTATGGATTTGAGGAAGCTTTGAATCATTATGAGGCTTTATTTACGGTGGTTACGGCTAGAGTTGGTGAGAAAATATTGGAGCCTTTGCCAAAGTGATCTGTAGGTTAGATCGCGATTGATAAACTAATAAATTATTTTAGACGATCGGCAACTCCAAAAATATCATTGATCAGCCCTAGTGCTGTGATCAATGTTAGTGCAATTGTTGCATATTGAGCAAGGACGTTTTGTTGCTGCTGAATTAATCCGAAAACAATAACTCCAAGGACAATAGAAATAACAAAAAGAAGCTTGATAAGCTTCCCTTGAGAACGCATACGATTAAAGCTATTTATAGTTGTTCCAGATTTAGAAAAATCAATATACTCATAGTAAGAACTATCCCTACATATATCATGATAATCTTTGCTGAAACCTTGTTTTCTCCATTCTTGTGAATAGACTCTATCGTCAAGTTCAAAGCAGCAAATATGTCTAATTCCATTCAATATATAAGACGAAATAACATCACTAGAAACTTTTTTGTTACAGCCAGAAACATCCACAAAAAGTTTGTCCATATCATGAAATTTATCATTTAAATCTTTAGTGGAAAATTCTGGATTTGTAAATAGAATTTTCATAGTTCTTTCTTCTAACTGACTAGAAGAAGGCATTGTTTCGTAGGCAAGCTTATATACATTTGGGTAATTAATGAAAAGCTCTTCAAATTTATTTTTAATCTTTTTGATCTTATCTCTTTCTTCTGAAATCTTTCCTAGCGCACCTGAGTTGACGGCAAAATGTATGTTGCGAACACCTTCAACTTGAACACAATGAGTTATTATATTAACATAAAGTCCTGGATTATCACTTTGGATAAACAGGAGTAGTTGTTTAGTCATTTTGTACACTCCTGGAAGATTTCAATCCGATTCTTGCCACTAGCTTTAGCTAATTTAAGGGCAAAGTATGCTTGACGCGGACTGTTGCCAATACCAAATGATATTGTTGCAGATGAAAGATTAGAAAACTCAATTCTTAAGTTTTCTAGGTCATCTATCAAAAGTTCACTTACTGATAAGCTTGCCAGTAAACTATCTCCCCCGTTGAAGATTATTTTCGCATCAAATTCCTTTGATAACTTATCTGCGAACCAAATCATAGCTGCTTGAAAATTCTTGAAAAAATATGACAACTCATCCATTTGCTCCATGACGATAAAAAACTCAATTTTTCGACATTGATACAATTTGGAGTTTAGACTAAGCAAGTCAAAAAGTGCGATCGCCCAAAGACTGGCAAACG
>NZ_JAKJHX010000119.1 GCF_021648855.1 Tychonema litorale BBK16 | reverse complement strand
CAACGATTGATTTCTTCTTCCACAGCAATTCTCAACTTCTCCAAATCTGGAAGTTCAATCAATTCTTGTTGCTTTTCCTTAACCGACATCGGCATCATTACAGGTTGACGCTGCTCAATCCAACAACTCGCCAATGGCAAAGTTTGTTCCAAATCTTCCAAAGGCCTCGGAATTACCATTACCGCATTCAACTCGCCAATACGTTCAGCTTCGTACATTCCCGCTTCGACAGCCACAGCCACATCAGCCACCGCACCGCGAATAATTGCCGTGCACAAACCAGCACCGATTTTCTCATAAGCTGCTAAGTGTACGTCTGCGGATTTGAGCATAGCATCGCAAGCTCCCACCATTGCTGGAAATCCCCGCGTTTCGAGCAAACCAACTGCTTGATTGCTCAGACGAGAATAACTGCCACTTTCAGATAGTTGAGTTAGCCGAAAGCCGATCGGCAAAACCACTTCCAAATTAGCCAAAGGCCTAGCAATCACCAACTTAGAAACAAATTGACCAAACTGTTCGGCTGTCTGAGCTCCGGCTTCCACAGCCAAACGGACATCAGAAATTCTACCTCGAACGATCGCAGTACAGTGACCAGAACCGATTTTTTCATATCCTACTAAAATCACCCCAGCCGACTTCAGCATCATGTCAGCAGTCCCAACAATTGCCGGAAAACTTTTGGTCGATACCAAGCCCAAAGCGGTATCTTTGAAGTATTCCTGACGCTTAGATTGCGATTGGCCACCAGGATTATTTGTTTGTCCGTTCATTTTCTATGACCCTTAGAAACTTCCAAAAATAAAAATTTGTCTATAATTTGAGTGTGTCAGATCATCAGAGATATTACATGATCTTCAAGACACATATTTTTGCTACAAACCGTTAGAAATTACTGGGCGACCAATAATGTTAGATTATCTATTTATATTTGATATTTATGCCTTCAGCATAACTGCCTTTTGCTGAAAAAACTACTATTCTGAACCGTCAGAAGAAGTTTGACCGTTTTGGTCAGATCGATTAAAAGATTGTCGGTAGGGAAACAGCGTTCCCAGCAGCCGATTGATGTGGGCTTGTCCGTACAAAATTGTTGGTACTTCTCCCGGTTCAGGGGGTTGCTCTGCGGCCGCTGATTCCGGCGATGAGGTTGTCTCAGGTGGCGTTTCAGGCTTTGTGCGATCGGCTTCTGGTGTTTCTTCAACAGGTTTTTCCACTGGTTGCGTAGTGGCGGCGGGGATTTCTGGTTCTGCTTTTGGTTCTGCTTTTGGTTCTATGGTTGCTTCTAATGTAACTTGGCGGCCACCATCTCCAATCAAAGAACCCGCCGGCAAAATTTGCATTTTGTCAACACAAGGATTAATCAGCGTCGTTGCCGCACCGATACAGGCATTTGCCCCGATCGCACCAGAACCTACGATCAACACCCCAGCACCGAGGATAACACCCGCTCCCACTTCCAGAGTACCTTGCGCGTTGGCATGAATGATTACACCCATGCCAATACAAGCACCTGCGGCGATCGAGATCCGGCTATCTGGATCAGCTCGTAGGATCACTCCAGGGGCGATCGCAGCACCCTCATCAACAACCACATCACCACTGATACAAACCTGAAAATTACTACTTAATTGTAGTGGCGATAAATACATTCAACTTAACCATTTTAGATTTAGGATTTTAGGTTTAACACCGATATTTTTCACTCTATTAATTGATAGATAAAATGCCTAGTTTTCAGCAATAATTATCAATCTATCTTTCTAACAACTTCCGATTTAAATTCAATTTACTAGCATTGTTATTCCGTTAACTCACAAAGGAATTAACGGGATAACAACACTAATTACTTTCCAATTAAGGACGCTGAATAATCTCTTCAAGCACCCGGCGCTTAGCCTTGGAATCAATTCCCAACAAGCGGACATAATCACCGCTGTGTTCTTTCAGACAGGTTTCGAGAGCCGAAATTACTTCCGATTCGCGATTAGATGCGATCGGAGCGCAACTGTTCCAAGAACCAGTGCGGAAACGGCGCACATCTGCGTGTTCCGTACCAATTTTGTATCCTTGGGAAAGCAAATTGCGAATTTGGTCGATCGTCTTGCCGGTCAACACTCCGCTACCACTTCCACTTGCAGTCGAAGTTGCTTTGTATGAGCCTGTTCCAGCCGGTTGAGCAGATTGAGCAACCGGGCCATCTGGGCGCTGAATAATTTCTTCAACCACCCGGCGCTTAGCCTTCGGATCAATACCGATCAAACGCACGTACTCTCCTGGGTACTGGCGCATCACAGCCTCCAAAGTCGCGATCGCCTCAGATTCATTATGCCCTTGCACAGAAGCCCCACTTTGCCAAGAGCTAGTGCGGAAACGTCGTTGATCAGCGTGTTCCGTCCCCACCTTGTAGCCTTGAGCTAGCAAGCTACGAACAGTTCCCACGAAATCTCCAGTCAATTTACCATTTGACGCAGCAGCGCCAT
Organism: Tychonema litorale BBK16; assembly: GCF_021648855.1. GTDB lineage: Bacteria > Cyanobacteriota > Cyanobacteriia > Cyanobacteriales > Microcoleaceae > Microcoleus. The sequence goes on along the minus strand of NZ_JAKJHX010000119.1, from coordinate 13,890 downwards.
TCTGGTAGGTCGCAGGGGCAGCTTTGCCATTAGATTGGTGAGTTGTCGCGCCGCTAGAACCGTTAGAGCCATTGTCTCCTGGTCTTTGCACGATTTCTTCAAGTACACGGCGCTTGGCTTTAGTATCAATCCCGATCAAGCGGACGTATTCCCCTTGATGTTCGCTCATACAAGCCGACAAAGCATTGATCACTTCTGATTCGCGGGTAGACGAAATGGGCCCGCAAGTGCGCCAAGAACCGGTGCGGAAGCGTCGTTGGTCGGCGTGTTCTGCTCCCACGCTGTATCCTTGAGCTAGCAGGTTGCGGACGCTATCGACTAGCGAATTGCTCAATTGGCTTGTGGAATGGGTAGAATAAGTGATTGGAGTCATGTCCGAATTTTTAGAAAGTTCATTGCGAATAGGTGCCAAACAAGCAATGTTGTCAGCACAGCGATAACCAGTTCTCAGAGCGTCGTTAACTCCGATCACGTGGGTAGCAAATTTAACATCTGAATCAAGAACATCAGGCAGGCGATCGGCTTGCTGCTGATTAGTAATCACAGCTCCCGAAGGTATATACTTGCCGGGAGGAATCTCTACATCTTGAATTAGTACGTGCATCATCACAATGCAACCATTGCCCACCCTGGCATTAAACACAGTAGAGCGAAAACCGATAAAACAGTCATCGCCCACATAGGCTGGGCCGTGAATTAAACTCATATGAGTCAGGGAAGTATTTTTTCCCACCCAAACGGAATAAGAGTTGTCATCATCTCCTGTGACTCGGCCTTGTTCTAAACCGTGAATTACTACCCCATCTTGAATGTTAGTACCTTCTCCGATATAGAAAGGAGTACCTTCATCAGCGCGGATAGATGTCCCTGGGGCAATCAGCACCTTAGAACCGATATGTACATCCCCAATAATGTTAGAAAAGGAGTGTACATAGGCGGTTTCGTGAATTTTGGGCTCTGCCAAGTTTTTCGACCAAGGCGTCGGGGGAGCCGCAACACTGCGGACTGCCATAAGTTAAGTTCTCCTGAACTGAAAATTTTTTTTGTTACTTGTTAGTTGTTAGTTGTTACTTGTTACTTGTTAGCTGCCAACTATCAACTGCCAACTGTCAACTATCAACTAACGGTATCCGTCGTCTTTTTTACTGTAAATGAGGCGGTTTTCTACATTGACAGTATCTATAATACCTACTACCAAAGCATCGATCGGACGGTTTTCGCTTCCAGGCGCAATCCGGGCTGCGCTTCCCCTGGTTACTAAAACCCACTCATCTATACCAGCGCCCACACAATCAGCGGCTACCTCATATCCGGGAACTGGCGAACCTTCCTCATTGATGAATTGCAGCAGTAGAAATTTTGATCCTCTAAGACTAGGCTCTTTTTGGGTACTGACTACTGTGCCGAGAACTTTTGCCATTTGCATTTTAGGTGACAGGTAATTGGTAATTGGTAATTGGTAATTGTCATTTTTATAGTCATTCGTCTTTTTTTTTAATCAGCTTGTCTCAGTCGGTTGTCAGTTGTTTAGAGTTATTTGTCTAGTGACTAATGACTAATGACCAATGACCAATGACTAATGACCAATGACTAATGACCAATGACTAATAACCAATATTCCATTTCCTTCTCAATTAAAAATTAAAAATACTAAATCAAAAATTATCACAATTTTTAATTTTTAATTTTTAATTTTTAATTACCCAATGCCCGATGAACGATCGCCTATCTTAAGATCTATTGAGAGGACGAATGCCGCTCACGCCTTCCCGGAACTGTTCCACAGCTTCGGTGTAACGAATAGGTAGCACATACTCCAAGTTTTCGTGAGGGCGGGCGATGATGTGGGTGGACATAACTTGTCCGCCGTTAACGCGCTTCACTGACTCAACTCCGGCCGCCACAGAAGCTTGCACTTCCGAGACATCTCCTCTTACAATGACTGTAACGCGAGCACTACCGATTTTTTCGTAACCTACCAAGGTGACGCGAGCGGCCTTGACCATCGCGTCGGCGGCTTCCACAACTGCTGGGAAGCCTAAAGTTTCGATCATGCCAACTGCAATTGCCATTTTTTCTACTCCTGATTTAATATTGGGGGAACTGAACGCTGATTTTTCGAGGCTTGCACTAACTTTTTCACAGAATTAAGTTTCCGTGCGATGACAACTTAGTCGCCTCGGAACTGTTCGACTGCTTCGGTGTAGCGAATCGGCAAAACATATTCGAGGTTTTCGTGGGGACGGGCGATGATGTGGGTGGAGACAACTTCTCCGCCGTTCACCCGTTTGACGGATTCTACTCCTGCTGCCACTGAGGCTTGAACTTCTGACACGTTACCACGCACAATCACTGTGACGCGGGCACTGCCGATTTTTTCATAGCCCACGAGGGTAACACGAGCAGCTTTGACCATAGCGTCGGCGGCTTCCACAACGGCTGGAAAACCTTTGGTCTCAATCATTCCCACGGCAATTGACATTTTTGAATCTCCTAATCGAGAATTAGTGGAATTACCGTTACAAATCTTTGACCAATTTTAAAAATTGGACGGGGGAACCCAGATTATTTAGAAAAACGGTTTAAAGCTTCCTATCCTTTTAAGAATAGGGCAAGCTGTCTACCTTGACAATATAAACTAACATCATAATGTTTAATAACAAAAATTAAATTATTTTATGTTACTTAAAATGATTTAACATTTTTTTAATAAACTTAACATAGTGAGGAGTGGACGCAGGTAGCACTTGGAGAGTTCGGTAAGTAAAAATACTCGTTAAGTAGAGTTCGCTTTTCTGTAACAGGTAATTTTTTAGTGAGAAGATTCTCAGTTTGAGTCCTTTAATGTATAGTGAAAATTAGTGCAAATTATTTTGCCAAAACTATAGAATCAAGTTTAGCCGAAATTCTAGGGTGTCGTGCGATCGCTCGCGATTAATTTTTGCATAAAGACAGTAGTAAATTCCAAATATATCAGGATAAAAAATGAATCAATTTCTCCTCCAAAGCTGTTGGTGGATACCTTTATATGGCTTAATTGGTGCAATTTTAACTTTGCCTTGGTCTACAGGAACCATTCGCAAAACAGGGCCGAGACCAGCAGCATACTTTAATTTGCTAATGACTGTCTTAGCTTTTGTACACGGATCGGTGATTTTCCGAGAAACTTGGAACAAACCACCTCAACAATTGCTCCTACACTGGGTGCAAGCAACAGACTTAGACCTGTCTTTTGCCATCGAAATCTCCACCGTGAGTGCGAGCGCAATGGAGTTAGTGGCATTCCTAAGTTTGCTAGCACAAATTTACGCTTTAGGTTACATGGAAAAAGACTGGGCGATGGCTCGATTTTTCGGGTTGCTCGGTTTTTTTGAAGCAGCAATTAGTGGTATTGCGATTAGCGATTCGCTGCTTCTAACTTACGCTTTGTTGGAAATGCTGACACTTTCCACTTACTTGCTAGTAGGCTTTTGGTACGCTCAACCATTGGTAGTGACAGCCGCCCGTGATGCGTTTTTAACGAAGCGGGTCGGAGATGTACCACTGCTGATGGGAGTAGTAACACTTTCTACTTTAGCAGGAAGTTTGAATTTTTCTGATTTAGAAACATGGGCGGAAACTGCAACTTTATCTCCTTTGGTTGCGAATCTATTAGGTTTGGCTTTGATTGCCGCACCTACGGCTAAGTGCGCTCAATTTCCCTTCCATTTGTGGCTAGATGAGGCGATGGAAGGGCCAAACCCAGCTTCAATTATGCGGAATACTGTGGTTGTGGGTGCTGGGGCTTATGTTTTGATTAAACTTCAGCCTGTGTTGGCGCTTTCCCTGGTGACTGATGAGGTGTTGGTGGTTTTAGGTGCGGTGACTGCGGTTGGGGCTTCCCTGGTGGCGATCGCCCAAATCGACCTAAAAAGAACACTATCACATTCTACCAGTGCTTCAATGGGTTTGGTGTTTATCGCAGTTGGGCTAAATCAAGTTGACATTGCTTTGCTGTTGCTGTTCGCGCACTCGATTTCCAAGGCACTATTATTCATGAGCGCTGGGTCAATTATTTCGACAACTAACACTCAAAACTTAACAGAAATGGGTGGCTTGTGGTCGAGAATGCCAGCCACGACTACGGCTTTTTTAGTAGGCTCTGCGGGGATGGTGGCACTGTTGCCCCTAGGGAATTTTTGGGCGATGCGGCGCTGGCTGAACGGTTTTTGGACAGTACCTTTATGGCTGGTCGTTGTATTGCTATTGGTTAATGGTTTGACGGCGCTAAACTTAACTCGTGTATTCGGTTTGGTATTTGCAGGAAAGCCGCAGCCAAAAACTCATAGAACTCCAGAAGTAGGATGGCTAATGGCTTTGCCGATGGTCATTTTAACTGTGACTGGATTATTAGTACCTTGGATGTTGCAACAGTGGCAATTATTAATTAGTTGGAGTGGCCCTTGGTCGGAAACAGGGGATTTTGATACTTTAAATTTGCTGTTGAAGACTTTTGATATACCGCTGTTGATGTTATCTGGATTGATTGGTTGTGGGATTGGGGTGGCAATTTATTGGTATGGGGTTTTACCTAGGCCAGTGCGACTACCGATTCCAGCTTTGCAGGATTTGTTAGCTTATGATTTTTATATCGATCGCGTTTATCTCTTGACTGTGGTTTGGGCTGTTGCTTCTATTTCTAAAATCAGCGCTTGGACTGACAAGTATGTGGTGGATGGGGCGGTTAATTTGTTTGGTTTTGCGACAATTTTTAGCGGTGAAGGGTTGAAGTACAGTGGTACTGGTCAGTCGCAGTTTTATGTGTTGACTATTGCCGGAGGTGTGGCTGTGTTGTTGGGTTTAGTTATTTGGCAGTTTTAAACCGCAGATGAACGCAGATGAACGCAGATGATTTTATTCTGGGTTTGTCTGCTTTATTCAAACACTCGTCCCAATTTGCGGGGTTTGACCCAGTTAAGCAAAAGTCTGCCAAACTCAAGTCCAATTTCGCTCGATACAATGTCTGATCCGCCCATAATGATAATCTTCCCGTCTACGAGTTCTAATTGGTAGTCTAGCTGTGCTTAGCAGAGTATACCTTGCACTTGTTCCAAGTCGGCAACTGTGAGGCGGGTGGAAGGATAGACCGATCGCATTTGCACATCTTCCCGGTGTGTGAGACTTTCTGTAAGACTTGAGGTCATAGGATGGTTCCAAATATATCTAAACTTATGTTAACAAAAAAAATCAGCCGATCGCTTTTATATTTTCTGGCTTTGCGTTAATCTTAAATATAGTTTAAAAATCCGTAGTAAAGGCAAGTTTTAATAGATGCTCAGTGCTTTAATCTGGATACCAATCTTGGGGGCGGCTCTAATTAGCTTTTGCCCTGGTTCGGTAAGCTCTAAAATAGTTCGGAATACTGCGATCTCCATTGCAGCTATAACTTTTATTTTATCGGTGATTTTGGCGACTCAGTTTGATGCGAACCTGAGTCAGTTGCAGTTTTCGGAATTTATTCCTTGGATCGATGTTTTGGGATTGAACTACAATCTTGGTGTTGATGGTTTGTCTCTGCCTTTGGTGATTTTAAATGCTCTGTTGACAGGAGTGGCTATTTACAGTACAGATGAGTCTATTCGCAGGCCAAGGCTTTATTATTCTTTGATTCTGTTAATTACGGGTGGCGTGGCTGGGGCTTTTTTGGCTCAAAATTTGCTGCTATTTTTCTTGTTTTTTGAGGTGGAATTAATTCCGCTTTACCTGTTAATTGCAATTTGGGGCGGCGAACGTCGGGGGTATGCTGCGACGAAGTTTTTAATCTATACTGCATTTGCCGGAATGGTGCTGCTGGCTGCTTTCTTGGGCACGGTTTGGCTGAGTGGTGCTTCTAGTTTTGATATGGTTGGTGCTATTGGTGAATCCCATTTGGTAGGAGGTTCGCCTCTGCCTTTGGTGAGGCAAATTGTGTTGCTGGCTGGGGTGTTGTTGGCTTTTGGAATTAAAATTCCTTTAGTGCCTTTTCATACTTGGCTTCCTGATGCTCACGTAGAAGCTTCGACTCCGGTTTCGGTGCTGCTGGCGGGGGTTCTTTTGAAGTTAGGAACTTACGGAATGCTGCGATTTGGTTTGGGTTTGTTTCCCGATGCGTGGGCGGTGGCTGCACCTTGGTTGGCGAGTTGGGCGGTGGTTAGCGTGCTTTATGGGGCTAGTTGCGCGATCGCCCAAAAAGATATGAAAAAAATTGTAGCTTATAGTTCGATCGCACATATGGGCTACATTTTGTTAGCTAGCGCCGCAGCTACTCCGGTGAGTATGTTGGGAACAGTTTTGCAAATGGTAAGCCACGGCTTAATTTCAGCGCTACTATTTTTAACCGTCGGGGTTGTTTACAAAAAATCTGGCAGTCGCAATATAGATGTTCTCCAAGGTTTGTTCAATCCCGATCGCGGTTTGCCGATGATTGGTAGTTTAATGATCCTTGGTGTAATGGCGAGTGCTGGTATTCCCGGTTTGGCTGGATTTATTGCTGAATTTTTTGTGTTTCGCGGTAGCTTACAAGTGTTTCCGGTGCAAACTTTGCTGTGCATGATCGGAACAGGTTTGACTTCAGTTTATTTTTTAATAATGGTCAACCGTGCCTTTTTTGGTCGCCTTTCGGATTTGGTAGTTAATTTACCACAAGTGCGGTGGAGCGATCGCATTCCTTCTCTAATATTGGCACTAATTATCCTGATTATGGGAATACAGCCGGGAGTGATTTTGGGATTGAGCGAAAAAACTGCGATCGCAATGGTATCTAATGTGCCAATGCAAGTTAAAGCGATCGCTCAAAACTTACCATAAAATATGACCTATCTGTAGGGACACGGCACTGCCGTGTCCCTACAGAGATTGATGGGATTCTTTCTATCCGTTAAATCCGTTAAAAAATCCGTTGCCGAACTTCCTTCATTTAAGGCTAAATCAAAATGACAAGTACCATATTAAAACCATCTTCCCATCCCTTATCTGCATACATTGACATCTTGGAATCAGGCAAAGCTTTACTGCCTGAATCCGAGGAAAATGTAATAGAAGTTGTTGGAGTCCTCAAGAGTTATGCCATAGTCCTAGATGCCTATTCTAAAAATTTAAACTACATCGCCGAAGAACAGTTTTTAGTGCTTTTTCCATTCTTTAAATATTTCAATGGGGAAGTTAATTTTCCTAAATTAATGCGATATTTGTGGCACGATCGCATAAATTTTGAGTATGCCGAATATTGTATGAGAACCATGCTGTGGCACGGTGGCGGTGGTTTAGATAGCTATTTGGATTCGCCGGAATTTAGCAATTTGGCCGAAAAGGCGATCGCAGCTAAATTAAAAGGCAATATTTTCATGCAGGGACTCCACAAAGTATTTCCTGATTTTTTGCCAGAACAAGTGCGGATGCTGGCTTACTATACTGGTCTAGGTCAGTTTTGGCGGGTAATGAGCGATTTGTTCATCGACTTATCTGATTCCTACGATCGAAAAGAAACTAAGTCGATCGCGGATATAGTTGATTTTGTGAAAGCTGGTTTAGTATCCGCAGCTAGTCTACCGATTACCTACAGTGTGAAAATTCGCGGTCAAGTCTACGATATCATTCCAAAAGAAGCTAAGTTGACATTTTTAGCAGATACTGCCATCCCTTATGTAGAGGCAGTTTTCTTTCGGGGGACTGCATTTTTTGGTACAGTTTCATACAACGCTCAAGCCCATCAAATCCCAGAAGAACAAAAAGAATTTGGTTACGGGGCTTTGTTTGCCGATCCTTTACCGATCGGAGGTGCAGGGATTCCGCCAACTCAATTGATGCAAGATATGCGGCATTATTTGCCGGAGTATTTGCAGGAAGTTTATCGCACTAGCTGTCGCGGTGAAGATGATGTGCGAGTACAAATTTGTCAGAGTTTTCAAAAGTCGATGTTTTGCGTGACAACTGCAACTATTTTTGGTTTAGCACCTCATCCCATGAATACATCCGATCCAGAGGAAAAAAAGGCTAATCGGGTTTATTTGGAAGGTTGGATGGATCGGTTTGGGGATTCTCGGTTGAATTGGGCGAATCAGCCAACGAACAGGTCTTGTCAACTTTTCCCTGAACGATAGATAGTTTTAAATCTGCTAAATTTGTTAGTTGTTAGTTGCTAGTTGACCAATAACGAACAACCAATAACCAATAATGAGTAAACAGTAACCCTTCGACTTTGGTCAGAGTACAGAAAACAACCAACCAATTCCCGATGCTCTATGCCCTATGCCCTATGCCCTATGACCAATTCCCAATGCCCTATGCCCTATGCCCTATGCCCTATGACCAATTCCCAATGCCTAAATCATCTAAATTCGGATTAAAAGACTCAGGCCATGAGAATCGGTTCCGCAAGTTCCAAGCAAGCCGTAAGTTTCTGCTAAATCTTTGACTAAAACAGTTTGTTTGGGACTCGGTTTCCAAGGATTTGGATTATTGTAAGCATAGTATGTTTCTACGCCGTCAATACCTAAACGAGCAGCTTCTGGGATTAATTTATCTGCTGTAGAACGATACCGACAAGGGTGTGCAAGAATGGCTAAACCTCCTGCTTCCTGAATAGCTTGAATTACCTTTTCTGCTGGATAATCATCAGTACCTTCGGTGCCTCTATCACCTCGTAAGTATGGTTTGAGACTGGAATGTTGTGGATCGAATGCGTAAGCGAGAATGTGTACGTCGTTGTTGAGCAATTCGGCATTGATTTCAGCGCCAGTCCACAGAGTTGGTGCTGCGATGTTATTGTTGGCATGGTTTAATTTCCAATTATCCAACCAAATTTGAGCTTGCTCGTAACCTTTGGTGCTATGGTGGTCGGTGATAGCTAAGCCTTTGAGCCCGATCGCGATCGCCTGTTCCATCACTTTATCTGACTGCGATCGCCCGTCAGAGTTAACTGTGTGCATATGGAAGTTATAGAAAGCTGGACAACTATCGGCATCAATTGCCTGCAAGACTTGTTTGAGTGCTGAGACATTCTGGGCTTCAGGTTTGAGGCTAGAAGCGGTGAAGGGAGCAAGATTGACAGTCATAAGCGTTATTATAAAAATACCTAACCTTGTTTAATATATCGAATAAATTGATATGTTGCACTTGTGGGGATGCTCAGGAACAGGCAAGATGCCTGTTCCACAAAGAGTAAATTTTCTTGTGGGTGAGTCCCAGATCCCGCCCTTGAAAGGTGTTTTGAGAATGGTGCAAGATATTAATTCACTCGCATTTTAAACCTGCGGCGGCGGCTGTGGGAAACTCGATCGGCACAAATGTAACGCCAAACTGTTCTCTAGAACACGGAACAATATGCGCCAATTGTTGAGGAGGATTTTTCCGATTTCCAGTCTTCGAGTCAAATTCAATGATACCTGTAGCTCCCGTGGCTTTAAAATTTGGATTGGCTAAGGTTGTTTGCATTCCTTCGCGGCTTGGTTGGGGCTGCATTTCTATGGCTTTAATCAGTGTCCGAGTGGCGTCGTAGGTTAAAGCCGATCGAGTATTAACCTGGCCTACCCACAACTTTTTAACATTTTCCGGGAATTTTTTGTCAAAACTGGTTAAGGGATGCCAGAACACAGATATAACCAGTTTTTCGACAGACTTTAGCTGTTTTGCAGCCTCTAAAGTTTTCGGATCGTAGAGTGTCCAAGGCGCGACAATCCAACGGCGATCTTTGTTAGCCTTAATCATGGCGATCGCATTTTCCAGGGAACTTGTGACTTGACCATCTGGCATTAAAGCTATGGCTGTTATTCCAGCTTTCTCAACTTCTTTGATTGCTGCTTCGGCGTTAAAATTATTTTGAGATAAGTCGTAATAATTAGGGATTCTATAAGTCGCGCCTCCTTTGGCTTCAAACTGCTTTTTTAATTCTTCCCACAAAGAAGCGCTGAACGGACTGTTGGGATTGTAAAATACCGCAACTTTTTTCTCACCGACTGAGAGGAGTTGATTTGCTAAACCTTCAGCTTCTGTGCTAGTTGTCGGAGCAGTCCGAAAGAAGAATTTTCGGGGTTTTCGCGTCAGTTCTTCTGTTGTACTTCCTGGAGAAATAGCGACCACTTTATTTTCATTGTAAATATCTACTGTTTCCACTGTCATGTCGCTGGTATAGTGTCCGATAACTGCTAAAATATCTGGTTGAGCGACTAAGGAATTTGCCCTTTTAATTGCCTCTAACTTGAGGTTTGCATCATCACCAATTATCACTCTGAGACCTTTGCCGTTCATCGATTTCGGATCGAGAAATTCTTGACCTGGGAAATTTTTAAATTCTCGATCGCGATTGTTGGGAGTCAGCAGATTTAAATTAACTTCGGTTTGAGCTTGAGCAATGCCACGGAGCAGTTCTTCCGCTAAGTTGGCATTGAGGATGCTGCCGTTTTGATTTCTGCGAATGGGAACCACGATCGCGATCGTGTAATACTCTGCTTGTGTTGCCATCAGCAGCGAATTATTCAGGTAAATTAAAGTTTCTGGATCTTTACGGTCTTGTCGCCACGACTGTTTGAACAATTTCAAAGCCTCTGGATAATTTCCATCGGCAAATTCTTTGATTGCTCTTTGTTTTGACCACAAGGGTGAGGTTTGAATGATGAGTTCTTCTCCAGCGCTGACTCGATCGACACGCTCTAATGGAATTGGTGGTCGAAGTAATCTGGGGATAAAATAGGCGATCGCCAATGCAACCCCCAGTCCCGCAAATCCGAACAACAACCAGCGAAAGTTCGATCGAGTCGGTGGTGGTGTTAGCGGTAAATCGGTCGGCTGCTTCAAGTTGAGCAAATCTAAGGCTTCTAACACCTCAGTAGCAGATTGGTAGCGCTGCTGAAAATCGAAACGAACCATTTTATTTAAAATATTTGTTAGATCATCGCTAATTCGATCGGATGTTGAAAAATTCCAGAGTATTTCGCCAGTTTCGGGGTCATGTGGCAGATTTCTGGGATGCCTGCCGGTGAGGGCTTGAATCGCGATGATTCCTACTGAATAAATATCATTGTAGGGTTTCGGGACAGACCGCGGATTGTATTGTTCAGGAGGCATATAACCGCTTGTACCGATCGCCTGCGATGTCAATATTTCACCTGTACTGTTAGAAGTAAAAGTGGTGATTTCTGTGACAGCCCCAAAATCAATCAGCGCAATTTTACGATTTTTTGTACGCCGAATCAAGTTAGAAGGTGTAATATCGCGGTGAATAACATTTGCGGTATGAATAAAAATTAAAATTCCTATAATTTCTCGTAACAAACCGATTACATCTGCTTCCTTCCACTGGCGACCTTGAATGAGTTCTTGACTTAGGGGTGTCCCTTCAATGTATTCTTGAACTAAGTGAAAATTTTCATTTTCCTCAAAGCGATCGAACAATTCAGGAATGCGCGAGTCATGGCCCAAAGTCTGCAAAGCGTTAACTTCTCTTTGAAATCGGTTCCTGGCTCTTTCCAATACCTGGGGATTGTCGGATTTAGGAAAAGGAATTTCCTTAATCACGCACAGGGGATTTGTGGGCTTTTGGATATCTTGAGCTGTGTAGGTTATGGCAAATCCTCCCTGTCCTAATCTATCGATGATTTTGTAGCGTCCAGCCAGTATATCTCCGGGATTGAGACACATAAATTTTATAATATCTGTTGCGGGTGCGATCGTTTGTGCTGACGATCATACCAAATTTGGGCTCACTATGTTATTTATGGGACTCGGCGATTGAAACTCATATGTTGCACCATTCTCAAGAACAGGCAAGATGCCTGTTCCACAAGAATATTGAATCTTTGTGGAACAGGCATCTTGCCTGTTTCTACTCCAAAAACAAATTCCCAGGGATAACCTGGGAATGATAGATATTAAATAAAATTAGTGCAGTTTTAATATATTGAATTAGCTCAAAAGCTTTCATAAAAGTAATATGGGATGCGAGAAACTCAGAGTCTTTAGACCTGAGAGTGTCAAAATCCAGCATCTCCTGTGGGAGATTTGAAGGCGGGTGCCGGGGCGGGCATTCTTTTCAGGACTCCGCACCCGATCGCACTTTCCAGTCTCAAGAAAACGGTAACTTTCATGTTGGAGTACCCGTTAAGCTTGGCTGCTGTTGCGAGTCTGGCTAGCCAGATCCAACAGTTGTGCCCAGCGTTTTTGAACTTGTTTGGGAGTGCATTTGATCGCAGTGGCGATCGCACTCTCGCTTTCTTGATTCCGCTTCATCGCCAATAGTTGTTGTTGTTCCGGGGAAAGTTGAGCACGAAATGCTTCCCACTTATCAGAAGTCATTCCCAACTTTTGATCGACATCAGCACCGAGCCATTCGTGAACCAGTTTCCAGTTTTGAGTACGAGCAAACTTTTCGACATGGTACTTGAAACGTTGTTGCAAGTAGTCGCGCTGACGAGAAGACAAACCAAGAACGCGATCGATTTCAGAAGCAGAAAGGTCTTGCAATTTCAAAGTTAAGTAGCTCACACATTCTGGCTGATTTTGCGATTCCAGATAAGCAATCAATTCCGATACTACCCGATCGCGCAACACAGCATCAGCGGGATCAACAGCTTCAGCCACCATTTGTTCGCGCACTTGTTGCAGCGCCGCAGAACGACTGTGCATTTCAGCATCTTCACCCTTGCCGGATTCTACAGCCATTTCAATGTCGATCGCAGTTTCAGGAGGTTGACCCTTCGCAAATCCTTGAGCGCGGAGGACAATCAAGCGTTGGCGATTGCGGCCTGGTAAACCAATTTGGCGTTTGGCGTAGTGTTCGGTGAAAGCCATGTACTCAGCCAATTCTAGCTGTGTGCGGGGCTGGTAGGTGACATCGACTTGGTGTTCGCGGCGGAAAGCTCTCAAAGATTCAATGTAAAAGCCTTGCAAAAAGTCTTCAATCATGTTGTAGCGAGCTTGGAAGTTCAAGTTCGATCGAAAAGAAGCAACGTGGCGGTAAATCATCGATGCGAGGTGAGAGTGAAGTTCAACGCGGCCTTGCTTAGAACCGAGGTTATAGTATTGAAGAGTTTTTTGTAAGCGGTGTTCGGCTAGAGTGATTTGCCAAGATTGGACTTCGCCGGAAACTTGGATGCGATCGCTTTTTTCGCAAATCCGTTCAACTTCCTTCGCAATCCGCATCGCCACTGCTTGAGCGCTACGAGTGGGTGATTTCATCTGTGCTTCCAAGGCTTTCAGGGCGAAGTCAGCCAAGGCGAGGATGTTGGCGTTGGGAGTGTTATTGATTTCGACGATTTGTTCGCTGGAGGCAGTTTGAAGGGAGTTGATGGCCGAAACGGTGTTGAGGTTGAGGGAGTTGGTGGCAGTTGTGACAGTCATGGCGTTTATCCGGTGGTAGGTGTCAGAGAGAGTGATGCAGTTGTTGGCGGGTTTCGCTCGTTGTGCTGATTCAACTCTCAATACATTGAATGTACGGGAAGTACAAACAGTGCAGTAACGCAGGTGTTCCACTCTCTCATGCAACTCTTTTTGGCTGCTGAATCTGATTGTGAGCTTTGGCTGTGGGGGATGACTGATATTTTTCTTAAACCCAGACTGTCAAAGCATTCTGAGCTATTTTGCAGGTTGGGCGATCGCACTTGCGAGTGAGGGTGGTGCAAGGCCACTAAGTGGACAATTTACGAACTGGCCCTGGGACGGAATTTTGGGGGTTGGAGAATCTGGAATCGGGAGTCAGCAGAATGTAGGGAACTGCAATGTATTCTCAACCTACGGCACAGCATTTGAGAAACCCGGATTAATTCAGAAATTTAATATATATCAGAAGGAAGAAGACGGAGGAGACGGCAATGCCGTTAGACTCGTTATATCACTTCCGGTAGCATCGGAATTATTAGTGGCGGAAATTAGGAGACGGCA
>NZ_JAKJHX010000118.1 GCF_021648855.1 Tychonema litorale BBK16 | reverse complement strand
TTGCCCCTACTGTGAATTGCCCCTACTGTGAATTGCCCCTACTGTGAATTGCCCTTTACTCGTTACCAGGCTCTGGCCGACATCTGACAAAGTATCAACCCAAACCATTGATTTGGATCAGTCCAAACTTGTACAGGCTTTAAACCACGACTCGTTAGTTCTTCCTGCACATCATTAAGCTTAAACTTGCGAGAAATTTCACTTCTAATCGTTTCTCCTGCTGCAAATTCAACCGTTAGATCGAGACTACGCAAGTTTACCGTTTGTGCTTTTTGGCTTTTCAAGTGCATTTCAATTTGACATTCTGCTTGATTATAAAATGCCAAATGCTCGAACTGCGTCAAGTCAAAATTTCCTTCATACTTCCGATTCAAATGCCTGAGCATATTCAAATTAAATGCAGCCGTCACCCCTTGATTGTCGTCATAGGCAGGCTCTAAAATATCCTTGGATTTGTCCAAATCAATGCCCAACAAAAAATACTCTCCGGGCTGTAATGCACCGACAATTTGCGAGAAAAATACACCGCATTCTTGAGGACTCAGATTGCCGAGGGTGCTACCTAAAAAACAAATCATTCGGCTTGGCAATGGCGATGGGGCGATTTTTGCCAAAGCTAATTCATAGGTGCTGACAAGTCCGTGAATCTGGAGTGACGGATACTCTGTTAAAAGTTGAAAGGCGCTGCTTTCTAGGATAGTGGGACTGATGTCGATCGGCAAATAATGCAGGGGATATTCCCGTTGACTGTAAGCATCGAGGAGAATCCGCGTTTTGGTGGAACTACCGCTACCTAGTTCGACGATTTCACAGGGGCCAGTCAGATTTGCGATCGCCCCCGCACATTCTTCCAAAATCGCCGTCTCAGTGCGTGTCACGTAATATTCGGGCAACTGACAGATCAACTCGAACAGGTTCGATCCGCGATCGTCGTAAAAATACTTGGGAGGTAAGGATTTGGGGGTTTGAGTCAACCCACTGACTACATCGCTACCAGCATTGATTTCTGCCGATGTCGGCGCCACAGTATTTACCAGTCGCTCTAGGTGTAACCGATTTTCCTTCGCTGAGGCTGAGTTTGTCGTGCCAGAAAGTCTTGAGGATTTCATACAATAATGTGAAGATACACAAATGGATACAGGACGTATGGGCTCATCTAGAAACCGGGTTTATCAAAGAAACCCGGTTTCTGCTCTTTGTTAGGTTACATTTATTTCAGTCCACTTAGTTACCAATTATCAAAAATCATTGAGCGCAGCGAAAACCAGCGATAATTTGTCGCACGCCCGGATCGTACCAATTGCGAAAACTCGATCGCTTCCCATATAAAATTCCCCCGTAGCAATTTCAATAGTCGAATTGGGCATCGGGAATTGGGAATTGGGAATTGGGAATTGGGCATTAATATTCCTTCTTCCTTCCCCGTACCCTGAGCGAAGTCGAAGAGCTTTATTCCTTCTTCCTTCCCCTGCTGAATTTGCAACACAAAAGCAACTGTTTCACAGTGCTGACTTTCATGTTGAATAATAAATTGCCACAGACGTTCTTGTTGTGCGATCGGCGCTATTTCCAAATAATCCAGCACCTTTTTTCTGACCGCATCCAGATATAATTCAACTTCTGCCAGTGCAGGTAAATAAACCCGTTCTTTTTTCGGTAAAATATCAGCAGCCAGGTTTGAGTGATACCAGCCAATGCCAAAACCGTCGGCATTCAGCAGCCCAGAAGTCATTTCGCGCGGTTGGTAACTCTGCACAATTAAGGAATGTTCGGGCTTGTACAGAAGAGAATCGATTGACACTCCCGGGCCTGAAGGCGTGGGGATTCTTGGGAATCTTTACACTCGAATTAAAGCCGGCCACTGAAGAAGGGGCTTTAGACCCAGTTTTTTGGTAAAATCGGCCTGCCGAGATAGCCAAGCAAACGACACATAAAATTAGCGTTAAAGTTAAACTATAACGGCAGTAGCATAAGGAGAATCTTGAATGTTCCTCGACGAACTCATCCCGGTAGCCAAAGAATTGCTTGAACAGCCGATCGCATTTACGGGCGGATTTGTGTCTGGCCTGCTTCGCCTTAACCTTCAGGAAGACCCCGTTAAAAGCTGGATCGATGAGCAAACGGGTTCAACTTCCTACACCCCCCCCACCACTGAAACCAGCAATGGTAAGAGTAATGGGCCTCAGTCAATCTCGATCGACTAAGTACAGATAGGAATTTAGGTTGACAACGGCCAAAAAACCCGGTTTCTGGTCGTTGCCAACCTAAAATGACGTAATTACCTCCAGAAACCGGGTTTTTGTCTCAAGACGACCTCAGAATTCTGCATCATGCGGCAAATTGATCGATTCCAGAGACTGTTGCTTCACACGACCCGCCATCGCCGCCAACTGCAAACTCATAAAAGCATTTAAATCTTCCAACTCGCACTGCGCTGAGGAGAAAATCTGCTGAATTTCATTTTCCGCTTCCAAGCTCAGATATCCAGTCGCAATAGCTTGTTTTATAACGTCACGAACCAGCATGATTTGAATCTTCCTTAATAATTTTGAATCTATCCACAGTCAATAAACTACTAATTAAACACCTCAAAGACGACCTCAGCAGAGTATTGACATTCTTTCAATTCGCGAGACTCTTGTTTCACTAAACCAGACATAGCTGCTAGCTGCAAACTCATAAAAGCATTTAAGTCTTCTAGCTCATAAGTTGTGGTAGTCAACATCCGACGCAATAAATTTTCAGATTCAACAGTTAGATAGCCTGTTGTCATAGCTTGTTGGGCAATCTCGCGAATCAGTACCATAACACTTGTTGTTTTGAATATTTATACAGCTCAAGTATGAAAAATGTTTCTTTAATTGGCGGTGACGGCTGTAGCTTGGTTTCTGTGACATTGTGGAGGTGCTTCAGTGACTAAAAGACTTGGAGATTGTGATTAGATGTTGGCTTTTGCATGATCCAGATCACATAAGTTCTGTATACCAGGGAAAAAAAATCTGCACAATGCCGGATGCTGAATGCTGAAGACCTTGCATCTGTGGCACTCTCAAGGACACCGAACGTCTACAATAATCAAGTTAAATATTTACGACAGACTATGGAACCAACTCATAAAGATTTGCTACAACAAATAGCTGGACTATCGGAAACTTATCCAAATTTAGCCGATCGACTCGCACAAGCAGCCAAACAACTCCAAGACTCCGGGCTTCCTCCCTCGGAAAGCTTGCTGCAAGAAATAGTGAGTTACAGCCGCAATTTTTCCCTCGTCCAAAAACAAGCTTTGGAACTCAGCAACTCTGCCCTCGTGCCCGGAGAAGTGACGTCCCTCAAAGAAATTCAAAACTTAATTCAGACAATCGCAGCTTCTGAAGGGAAAGTAGAAATTCGTGAACAAGCCTTAAAAGTGCTCGATCGAGTATTGGCGATCGCCCACCGCGAACAAAGCGACTTTGCGCCATTACAATCAGTGCATGGTAGAGCCCGTGAACTGCACCGCGCCATTTCCGAATCAACCCCGACTCAACTGCACTCAGATGCAGAATCCTTAGTCAGTGGGAAACATCCAGTGGCGGCAGTCCTCGCCCTAATCGAACAACAAGATAAACTAGATGACGAACAGTGGGTTATCCTCGAAGAAACAGTCAGCGCGGCCTTTGGCAAACAAATAGCCGTTGCCATTTCCAGAGGCAAATTGATCGTTGCCGAGATGCCAAGAGCCTTTGAACTGCCAGTAGCAGCCAAAATCGCACCCCTACCCCCAGCAGTTGCTGAACGCTTACCAGAAATCATCGTCATCCCGTCGGGAAATGTCGCACCGAAACAAGTTGTAGTTGTGCCGGATATCAAGATTTTGGAATCACCAGCACCGTCAGCCCCGATGCACGAGGTGATTATTGTTCCCAGCATGGAAATGCCTCAATCGCTGCAAACTAAAGGCTCTGGAAACATTGTGTTTGGCGCACCAACGGCGGCGAAACCAGCGCCAATAGAGGGGACTTTGGGATTGAAAGTTTTGGTGCATATTCAAGGCATTGGCGATCGCACTTTTGGTTCTCAAGAATACGCGGGTACGAAGGCCGAAGGGCGACGAGTCGAAGGATTTCAAGTTAATTTAGAACCTGCAATTCCCGGTTTAAAAGTCGAGTATATGGCTCACGTTGAAAGTGTAGGCGACACTCCTTGGGTTAGCGAACAGGAATTAGCAGGTTTCCGGGGTAAGGGGAAACGAATTGAAGGATTTGCCGTGCGATTGAGCGGGGCCCAAGCTGATAAATACGATGTATTTTACACGGCTCACATTCAAAATGTTGGTGATACGAAGGTTGTCTCAAATGGCGACTATTGTGGCACTCGTGGCAAAGCTTTGAGAGTTGAGGGTATCAACGTCTGGGTTGTTCCTTCAGCCAAGGCTCAACCAGCCCAGCCTGTGGGGTTAAAAGTGTTGGCGCATATTCAAGGAATTGGCGATCGCACTTTTAGCGATCGAGAATATGCTGGTAGCAAGGGTCAAGGCCGTCGCGTCGAAGGATTTCAGATGAAAATAGAGCCTCCGGTTGCCGGTCTCAAATTACAGTATATGGCTCACGTCGAAAGTGTTGGCGATACTGCTTGGATCGAAGAAGGGGACTTAGCTGGCTTCCGTGGCAAAGCTAAGCGGATTGAGGGATTTGCGGCGCGGCTAACGGGGGCTGATGCTGATAAATACAATGTACTTTACACTGCTCATATCCAAAATGTGGGCGATACTCCCACTACTTCTAATGGTCAATACTGCGGCACTCGTGGCAAAGGTTTGAGAGTTGAAGGGATTACTGTTTGGGTTGAAGCTAAAGCATAAAGAGCAAGTAGGGACACGGCAATGCCGTGTCCCTACGGGGATATTAAAGGTACTCAATAGTCTCTTTTAACCACTGAGTAGCTGTATTTTCTACAATTTGTCGATCGCCTTTTTGGTCTTACCTGTGATATCTTTCACGGCATTTTTCAGATCTTCTGCTGCATGGCGGGCGGCTGCTTCAGCTTGTTTTGCCTTACCTTCAACCTGGTCTTTTTTGTTGCCTGTAATATTCCCGAAAACTTCCTGAACTTTGCCTTCTACATTTTTGCCGATCGCCTTTGCTCTATCTTCTGTACTCATAGGAAACTCCGGTAAGCAATTTAATGTCAAGACAATTGTACAACTAATTTCCCAACAATTGACTTTAAATATACATTTATTTATATAAATTGTTCACCAAAATTGACTTTGATAAATTACTTCAAACTTGCCGCCGCAACTTTAACTGGTTCCAGTAATTCCAATGGTAAATGCAGCATATTTAACGTAGTGCTATCGCTGCGTTTTCTTTCAGGATCGGGGCCATGGTAGTCGCTACCACCAGTTGCGAACAAACCGTAGTGAATACACAAATCTTTCAACTTTTGAATCTGGCTAGAACTGTGGCTGGGATGATATACTTCGATTCCCATTAAACCAGCATCTACTAATTCTTTCAAAACTTCCTCAACCACTCCGCCACGAAATAGATAAGGGTGAGCCCAGACTGGTACTGCGCCGCAACTCCGCAATAAATCAATGCCTTCGGCGATCGAGAATTTCTCGTAACGAACATAAGCTGGGCCGTAATCTCCTAGCCACCGATCGAAGGCTTCCCGCGCTGATTTAGCGTGACCAGCTTTTACGAGTGCAGAGGCAATATGAGGCCTTCCCGGTGCCATTCCTGGGGATGTTGTTGGCAATTCGATCGGGTATCCCAGTGCTGCTAATTTGTCCACCATTTCTTGCGATCGCCTAAACCTGCCTTCTATGCGATCGTTCAAAGGAATACGTAACTTATTGGCATCGGGATAAAAGCCTAAAATATGCAAAGAGCGATCGTTGTGCACCGTACTCAGTTCAAGTCCGGGGACTATTTCTATATTGTACAAATCAGCCGCCACAAAAGCCTCATCCCAACCGGACATCGTATCGTGATCCGTGATAGCCAAAGCTCGAACCCCTGACGCAGCAGCAGCGGCGACGAGTTCCCCTGGGGTGAGGGTGCCATCGGAATAAGTGGTGTGACAGTGAAGCTCTAGCATTCAATTGACCCGATTAACTATTGATTTTCACAAACTGTACTGAAAGTCACCAACTGACTAAGTATAGCCTGATTCCTGACTCCCCAGGTGTCCCAACAACGAATTTCCATACATCGCAGCTTAGGGCTTGTGACAGTTGGCGAATTGACTAAATTCAGCCTCTACTGTTTGTGGCAGAAAAACACACTTTAGTTATACATCACAAGCGCTGGAGTGCGATCGGGCGTCAGAGTCGATCGAGGTAAAACCTGTGATGGTTGCAATAGTGGCATTTTGCTGTCACTAGGGCGGAAGGATTATTTCTAAAGTAACAACATGACATTCAGGAAATACTTATGAACTCTACTCTTTGCTTCCCCGAAACTTCCCTACACTCTAACCAAGTTAATTCAGATATGAATGTAGTTCATTCTCACAGTAACATGGAATATTGTATCGCTGCTGCTTGGATTGACTTAGTAGGAGGAGACTACAGTAGTTTAGAAGGAGATGATTGGCTGGCAATATCTGGTGATATCGACGAAGGCGAAATTTACCGAGAATGGTTTTTGTGGCAAGATAGTGAAGTAACCGAAGAATGGGAAGCTTATGACCCAATTACTAATTATCGTATTGTGACATCTAGCCGAACCCTGTTAATTGCTAAAATTGACAAAATCGAAGATGCTAGAAAAGTCTAATCTCAATCTAAGTTTTTTGATTTTTTAATTTTTCTCGTTCTAATTTCCGCTGTTTCAACGCTTCAAGATTTTGTTTAATTATGTCTAGTGCAACTCCATTATCCTGTTGTTGGTACAATTCGCTAGCACTGATTAAATTGACAACCGCATCATCGTCCGATCGCAAATTAGCACAAGCCAAACCGCGATTATGGTAAGCTTCCGCCAGAGTAGAAACAAGTTCTAGGGTGCTACTAAATTTATCTTTAGCTTGGCGGTAATTTCCAGATTGATAAACTTCAAGTCCTTGTTGGAAATAAAC
Organism: Tychonema litorale BBK16; assembly: GCF_021648855.1. GTDB lineage: Bacteria > Cyanobacteriota > Cyanobacteriia > Cyanobacteriales > Microcoleaceae > Microcoleus. Next base: position 9,683 of record NZ_JAKJHX010000118.1, on the reverse strand, counting down.
CGAGGCTTTTTTACCAGCATCGGTAGCTGGAAACTCTGGAAAGCTTAAAATTGGTTCTTTAAACAGCACAGAAACGCTGCCCTTACCGAAGTAAGCCCAAGTCATGGTTCCTAAACCAATCCCCAGAATGGCAAAAATGATTACAGACAGAGCAATAAAATTGGTGGTTTCCATAAAAAAATACTTGTTGTATGAGAATATAATAAGGTATATAGCCTTTCTCAGTTAGGTGAGGTGCAGCGTAATGGGGCATCGGGCATCGGGCATTGGGCATTGGGCATTGGGCATTGGGCATTGGGCATCGGGCATTGGGCATCGGGCATTACCAATAACCAATAACGAATAATCAATAACGAATAATCAATAATATGACTTTCCAGTACAAAGCTGCCCTGGTAACTTTAGCAGATATTGAGAATGAAGTTCTAGTTAAATTCTACAAAAGATTTCTCGATATAGAACCGAATCCTTATGTTCCTAACACTTATGCTGAATTTCAACTACCAGGTTTAAGACTCGGTATATTCAAACCTAAAAACTCCCACAAATCGGAATTTTCAGGTATCGGAAAAACAGGGATGAGTTTGTGTTTGGAAGTTAGCGACATCGAAATTGCGATCGCCCGAATTTGGACTTTAGGTTGTCCACCCCCCGGAGAAATTATCACAGCTTCTCATGGTTTAGAAATCTACGCTTTCGATCCCGCCGGCAATCGCCTAATTTTACATCAATCCCATGACAATGTAGGATGATAGCTAATGATTTGCGAACTCTCGATCTTCTCTTCTCTTCCTTCGCGTCCTTCGCGTCTTCGCGGTTCGTTAACTCAAAACTGCCTTAACTATCTAATCAGTTCAGCAAAACTATAAAAACTCATAATTAATAATAACAGTGCTGCGAGATGAATGAGCTGAAATTGAGGCCGCGGCCCCATAGATTCTCGCACTAAAATCGAAAAAGACGAACCAATTACATAACTCAAACACAGTGCTAAATATGGCCATTGCCCTGTGAAAGTCCATAACCCCAACAAAACCATTGCCAAAATCAACATCACCAACTCAACAAAGCGAGGAGGATTGTGTTGACTAGACAGGATCAAAGTGTTCAACCAATTTTGCCAAGGTCTCATTTAGTTAGCGATCGCACTTTTGGATTTAGCCTTCTAGCTTAACCTCCGATCGCCATTCAGTTTGTTGCATTAAACACGCTAAGGCAACCTCTGTCTCAACTTGCGGAAATTCAACGTAAAAGCGACTGACGCTATAAAAAGGGTCTGGGGTTTCCAGGACGATCGCGCGATCGGACATTTCCCCCAAAAATTCTACCAAATCCTGCGGTGCAACAGGCACACAAATCCACAAAGCCGCCGGTTGCTGCGCCCGCAAAGCCTTCGCCGCCACAGCCATCGTCATCCCCGTCGCAATCCCATCATCCACCAAAATCGCCAAAGCCCCTGCCGCGCTGACATTTGGCCGCCCCGGAGACAAATCAGTCAGTAGAGATTGCGCGTGATCGAGAGCTTGCTGAAGTGCTAGAGTTTGAAAAGACAAATTGCGTGGCTTTTCTTGCCACACAACCTCCCCATCAGCAGTTGCAGCCCCGATCGCGTACTCTAGATGATCAGGACGAGTTATTTTTTTCGCCACCACCACATCCAAAGCACAACCCAACAAACGGGCAATAGGCACTGCAACGGGCAAACCCCCGCGCGGCAAAGCATACACAATCGGTTTAACAACCTCTGGTGAGGTTAAACTCAATTTTTCGAGCTCTGCGAAAACTGCCACAGCCAGTTTCTCGCCAGCATCAGCGCGATTGTCAAAAAACGGGTTAGAGAACATATTCCTGCCTGTAAGAGCAAACCCGATCTAAACTATAAACTCTAGCCTCAAAAAAAGCTCTGCGATCTTTAAATATATGTCCAGCGACTTGCAACTGTCCCTTTTTGACACCACTCAAAGTGCCTCTTTCCAGACAGACTCAATCCCTACAAATGTCAAAATTCCCATTCCTCCCGGCACTTATCAAAGTATCGAACAAATCGCCGAACACTGCAACCGTTGTCACCGCTGCGAATTGGGCAAAACTCGCACTCACGCCGTCATCGGGCGCGGCAATCCGCAAGCCTCAATCTTGATTGTGGGAGAAGCGCCCGGACAAAACGAAGATGAAACTGGATTACCATTCGTTGGGCGATCGGGCAAACTTTTAGATAAGATTTTAGAATCAGTAGGACTCAACACAGAAACCGACGTATTCATTGCCAACGTCATCAAATGTCGCCCACCCAACAACCGCCCTCCGACAGTCAAAGAAATAGAAGCCTGCAAACCATACTTACTCGAACAAATCCGCATATTAGACCCCAAAATTATTTTATTAACCGGTGCAACAGCCCTCAAAGGTTTGCTTAGCGACAAGCGACCAATTAGTAAAATCAGAGGTCAATGGATCGAATGGGAAAATCGCCTATGTATGCCAATCTTCCACCCGTCGTACTTGTTGCGAAACCCTTCCCGCGAACCCGAAACTCCGAAATGGTTTATGTGGCAAGATATGCAAGCGATCAAAGCAAAATATGACGAATTAAAAGAGCAATAGTAATGAATTTTTATTGTTTGTTATGGGGCGGGTTTACCAACAATTTATGATTCCCATCTGCAATCTACAAAAACCCGCCCCCACCCAACTTGCCATTCAAGGAGATTATTTTAAATGGGTTCAGAAAACAGCGAACCCCCCGAAAGCCTTACAAATGAAGACATTTATCGAGAAGTGAGCAAAATTGTCAGTCAATTTCGCCTCTATCAATGCGACGAAGCCGTTCAAGCTGTTGTAGAATGGTTAGAAACTAAAGACATTAAAGGAACAATCCTGAGAATTAAAACTAAATATGACGAGGAAGATTATATTCTAAGTCAGCGTTTAGAAAGTCAAGGCATAACAGAATCGATTACTCTTAACGGGCAGCATTATGGCATCGAAGTTCAAGGGTTAGTTTTTGATAATTTATCAATTACAGGAATAACTCGCGAAGATTGGTTAAACGACTTTCAATCCATTAGCGAAGAATTCATTATTACAGAATTTGATAGTACAACTTTCAACCAAAACGAAGGTCAATCAAATGAGTCAACTCTCTGAAACTTTAGCACAAATAAAAAATCAACCAACCCAATATTTAAGGCAAACTTCTCTACCTTACCTGTTCGTATTTTTAAATGGCTACAAAATAGCAAAGCGAGATTTACGCATCTCAATCACTTTAGAGGAACAGAAATTTTATCGAGACTTTCAACCTTGGATTCAGCAAAAATTAAAAATCAAAACTGTCAACTCTTGGGCAAATATCATTCAACTTTTCTGTATCAATGACAGAGAAGCCTTCAATTACTTTTTTGAACTCCTGGCAGAATTCAACCAAGGAGAAAAACCCTCAGAACCCCCCTTCCTCAAAGAATATGATTGGAAAAATCCTCAACCTACACCCCCAATTAAAGCAGACAACAATTTTTATCAGCTTTTAGATAAAATCAAAACTAGACCCGCCCTTTATCTCGGCAAGCGTTCTATCTTTAGTCTGCAAGCTTTTTTAGATGGTTACACTTTTGCCTGTCGCCAACTAGCAATTCCTATTACTGAACAGGAACAAGAATTTGCAGAATTTCAAAACTGGATAGAAAAAGAATTTAATCGGCAATCTACCAAGTCTTGGGCGCGAATCATCCTTTTTTATTCAGAAGATGAATCCCAAGCTATTGATACATTTTTTGAGCTATTTGAAGATTTTTTACAGCGCGAATCTCTTCCTATAACAACACAATCTTTCGCTACTAGCCTCCACCAAAATGGTAATAAAAAGCAGATAAATTCTTTGCTAGAAAACTTGTCCGAAGAAGCGCTTGACCAAGTTCGTGAATTTGCTGAATCTTTGTATCAAGAAGAAACAAGTGCCGTGTAGCGATTCTGAAGCAAGTGAGGATGGTTTAGCATGACTTTAGCAAAACCATTTACCAAATTACTAAAGCACAGGTATCGAGGACAATAGTCATACTTCCTGCCATTCTTCAGTTGTTGGGGTAGTTAAGTCTTCAAAATATTTGACTTTCCCCCGCATATCCTTAAATAATTCTTCAGTTGAAACAGTCTTTTCATACTGAGAAATTCTCAAAACTGGTTTGGTTCCATCCATCACTAAAATTTCTTCGCCTTCTAACTCTACAAGTCGCAAAAATTCTAGTAAGTTAGCTTTTAATTGACTTTTGTCAATAGTTTTCATGGTGGCTAAAATATAATTTGTGTAGCGTTGATACTAATTATATTTTAGGGCTGTGCTGTTTGTCAAGATTTGTTGGGTATGATTATTACAAATTTGTGAGGTATAATAGAATTATTTATGAGATTGTTTCAAAGGCTATGGGTATGGTTTCAGTATCCAACAATCAACAAAATATCATCCGTACAGAGCGCGGACTGACAATTTCAGGTACGCGCATCACCCTCTATGATGTGATGGACTACCTGACGGCTCAGTATCCCCCTAAGTTTATCCGTTGCTTATTTGACTTAACAGAAGATCAAATTAACGCTGCTTTATCCTACATTGAGGCAAATCGTGCAGAAATTGAAGCAGAATATCAACTTGTTTTAAGAGAAGCTAAGGAAATTCAGCATTACTGGGAAGAGCGCAATCGAGAACATTATGCCCGCGTTGCAGCGAGGCCACCCAAACCCGGTACAGAGGCTCTTTGGGCCAAACTTCGAGAGCAAAAAGCCAAACACGAACTAGAAGCATGAATTTTCTGATAGATCATAATCTGGGAGGTCATGCAGAGATTTTATTGGGCAATATTGCAAGTCAAGGCTGGTTAAATCTACTCTCAATTCGTTTTGTAACTTTCAAGCAGATGAATTTGTCGATCGATAGTAACGATCGAATTGTTTGGAGACTCGCCCAAGAAAATCAGATGATTTTGCTTACCGCTAACCGTAGCATGAAGGGTGAAGACTCCTTGGAACAGGTTATCCGAGAAGAAAATACGGTGGATTCCTTGCCTGTAATTACGATTGGGGATGCCGATCGATTTTTAGGCGATCGAGTCTATCGAAATCGTTGTGTTGACCGCATTCTAGAAATCTTGCTGGATATCGAAACCTGGATGGGCGTTGGTCGTCTTTTTGTTCCGTAATCTTGTTGTTCCGTAATGTAGTTTAATCTATGGGGCGATTTGATTTCTTATTCAATTGGAGAGCAGATATGGATTTTTTATCTTGGATATCGATTAATTTCAAATGGATTGTTTTGTTTTTTGTTGCGTTATTAATGTTGGCTAGTGGGATGTACTTGTCTCCTTTTGGTTGGTTTGGGTGTTTGTTGATTTTGTTTTTTTTGTGGATTTATCTGTCGATGTAGCGAGATAGATATTGGTGACAACAAATAACTTCTCTATTTCTTAGTCCGCGCAGGCGAACTTTGTATGTGTAGAAGCGGTTTCAACCGCCGAATTGTCGAGAGGTAACTATATTTACTCCAACTCTTCACAAATACGCGCAAAAGCCGCCACCGGATCGTCCGAAGCAGTAATCGGCCGCCCAATCACCAGATAATCCGCACCAGCATTAATCGCAGCCTTGGGAGTCATCGATCGCCTTTGATCGCCGCCATCAGCCCATTTAGGCCGCACACCGGGACAAACCAACAGAAAATCATCCCCGCAACTCATCCGCAACTGTTCCACTTCCTGCGGAGAACAAACAGCACCAGCTAAACCGGTTTCCTTAGCCAAAAGAGCCATGTGCAAAGCATATTCTGGCAATTCTAAAGGTATTTTAAGCTCAAAAGCCAACTGTCGGGAATTCAAACTCGTCAACAGCGTAATTGCAATCAATTTAGGACTCGGTTTATCCACAGCCGCCGCCCCTTCTTCCAAAGCAGCCAATCCTGCTTTCAAGGCATCTTTACCGCAGGTAGAATGAATCGTCAATAAATCGACATTATACTTAGCAGCAGCCCGACAAGCACCCGCAACAGTATTAGGGATGTCGTGAAATTTCAAATCCAGAAAGATCCGCTTTTGCCGCTCTTTCAGAATCGCAATAATTTCAGGGCCGGAACTCACAAATAGCTCCAAACCTACTTTCCAGAAAGATACATCGGGGAGTTTTTCCACAAGGTCGATCGCCTCTCCTTGACTCGCAACATCCAAAGCCACAATAATTTTATCTGCGTTCATTTGGTTAAATTAAAAAAGAGATTCAAGACACCAATCGCACAAACTTATTTTTTCCAACCTGCAAAACCTTACCAGCCAATTCAGCAGGAGATTCAAAAGTGAGGTTAACATCAGAAACTTTATCACCCTCCAACTTCACTCCACCACCCTGCATCAACTTCCGGCCATCACCACTACTTTTGCAAAGTCCGCTAGCACTCAGAATATAAAACAACTTAGCCGGAAACTGCACGCTTGCCAAAGAAAACTCGGCCACAGCATCAGCTTCGCCCGCAGCACCTTTAACCAGCGCCATTGCATCCAACTGAGCGCGATTTGCCGCCTCCGCACCGCAATACTGACTGACAACATTCACAGCCAAAAGTTTCTGTTTTTCGCGCGGATTTTCCGGCAACTCATCCAGAGGCAAATCTGTCAATAGTTCAAAATATTGGGCGATCGAGCGATCGGCAATTTTCTCCAACTTAGAATACATCGTCAACGGGTCATCGGACAAACCGACATAGTTATGCAAAGACTTCGACATCTTCTGCACGCCGTCAGTCCCGATTAAAATCGGCATCAGCAAACCAAACTGCGGCTTCATCCCAAAATGCCGCTGAAAATCTCGCCCGACAGCAATATTAAACTTTTGGTCGGTTCCGCCCAATTCCACATCAGCTTCCAAGACTACTGAATCGTAACCCTGCATTACTGGATACAGAAACTCGTGCAGGAAAATCGCATTTTCCTGCTGCATCCTGTTATCAAATCCCTCTTTAGCGAGCATCTGCTGCACCGTCATCGTGCCTAGCAGTTCCAAAATCTTCGCCATGTCCAATTTTGACAACCACTCGGAGTTATAGCGAATTTCCAAACGTCCGGGCGTGTCAAAATCTAGAATTGGACGAACCTGCTCTAAATAAGTCTTGGCATTTTCGGCCACTTGTTCGGGAGTCAACTGAGCGCGCGTCTCCGATTTCCCTGTCGGATCGCCAATTCTTGCGGTAAAATCTCCGATGACCAGTACCGCCGTGTGGCCTGCATCCTGAAAAGCTCGCAGCTTGCGGAAGCAAATGCTGTGGCCTAGGTGAATGTCCGCCCCTGTGGCGTCGATTCCCAATTTGACTCGCAAAGGCCGATCGACTTTTGTGAGTAATTGCGCCAAGTTCTCGTCAGGATTGCTAGAATCAGGTCGATCGGGAAAAATCTCGCTGACACCACGGTAAATTCCAGAAAAGTTAGGAGAAATCATAGGGGTGCGATCGGAAACCATAATATTTTGCCAAAGTGCAGCGAAATTAGTTAAACTCACTAATTGACACATAAAAACACAACTATTAAGCTAGCATAATCCCAAAGCTTGCCTGCCAACATTAACTTGTAGCATTTTTTTCAACTCCCATCTAAACAATCAAAAGTCTAAAACCCCAAATCGAGGGAGGAAGTGAAATCGACGTGTCAACCAACGCAGTCCGCAAAAACACTGAAAACTCAGCTCCGGTATTCGAGTTTGTTCAGTCAGTCAGTAAAGTGACCGCTGGAACCATACTGAGCATCACAATGCTTGCCAGTTCCGTGGTAGCCGGCGGACTGGTTGGCTTAGCGATCAGCTTCCGCAATTTGCCAGATGTTCGCATCTTGCAAACCTACTCTCCCACAGAAACCACCCACATTTACGACATCAACGGCCGCCCTCTAGCCAGCATCCACGATGAAGCCAACCGAGATGTCGTACCCCTTGACAAAATCTCGCCGAATCTGAAACGAGCTGTTTTGGCGATCGAAGATAGCAACTTTTTCACTCACAAAGGCATCAACCCAGGCGGGATAGCCAGAGCCCTCATGGTCAACCTAGAAAAAGGTAGAACCGTTGAAGGCGGCTCGACTATGACCATGCAATTAGTCAAAAACCTGTTTCTATCTCCCCAGTCAAAACTCAGCCGCAAAGTAGCTGAAGCGGTAATGTCTATCCGTTTGGAGCAGATTCTCAACAAAGACCAAATTCTGCAACTTTACCTGAATCAAATCTACCTCGGTCACAACTTGTACGGCGTAGAGACAGCATCTCGCAGCTATTTCAACAAATCAGCAGATAATTTGAGTTTGGCAGAAGCAGCGATGCTGGCGGGCTTGATTTCCGCTCCCGAAGAATACAGTCCTTTCGTCAATTACAAGTTATCAAAAGATCGACAAGAAATCGTTTTAACCCGCATGAAGGAGTTGAAATGGATTACGCCAAGCGAAGAGGCTGCCGCTCGCAAACAAAAGATTAAGTTAGGTAAAATTAGCTCTTTTGGCGGATCTCAAGTTCCTTATGTCACACAAGCCGTCGTCCAGGAGTTGACTAAGCGTTTTGGGCGAGATGCTGTAGTCAAAGGAGGAATGCGCGTTCAAACCACGATCGACCTCAAAATGCAGCGAATCGCCGAAGAAACCGTCAAAGCATGGCACGATCGACTATATGGTCAAGGACTTTTTTACGATCGCGACCAAGGTCAAATCGCCCTAGCAGCCGTCGATCCCCGCACCCACTTCGTCAAAGCAATGGTTGGAGGAGTCGATTACCAAAAGAGTCAATTCAACCGAGCCATTCAAGCTCGCCGTCAGCCCGGATCTTCTTTTAAGCCTTTCATCTATTACGCTGCTTTTGCTAGCGGCAAATACGGCCCCGATTCCGTTGTCTACGACTCCCCTGTGGGCTATCGTGACGGTGATGGCTACTACTACCCTCAAAACTACGGTGGTGGCTTCTCCGGTGCCGTCAGCATCCGCAGAGCTTTGGAAGTATCACTAAACATTCCCGCCGTCAAACTCGGCCAAGAAGTCGGATTAAACAAAGTGATTGAAATTTGTCGTGTCCTCGGCATCAGAAGTCCGATGGAACCCGTAGTTTCCTTGCCCTTGGGTGCAGTTGATCTCACTCCTTTGGAGATGGCCGGAGCTTTTGCCACTTTCGCAAACAATGGCTGGCATTCTGACACCACATTTATAGTCCAAGTAACCGACAGCAGTGGCAACGTCTTGCTCGACAACACCCCCAAACCCAAATTGGTACTTAATTCCTGGGCCGCAGCTTCTGTCAACAGCGCCCTACAAGGCGTAATTAACAGCGGTACCGCAAAGGCCGCTCAACTTGGAAGACCCGCTGCTGGGAAAACTGGTACAACTTCCTCAGAACGGGACATCTGGTTTGTGGGTTATGTGCCACAGTTGTCGGTGGCAGTTTGGATGGGCAACGATGATTACACACCGATGAGCTACGGTGCTACTGGCGGTACTATTGTCGCCCCTGTTTGGCGCGATTTTATGAGCCAAGCTTTGCAAGGAGTTCCAGCAGAAGATTTCAAACCTGCTTCATCTTTTGAGCGGCCTTAATTATTCGCATTGGACAATTATCAAAAAATTGGGTCGAAAACCCCGTCCTTAAGGACGGCTTTAATTCTCTGGTAAATTTTACTCAGCCTG
>NZ_JAKJHX010000117.1 GCF_021648855.1 Tychonema litorale BBK16 | reverse complement strand
GACCCCTGTGAAGCGTCAAGAATCACCGCACTTTTAGGGCGGTGAGTATGTCAAAGCTCGATCGTCACAATTTTTTTCTTGCTTTTTTCGTCGCGCAGCACGACTGTATTATAGGGCGATGTATCCGTCCCCAGCGGAATTGGCATCTTAAAACTGCCGTTCTTATGCTTAAGTTCGCCTAAATCAATGCTTTTCGTTATATTGCCATCTGTTGCCAGATAAGCGGTAAGTTCGCCTTTATAATCTTCAATCAAAAAGTCTTTGAAGAAAACGACTTCCCCAGCCTCGATATCGATAGCAAGGATGACCGTACCGCTAAACGTTGCGCCTTTTTGTTCTTCATCAACCGTCGCCATTTTAATTTCTGAGGGATCTTGACCGGACATATCTGCCATAAGTTTTGTCTCCTGAGCGGAGCGCAATTAATTAACAGTAATCCTACCTGACGCTAAGGGCGATCGCAAATCTCTTAGGACGTATTTCTGCATCGGTCTTGCTTCTCTCTCAGGTTAGAGAAGCCGGCTATCTCGCATTATCCATGCCCAATTACAGATCTAATTCTGCCCGCACAATTTCCACTCCAAACACTTCTGCAAACTCAGCCACAACAATCGCCCTAACTACCTCAACATCAATCCCCGGAATAAACTGTTCCAAACTCCCCACAGGTTTATCTGGAATCCCACAAGGCACAATTTGCCCAAAACCTGCGAGATTCGGACATACATTTAAAGCAAAACCGTGCATCGTAATCCAGCGACTGACCTTAATCCCGATCGCACCTACCTTACACCCATCCACCCAAACCCCAGTCATCCCCGGCACCCGCGCCCCCTTCAAACCCAAAACATCCAAAACCCTCAGCAGCACCTCCTCCAACTGTCGCAAATACCAGTGCAAATCCTGCTGGTGGCGGCGCAAATTTAAAATCGGATAACCCACCAACTGGCCAGGACAGTGGTAAGTCACCTCACCGCCCCGCTCAACTCGGTGCAATTCCGGCTGAATTTCACCGTCAAATTTCAGAAATTCCAACTTAGCGCCCAGTCCCAAAGTGTATACAGGCGGATGTTCCAGCAAAATCAGCACATCCGGCAAATCTGGATTTTCCCGACGTTCTCGTACCAGTTTTTGCTGAATTTCCCAAGCTTCGGAGTAGGGAACTTGTCCCCAATCGAGGAGCAAGCAGGATGGAGAATTGAGATGTTGAGAAACAGAAGGTAAAAGCATGACAAAAATCAAGAGTGTTTTTACTGAATATTGACGCAGTTAAAATTAAGAATTGTCAACACTTAAAAAAGATTTTGAAAATAAGTGTTTTCTAGAATACAAGGTGCTATTGTATTAACTAGACCCACGTTACAGAAGGGAGGGAGCTCTATGAAGCTTGTTATCCAGGGTAAAAATATAGAAATCACGGATGCAATTCGCGAGTACGTCAGTCAAAAAGTGGAAAAGGCAGTTAGCCATTTTCAAGCTTTGACTACTGAAGTCGATATACATCTGTCGGTAGCTCGTAACCCCAGGATCAATCCTAAGCAAACTGCTGAAGTGACAATCTATGCGAATGGTAGTGTAATCCGAGCTGAAGAAAGCACGGAAAGCCTCTATGCCAGTATAGATTTAGTTGCCGACAAGATTGCTCGTCAATTGCGAAAATTCAAGGAAAAACGCCACGATAACAAAACCAATAGCAGTGCTAAAATGGTTGCGGTGGTGGATGAACTTCCTGTCGTAGATGATTTAATTGGCGATCGAACTCCCGAACTTCCACCGGAAGTAGTGCGGACAAAGTATTTTGCCATGCCTCCGATGACTGTGCAAGAAGCTTTAGAACAATTGCAGATTATTGACCACGATTTCTATATGTTTCAAAATGCGGAAACAGGCGAAATCAATGTGCTTTACGAACGCAAGAGTCAAAGCGGCTATGGAGTAATCCAGCCTCGTAATGCCAATGGTCACGGTAATAGTAAGAATGGCAAAACTGCCCACAATGCTGCGAATGAAAAATCGTTTGCTGCGAAAGGTTAGATAATTGCTATCGGAGTAGGGGCAATTCATGAATTGCCCCTACTCTGATGAATTGCCCCTACTCTGATGAATTGCCCCTACTCTATGAGTGGTTGCAATCGCCGAACCCCATTGTTTATTACTAACTTTTAATACTTTCCAAAGTCTTCAGCGCCTCCGAAACGTGTGCCTTGAAATCCAACATCGAGTCAAAAATATGTTTGACAACACCTTGTTTGTCAATCACATAAGTTACTCTACCGGGCATAATCCACAGTGTAGGTGGAACGCCATATGATTGGCGTACTTTGTTACCAGTATCGCTCAAAAGAGTGAAAGGTAACTGATATTTGGTGGCGAATTTCTGATGAGACTGTTGGGAATCATCGCTAATTCCAATGACTTCTGCGCCTGCGTCTTTGAAAACTTCATAACTATCACGAAAAGCGCAAGCTTCGGCTGTGCATCCGGGTGTGTCGTCTTTGGGATAGAAGTAGACGATAACATTTTTTTGACCCCGAAAATCTTTGAGGCTGACGGATGAGCCAGTTTGAGAGGTTAAGGTGAAATCTGGTGCGATGTCTCCTACTTTGACTGTCATGTTTGTTTGAGTGAGTTTTTGCTTTTAGTTATTATACGGTAGTTCGCCGAAGAGGATTTTTAACCGCAGATAATGGCGGATGAACGGAGATGAACGCAGATGGGTTAATTGATATTTTTTGATAAAATTAAGTTGAGGACGTTCAACTCGTTGGAGCTCATCAGATACTTATCTGTGAACATTTTAGCTCGACTTTGTTCTAAACTGTAGCTTCTAAATACAATAAATGGGAAGTCTTGATACTTGTGCCCGATCGGCATTACACTATCTACAGGATACATTGCTCTCATATAAGCCGACAAAATATCCCGAAACTGCCTGTCTTCCGGTTCTTCCAGCCCGCTGTCAGCAAAATACTCCTGCATTTCCTGGCTGCTGACGAAGGCAAACAGCGGTATGGCATAATAGCGATCGAACTGTTGGCTGAGTTGTTCAAAATACTGAGTTTTTTCGACATCGCTGTTGAGAAATTGCAAAAGCTCGATCGCACCTCCTCTTATAGCCGATCGTACATTCTCTGGGTACGACGCGCTATCTCTAATCCGATACATTTTTTTCAGCAAGTCATTATTTATACACTTCTGAATTTGTTCGCGCAGCCGCATCTGGTATTTTTCCAGCAAACTTTGATTCGCTAGAGGCACTACCAACAAACTACCACAAACATGACCAATCTCTAAATTATCATAACTCAGCAAACCATCCAGCGGATTGCACTTATCCAAAAACTTCTTATTAAAGTCATCTCGCATTTCCAGATAGGAATCGCCCTTCTGACGAGAGTTATCATAATTTGTCAAAACAAACTCCCCACGCCCCAAAAGCTCTTCTAGACTCGTATATACCTCCTTGAGCAACCTATTTCCTCGGATGCTTTCGCTCTTTAGCGTTTTAATTAGAGAAGCCATCTTGTTACTAAAAGTATCCCCCACCGCAGAAACCGACTTACCACCAATCGGAATCATCAAAAACTTTTCCCTACCTAAATTTCCGTATCCGACAATTCGCGTCATCACCGCCGTCTTCAGAATTAGCAGTAAATTCAACAAACTCAATTTACTTTCTTGTAAGGAAAGTTCCGCATCATCAGCGTAATAAACTGCTGTATCAGACACATAAAAAACCAATTCCTTGTCTTCACCGTCAAGGGTTTTACCATGTTTATCTTCGCCGCGCCCCCGATAAATCACCTGTATCACTTCCATCAGATTTTTTTCAATCTGGAAGTGAGCAATATCAACTAAAATGTGCTTAGTTTTCGGGAAAGAAAGTCCGCGACTTCCCGATGCAGTCATAAAGATTACCTTAGCTGTATCTTTGCACTCTTGTATTTTTGCTTTCTCCTCTTCCGAGATATTCGCATGAATTTCTAGATAATCTTCAAACTGCTTAAATTCTCGTTCTTTTTGAATTTTATCAATCAATTCTGCCAATCTTCGCTTATTTTGAATATAGACGATAATTTGTTCGACATCAGCTTTGGCTAATCGCTGATTGATATCCTGAATTATTTCAGACTGTACTCGTTTTACTAAATTATTATCTTCTTTTAAAGACGCATCTTCATTGTATTTAACAGCTTCCACAAATACCTTATAAGTTATCTCTAAACTACGGGCTGGGTAGGAGTTAGCATTGATTACTGTTGCAGGTAGCCGTTTGAAGTCAAAAGGAGTGACTTGTAAAGGTTCAATGACATCCGAATTTTTAGGTAATTTTTTGAAATAGATTTTATCCGGTTCCGGTGATGTATTTTCCAGGTGTTGTTCGATCACATCTGCGTCAACAATCGAAGCATCTGCCACAATAATTTTAGTATTAAAACCGTGTTGTGGCTTGTGCAATTCATGATTTTTAACCATCTTGGCAATTCCGGCTAAAAACTCAACGCCGCCATCATCTCCAGTAATTTCATCTATCATAATGAAGATATGTTTGATGCGGCTGGATATTTCTTGCATCTTAGTCGAGATGACTCGTTTATCTCGTTTGTTGTAAGTATCTTGAAATATCTGTTCTAAATAATCAAGGGTACTTTGTCGATTTTCTTTCATTCTCAAAGATTGGATGGAAACCGTAGCTACAATATTATTAGAAGTTTTACAGTTAATCAGGCTATAAATCCCATTACAAATACTATTTAGCACTCCCATAGTTTTGAGGCTAGCTGGTTCAATTACGGTTTCATTTTTTCTGGCAATTTGTCGCTGGTGGTATTCTTTTACCTGATTTTCTGGATTGTCTTTGAGAAAATTAACTGTTTTTTGTGTAAAGTTTTCATCATGACTATTCGAGTTATACTTGACTGTACGCTTTCCCGAATAGCTGGCGATGATATCTGAGTTTGTGTTAATACAGAATAGACGATTATCGCACAGCAAACCAGTATTTTCATCCTTGAATTTCTCGACGATATCTAAGTTTACTTGCTTGCGGGGACTGACGTACAGGAATAGGAAACCGTCGTCGATGTGTGTTTTCAGGAAATTTGCGATCGCAGTTGTTTTCCCAATTCCCGGATTCCCAGTCAAAAAGATATAAGTTTCATCAGATTGAAGCGCTTTCACAATCAATTGGGCGTGAGCATTTCTCAAATGCAAGCCGCGATCGATCTGCAATTCATCTGCCAGTTTATCTGATATAATATCAATGGAATTAACAAAATTGTCTATCCGTTCAGTATGACATACAGGTTCAGTGACATTTTTCTCAATTGCTAACAGAGAATCGACAAACTTTCGCCCTTCTTGGAAACTGCGAGCCGCGTTGAGTTCGATTACACCTAAAACTTCGCTGCGAGATTCACTAATTTCTTTGTTGGTAGGTTCATTTTTATAAATCTGGGCACAAGTTGCTAATAACTTGATTTTGTCCTGGCGTAGGGAAATTGTGCTAATATTGCGATCGCCATAACCCACCACATTAAACAAAACCTCAGCATCTTGTCCAAGGATACCAGTTTGTTGCAGAAATCCATAGAAACTGTGAGCATAGCTACCAGCCTGAATCAACTTAACGCTTTCCTTATCCTTATACTTAAAAGCTGTGAAATAGCCTTTTAAATCCTCCGAGAAATCCACGCCCAAAGTGCTGGTATCCATCCGCAGATTAGAAAAGACACTTTTGGATCGCAAATAGCTAATTTCTCTAAGCAAATATTTCCGTATCACCTCAATTTCATTGATATCCTCCGTTTTTGGAGCTAACACCGGAGAAAACACAGACAAATCAACGCAGAGAATTCTAAAATCATTCCCATTCTGTAATAGCATCAGCGTATCAGCCTGCAAAAACTCACCCTTTTTCTGGTAGCGCCGAATGTACGAGTTAATTTCATCATCAGATAAACTAATTCTGGCAGTTGTCAACTGAGATAATAGCTGTTTAAATACTTTTTTCTGATCCTTGTTGTAGGTTCTGATACTGTTTTCATTACTAAAATTGCACTGACAATAGACAATCTCCAACCGCCCCAAATTCCAGCCAGTAGATTTGACGTACTCCCGGAAAAAGTTCAAGCCACCAAGAAAGCCTTTTTGGACAAAAAACAAACTCCATTTGTCAGCGATTTCAGCATCTAAACTAGCCAGCAACTTAGCTTCTCTAATCATTTCCGCCATCATCTTTGGCAATTTGAGTTGCTGCAAATCCAGACGGTAAGAATCACCAAAATTATGAGGTAGCTTTTCCTTTTGAATATATGCCAGAATCCCGATATTGAATCCAACCTCAAACAGTCGTCCAAAATCTTCACTTATCATGATTGCGTACCTCCACCACCGACATTCAAGACTTCTCTTACCTTATTCAAAAAAGCCAGCGAGTTAAATTCTGCATTCCCGCCCGCATGACGAAACACAGATAAAGCACCCACAGAATCATCGCCGATAATCCGCTCGTAGGGATCTAGTTTCAAACTAATATTTTGGCGAGCTTCATACCTAGAAAAGTGAAAGAGTGTGAGATAATGCAGCAAAGTATCTTTGATTTCACCATCATAGATCAAATCTTGATGCAGGTCTTGATCGTCCAGAATCCCATCATATATATGTAATAATGTCGAGTAGGAAATCACACCGTTATAAAAGTTTTTTTCTCCCGTCTGCTTGACTTTAATCCCATTAAACAAGTTAAAAAACATCACAGCTTGCTGATTACCTTTTGCAGACAAGCTTTCCAGCTCCATTGCGTCTTGAATGTAAAAAGATTTGCCTTTGTCGCCTAGGAAACTACGAACAAAATATTTATCAAAAAACATCGGATAAATTTTGATATCTCGCCGCTCTCCTTTCAAAGTTCGGAGTAACTTTTTTGACATGAAAGACAATTCCTCATCTTCCTCAGTCTTGGTAATGTGCAGCGTACTCATGTAAGGTGCTTGGGAAATATATGCAAAATTCCGATATCCTTGCTGATAAAGCTGACTCATGATGTCTTCAAGAATTACAGGTTCGGTATAAAGGCGACTGACACTGTAATTCTCGGAAAAGGTTTTCAGCATTTCGACTTGAATTGTGCTATCGTCTAGCTGGTTAATTCCGACAACTTCTCCGATTAAGCTGGCTTGTCTTTGGAAGCGGTTTTGATTACCTCTTTTTGCATCGCTATCCCGACTGGAGACGACAATAATTGCCAACTTATTCAACTCTGGAGATAGCTGCACGTTGTTGAAGCAAAACTTTTTAGGAAGTATAGAATACATGGAACTCAAACCGTTACGGACACGGAAACTATCAACTTTTTCTCTAATCCGAAATCCTTGAGAAGTTGAACGGTGTTTTTCACTCAAAATGTGAGATAATGTTTTGGAAACGTTAGCCATAAATTCTTCTGACGGGGAAGGGTGATTGTGGTCGCCTTCGTGGAGTCTCGCCATCGGAATAAACAAGTTTTCTGCCGTATTTTCTAGTAGTATTCTGAGGCAGATATCAGACAGAAGCAACATGGTAAACTTATAGACGAAAGCTGCCGCAGGTTGTAAACCTTTTTCGCCACTATCTAGTCGCCTGTCGTCATAGGGAAACAAGACTAATTTGGTCTGAAAATGCTTGTTATAGATGTCTCTAGAACGCTGGGCTTTAGGTGCAGAAAGTACAGGCAAAACATCGACACCTTCGATATTATATTCCATGCTGAAAGTTTGCCGTTCATCAGTCGGAAAATACCGCACATCTTCTATGGTAATATTAACTGGTAGCTGACAGATAGCCGTGGCGCTGACAGTAGGTGGTTCGATCGCAATATAATGCAGTGTCTGCTTATAGTTTCGCTCCATAATGTCATTGAAAAATTTACCAGTCGTCAAAATATTGTCAATGTCTTGTAACAGACCCATTTTGAGGGTGACGTGTCGCGTTTCTGTTCGACTTGGCAAAATTGTCTGCCTTTCCAGAAAGCCTTTCAGCATTTTCTTGAGATGGCTAATTTTGTGCTTAATATTAAACTTCTTAAACCCTTCGATAAAGTTGCGAAACAGCTCTCTTTTTGCTTCATCGTCAGAACCTTGTAGAATTGGTAATACTCTTTGTTCAAAAATTGCGATCGGGTGATGATTTAGTTCAGCTTCCGCGTCGTAGTTTTGTGCTAGCGGATCGTGGCGAGAAGCAAACACAAAATAGTACAGCAATGCTATTCTTAACACCTTGCGGGCGAAGGTTTCAGTAACTGAATCTATGGAATCTTCCCCAATTGCTGCTTGGTGTTCTTCACTATCTGGATTTAGTAGATTCAGATAATATTCAAATGCTTCCTTTCCACCGCGCGCTTGAACTGGGTTGTTAAATTTGATTTTAAGGCCAAAGATAAATTTACGTTCGCTTTGAGGAGTATCGGTGCTTTCTCCCAAATAACCTGCTACAATGGGAATGATTGGCAGTGCATCTAAAGCTTCCGCTCTAGCAAAAATCTCCCTGTAATTAAATCGAAATTCTGCATAATTTACTTCGTATTCGCCATCGGCTTTATTGCTATCATTGATGTATGCTTCTAGCAATCTGAGGCGGCGAATCAAGTCTTCTAAATAGATGATGCCTGTGGTATCTGTGCTGCTAGCACGGATGTGTTCTAGCAGATACTCCAAATAAGTAATTTTCGCTTCTTTATTCAGTTTTCCGAGGGTTTCTTTGTCTACCAGCCTGATCAATTTATGAAAATCTGAGTCTTGATTTTTAACCATCTCATCAAGACGATGGCTAAGTTCTTGTTCATCATCCCTATTTTCAGCATTTTCCTTAATGTAATTTTCCACACCCTCTTTTAGCTGTTGTTCAAAAACATCAGTATTTCGCACAGCTATCGTCAATTTATGCAGCTTTAAAGTGGCGTGGCTAGAATCGAGGGGTTGCAAAGTTAGCTTTTCTTTTTCTAAAGAAGTGTGGCGTTTGCCAAAATCGTATTTAAAACCTAACTCTTGACCATTTCCCCGAAAAGATGGTGAATTTAAAGGAGTAATTAAGCTAGTGACAAACTTTTCTATAGAAGCATTTTGTGGCAATTTAGATTCTAAGTGTTGTTGCAAACACTTTTTGATCTGCTTGATTCTGTCGCCAAAATGCTCCTCAACTTCCTGCGGAAAATTCACGGTAGCAGCATCTGCAAAGCGTTCAAAGGAGCCTAATGGTTTCCGCACTTCTATTTTGGCAACATCAGCAGCAATGGCATCAATATCGACAATCAGACGACGAAGGTCATCTGATATATTAAACGGATTGCGCCCCTGCAAAACTTCTAAAATCTTGTCCAGCAAATCACCATAATCTACTGGAACTAAATCGCTGTCATCCAATCTTAAGACGTTCACCCTGTTATCCCCTTTAAAAAGCTTGAATCCACTCTTTCACTTCGTATTCAGTCCAAACCCCATTTACCCAATAAGGATCGGCTTCCACCAATTGTCTCACAGCCGCCTCATCTTCTGCTTCGTAAATTGCAAAAACTTTGGTTAAATCTTTGGTAGGCCCGATCGCACTTAATACTCCCGATTCCTTCTGCTTAGCCAATCCGGCTAAATGAGCGTCTCGAAACGGAGCACGTTTTTCGAGGACATCTTCGCAGTAACTTCCCCACATCACATATTTAGTCATATTTGTCAACCTATTGAACAATCTAAATTTCCGGCTGTTTATCTAAAATCAACCCGATCGCCATTTTCATAATATCATCTCGGTTCACCATCTCGGCAATTTCTTCGACATCATAAATTCCTTCAAAAGCTTCTAAAGCCGCCGACTTCAACCCAGATTCATAGGCATCCTCCAAAGTCTCGACTAATTCCTCTTCGGTGAGATAAGTGCCTTTCGCTTTATGTCGTTTGTTGGTGCGTTGAATTTGCTTAACCGCATTAAAAATCGAAGTTTCCCAAGACTTAGTAGTACGGTTTTCAGCAACTTTTTTAATCAGATGCAGTAGCAGAATAATGCCATAACTGAAAATTTTGTTAAGCTTATCGGACTTACTCATTTCTTCTAATTCTGCCACTAACACTAGAGCCTCTGCAACTTTACCTCGGTGTAGCAACTCCTTTAATTCCATTAATTCTTCCATCAGGTTTCATGTTGTTATCATTTAATATATTATACTAAAGTCCGGCGGTTAGAAACCGCGTCTACACAAACAAAACCCACCTCCGTGGGTTATAATATTGTTAAATTCATAGAGGAGAAAACTATGACTTTATTAGACATTCGCCTGTTGACGGTTCAAGAATATCACCTAATGGCAGAAATTGGGATTCTTGATGAAGATGAACGAGTAGAGTTACTGGGAGGACAGATAGTTAAAATGGCTGCAAAAGGAACAGCACACAGTGCGTCGGTGACACGCACAGAGAAGTTAGTGAATAACTGTTTGGGAAATCGAGTTTTGGTGCGACTACAAGATCCTATTCGCTTAAATGATAACTCGGAACCGGAACCTGATATTGCTCTGGTTGTACCAGATCCACTTTACTATGAAGATCATCATCCAACTCCTTCTGAAGTTTATCTAATTATCGAAGTTGCTGATAGAACACTGGGAAAAGATTTAGGGATAAAAGCGAACACTTATGCTCTGTCAGGAATAGTGGATTATTGGGTTTTGGATGTTTGCGATCGCCAACTTCACGTATTTCGAGAGCCTAGTCAGGATGGTTATCAAAGTATAGCAGTTCTTGGGGATGATGCGACTATTTCTCCTTTGCAATTTCCTGATGTTTCTTTTGCTGTGCGAGATATGTTGCGGCCTTTAATTACGACTTGAATCTCCCGGCGGTTGGAAACCACGTCTACATAAACAAAACCCACCTCCGTGGGTTAAAGAAGTTAACTGGTTCTGCTTTATATTAAACCTACACCACCGAGGCAGAGCCTCTAGATATGGGTTCCCAGGCAGAGCCGGGGAACCAGTTAACCAGTTAAATAGTCTGCGGAGGCTTGCTACAATTAGCTTCTCAAACTAACGCCGAACTTCTCGACTAAAACATCGCGGACTTTTTGTTGGGCTGGTTCGACATCGGTTTCGCTTAATGTCCGATCGCCCGATCGATAAACTAACCGAAATGCTAAACTACGTTGTCCCGCCGGCACGTTGTCACCACGGTATTCGTCGAACAATTCCACGGAATCTAGCAAGCTACCGCCAGCCTTTTTCATCGCACCAGCCATCTCAGTAACCGCCACTTCAATCGGTGCGAAAAATGCAATGTCTCTGTCGGAAGCAGGGAAACTGGAATAAGCTGCAAATTTGCGAGTCGAATTCTGGGATTCATCCAAACTAGCTACCAGCAATCCCAAGTCTAATTGAAACACGTAAATCTGCTCAGGTAAATCCTTTTCTTGCTGCAATTGCGGGTGCAATTGTCCAAAGATTCCCAAATGTTTCCCGTTTAATGATAACGCGGCGGTGCGGCCGGGATGTAAGCGCGCATTAGATGAATCAGTGGTATATTCTACTGCTAAACCTAACTGTTGAAATGCGCTTTCTAAAATACCTTTAGCTTCAAACCAAGTCAAAGGTCGATCGCGCCCAGATTGCTGCCATTTCCACACAGTCGGGTCGCCGCCAATAATCCCCGCAACTGCGTCTGCTTCCTTCATGGCATCCCCTTCTTTCCAGAAAATGCGGCCGACCTCAAAACCGTTGAGCGCGCCGTTTCCCTGCTCCAAATTGTAGCCAAAAGCATCGATCAAACCCGACAGCATTTCAGTCCGCAAAGCCGAATACTCGACAAACAGCGGATTCGCCAGCACAACCTGATTGTCTCCCTCAGTTTTCACCAAGGAATAGTGCATCAATTCCGTTAAACCGGCGGCCCGAAATGCCGATCGCACATTCCGAATTGCGGCATACTCTGGTGACAGATAACCGGGTTCTGTTTTGCTGGGTAATGTCTCGCAGAAATTGTCGTAGCCGTGAAGTCGTGCCACTTCTTCAATTAAGTCGATTTCTCGTTCTAAATCTCGGTAGCGGTAAGGCGGAATAGTTATTGCAAAAACCCGTTCTTTCTCAGCAGGAACAACTTCGCAGCCCAAGGCTATGAGTATGTTTTTCACCTCTGCGGGTTCCAGATATTCCGAACCGCCGGTTTCGCTTCTTTTCAATTTGCCCAAAACCAGATTTACTCGGTCTAAACGCAATTCGAGCGATCGCACAAAACTCAAATCATCCCCACCAGAACTCGCCGTTTTCTGCACCGTCGCAGCGCCTCCAGCCAACTCCAAAATTAGGGCTACAGCGCGGTTGCAAGCCGTCGTCAAGGCCGCCTGATTCACTCCCCGTTCGTAGCGGATCGAAGACTCGCTTCGCAGGCCTTGAGCGCGGGCAGAACGGCGAATCGTTGCCTGGTCAAAAATTGCTGCTTCTAAAACTAGATTTTCGGTTCCGTCGTGTACTTCTGTTGATTCGCCACCCATTACTCCAGCTAAGGCGACGGGTTTGTCGCTAGCAGTAATTAACAGATTTTGTGCTTGTAAATTGCGGTTTTGTCCGTCCAAGGTTTTGAAGGACTCACCGGGCGCGGCAAACCGGACACCGATGTTGATATCGGTAGTGCTAGTGAAAGATTGTAAGCGATCGCGATCGAAAGCGTGCAAGGGCTGACCCCATTCCAATAAAATGTAATTAGTCACGTCAACCACATTATTAATCGGCCGCACTCCCGCCGCCTGCAACCGCTGTTGTAACCAAGCCGGAGACGGCGCAATTTTCACTCCTGAAATTGCTGTCCCCGTGTAAATCGGGCATCCTTCAGACTCGGATATTTCTAATGTTAAATTAGGACTGTTTTCCCCATGAATAGAAACATCCGCTGCTTCGGGAATTCTCAAACTCGCGCCAGTCAGCGCCGCCACTTCCCGCGCCACACCAACCATACTCAAAGCATCAGCACGATTTGCCGTTGCTGTCAAGTCTAAGATGACATCATCTAAACCTAAAAGCGGGCGAACATCGCTGCCCAATTCGGGATTCTCTAACTCAAAAATGTGAATCCCTGCGGATTCTTTAGAAAGTCCCAATTCTGCTAAGGAACAAATCATCCCTTCAGAAGGAACGCCCCGTAATTTCGCCGGTTTAATTTTTAAATCAATAGTTGATAAAAAAGTTCCGACAACAGCGACAGGCACGTAAATGTCGGCCCTAGCGTTTGGTGCGCCGCAAACAATATTTAAAGCTTCTGGTTTGCCGACATCGACTTGACAAACTCGCAACTTGTCTGCATTCGGATGTTGTTCGATCGCAACTATCTTACCCAAAAGCACGCCATCAGCCCAGGGACGGCGGTCTTCAATCTCTTCAACTTCAAATCCGGCCATTGTCAGAGTTTCGGCTAATTCTTCCGGGGTTTGAGTCACATCCACCAATTCCCGCAGCCAGTTTAGAGAAATACGCATAGTTTAGTTATTAGTCATTAGTTATTGGTCATTAGTCATTAGGTGCGATCGAAAATTCTGACGCATACTTTCTGACCAATGCCTCCTGCATTCTACCTTCTGGCGAATGCCGTTTGATAACTGTCTCGCCCCTGAATCAATTTTGGGGATTTACATACCATATTCGCTAGTATCTGTCAAGACAATTCGGTCATGTATAATTAAAAATAATACTTTGTGCCAAAAACAGACGGGTCTTTTTGGATGAGTAACATTCTCACTTAGAGAATGAGGTATGCTAGAGACATCTAACAGCGCAAAGAACACCTAAGTTTAGAAAAATTTCACACGAAAAAGGATAAATTTAGCAAATTTTTAAACTATCTTCAAGGGTGATCGAGAGTCCAGCGATGCTGACTAGATTAGAAAAACATAGGCACACTCAATCAACATGAGCTACTGCGTAAATCCCGGCTGTCCACATCCTCAAAATCCACCTGACTCGATCGTCCAATGTCAAGCTTGCGGGGCACGATTACTGTTGCGCGCCCGTTATCAAGTAATTCAACCATTAGGACAAGGAGGTTTTGGAGCAACATTTTTGGCAAAAGATATCTCTTTGCCGGGTCAGCCAAGTTGCGTAGTCAAGCAACTGCGACCCAGTAGTTCGTCGCCACGAGTTCTAGAAATGGCGCGGGAATTATTTAAGCGAGAGGCGAAAACCCTAGGCCAACTTGGAGACCACCCCCAAGTACCCAGGCTGCTAGATTACTTTGAAATCGAACAGCAATTCTACCTAGTTCAAGAGTATGTTAAAGGCTCGACTTTGAAACAAGAAGTTAAGCAATCGGGTCGTTTAAATGAATCTGATGTAAAAAACTTTTTATTAGAAATTTTACCGGTAGTACAGTACATCCACAGCCAAGGTGTCATTCACCGGGACATTAAACCCGCAAATATTATTCGTAGAGTTCAAGACAATCACTTAGTTTTAATTGACTTTGGAGCTGTGAAAGATCAAGTCAGCCAAACAATATTATTAGACCCCGCCGACCAAAGCGCCAACACAAAATTTTCAGTAGGTACATTTAGTTTTGCGCCACCAGAACAAATGGCAATGCGCCCGATTTATGCTAGCGATATCTATGCTTTGGGTATGACTTGTCTGTACTTGCTGACGGCAAAATCGCCCAAAGATTTAGATTTTGATGGCATAACTGGTGAAATTGTTTGGCAGCATCACGTTCAGCTAAGTCCAAATTTTGCGCGGATTCTCGAAAAAATGCTCAAGCCGATGGTTGGCCACCGCTTCCAGTCAGCAACGGATGTTGTCAGAGCCCTGAAAGGTCAATTTGAAGACCCAAATCTAGTTGAGGGCTTGGCAACTCAATTCAATGGCGGTAATACCACTGTTGAAGAGCCGACCATATTTAATGACCAGGGTTCTTCATGGCCTTCGCCGAGGAGCAAAATCAATCAAGGGCCCAAGCCAAGCCGCACCAGTCGAAGTTCCTTCGTGGTAGGCGGTATGACGGGGACGGGACCCAGAGTTTCCCGGACTCTAGCTGAGTCGGGCAGAACTTTCGGACTGGTTGCAAATACCAATAGTAATTCAGCAGGGTCAAAACTGCCGAAGTTTACTCCTAAGTGGGATGGGAATAGTGTGCGATCGGCTTATTTTAAAGGTAAACGCGATTTTGCTGACTGCGAATTGTCTGGTCTACAATTGCAAAAAGCACAGTTGGCGGGGGGGAATTTTTATCAGGCGAAGTTGGTGAAGGCAAATTTGCAAGCAGCAGATTTGTCGGGGGCTAATTTGGGTCACGCGAGATTGATCGGGGCGAATTTACGGGATGCTAATTTGACTGAAGCTTATTGTAGTACGGCTAATTTTGAAGGTGCTGATTTCAGAGGTGCAGATTTGACTGGGGCTTATTTGAGTAAGGCGAATTTGCGGGGCGCAAATTTGTCGGGGGCGAATCTTACTAATGCTACGATAACAGAAGAACAATTGGCAATGGCGAAGACGAATTGGATGACAGTCAAGCCCGATGGTAAGCGAGGTTTTGGATTTTAAGAAGTCATTAGTCATTGGTGATTAGTCATTAGTTTGTTAGTTGCCAACAGTCAACAGTCAACTGTCAACATCTTTGTCGGCAAATTATTGAGGCTCACGGCGGGGAAATAGGGGTAATTAGTAGTCCAGGTGCTGGGGCAGTTTTTGGGTTTACTTTGCCCCTGACTGAGAATTGCCAGAGAAAATACAATATTTTTAATAAAAAAATTTTAATCTTCAGATTTTCTTTAGAAACAATATCTATTTTATTGGTAGGAAATAGCCCTCAAACCCCGTGTATCAACGACCGGGGAGTGTCATCTCTGTCAAAATGACTGTAAAATCAATGAAAAATCTCTCAGTTATGTTGGTGTCGCCAAACTCAGAAAATACAGAGAAATACGAGGAAGATAAATATAACGAACGATCGTTCTCGACGTTAACACGAGTCCTGTCTCTTGCTCAAGGTTATTTCTCGTTTGTTTTAATTAGCTGTAACTCCCTGACATTGCGGCAACAGATAGTCGATCGCCTACAAGCAAATTCAGCTATAAAACCCCGACAACTGCTTTTACCAAAATCTGCGACAACTCTGTACGCAACAATCATCACCGAACTTGATGGCGAACAGCCTCCCGCTTTAATGATCATGGGTATAGAGTCAGTTGTGGCGATCGATCGGCTATTGGTTTCTACCAACCTATTGTGCAGCGAATTCAGCAAAAAACTTTCCTTTCCCTTGATTTTTTGGGTGACGGATGAAATCCTGCGAAAAATGATTCGCATCGCCCCGGATTTACACAATCGGATGCCCACAGCCATTAGATTTATATCCAATAGTCCCGAAAACCATAAAAATTACTAGCAACTTGTTCAATCTTTAAACTTTTTTTCCCAAATCGCCACCAATTCATGGGCTGCGACGGTTCCCTCGGCGGGAAAATTCGTCAAAAAATCTTTGTCAGCCGCCAAGTCATAAGGCCCTTCCTTGAATTCCAGAATCGCGGTATCCGCAGCCAAAGCTACGATGGTGTGGATAGTACCTTCTGGAAGTTCCACAGCGCGATTGGGCCCGGCAGCACTGAGTCGGAGAGATTGTAGAATTTGACCATGTTCATCTAAAATAATCATGCCCAACTCGCCCTGAATCACTACAAAAAACTCAAAACCGTTAACTCCATCAGGGCGCAGGTGTCGGTGAGGGCGGACATAGGTGCCGGGTTGTAAAACATTGATAAACCGCTGAACTTTTTCCGATAAATTGTGGAAATTATAGTTTTGTCGTTGGCGGGGATTTTGGCGAGAGTTGGTGGCAACTTCGTCTAGCAATTCCTGCTTGAAATACTCACCGACCTCTTATGTGCGGTGATTCTTGACGCTTCATCGGGTCT
>NZ_JAKJHX010000116.1 GCF_021648855.1 Tychonema litorale BBK16 | reverse complement strand
TTAGTCATTAGTCATTAGTCATTAGTCATTAGTCATTAGTCATTAGTCATTTGTTAGTAGTCGGTAGTCGGTAGTCGGTAGTCGGTAGTCAACAGTCAACAGTCACCAATTCCCAATTCCCTCACATAATATGCGAATTTGTTTTATCGGCGATTCTTTGGTAAACGGTACTTGCGATCCAAAATGTCTCGGTTGGACAGGCAGAATTTGCGCGGCAACTAGCGGACAAGGACACGATATTACCTACTACAATTTAGGAATCAGAGGAGAAACCAGTACCGATATAGAAAGTCGCTGGTTCAGAGAAGTTTCTTGCCGCCTACCTCACTATTGCGACGGCAGAATTGTATTTTCTTTTGGCGTAAATGATACTACAGTCGATCGCGAAAAGACTCGCATCGAAATTGACAAATCACTTGAAAATGTCCGATCAATTCTCAAGTCTGCAAAAAAAATGTTTCCAGTTTTAATGGTAGGCCCAGCACCAGTCATCGATACCGATCGCACCAGTCAGATTGCCAACTTATCAGCACAGTTTGCCAAAATTTGCAACGAATTAGAAGTGCCTTATCTTGATGTTTGCACCCCGCTACAAAAATCAGACATTTGGCAAAAAGAACTTACAGATAACGACGGTTCGCATCCCCGTGCGATCGGTTACGGTGAATTAGCTAAAATAGTACACAATTGGGAGGGTTGGAAAGCTTGGTTTAAAAATATAAATATATCAGATAAAGAGACAATAATGCTGTACCGTGCAGTCGGGAAAAAAGAAATGGAACTGATTAAAGAAAGTGATTTTCTGGAATTCCCGCCGCGTCTATCATTTCAGCCTATTTTTTATCCCGTACTTCACAAAGCCTATGCCATACAAATCGCGCGAGATTGGAATACAAAAGATGCAGCATCGGGATATTTCGGCTATCTAACCCGCTTTCGAGTTGCGGCAGAATTCTTAAAAAAATATCCCGTACAAACAGTTGGCAGTTCAATACACCAAGAATATTGGATTCCAGCCGAAGAATTAGCTCAATTCAATCAAAACATTGTCGGAAAAATTGAAATCTTTGCTGAATATCAACCCTAAACCAGGAACGAACCATGCTAGATTTGAATCAATTTGAAGTTATCAGTTTTGACTGCTACGGCACTTTGATAGATTGGGAAAGTGGCATCTTGCTAGCCTTGAAGCAATTGCTGTCAAATCGGGAAATTGATTTCAGTGATAACGGAACTTTAGAGCTGTTTGCTGAATTTGAATCTGAACTCGAAAAGCCAGACAAGGATTATATCAAATACCGGGAAATTTTGCAACAAATAGTTCAAAATTTCGGTCAAAGATTTAATTTTGCACCAACACAAACAGAATCAGCAACAGAAATAAATTGCTTGGTTGATTCTATCAAAAATTGGCAACCATTTCCCGATACAGTTGCAGCATTGACAGCACTCAAGCAGAAATACAAACTAGCCGTAATTTCCAACATAGACGATGACTTGTTTGTAGGTACGGCGAAACACTTAAAAGTTGAATTAGACTGGTTGATTACTGCGGAAAAAGTGCGATCGTACAAACCGTCACCTCGCAACTTTGAAATCGCCCTAGAAACAATGGGAATACCACCAGAAAAACTCCTCCATGTTGCTCAAAGTATGTATCACGACATTGCACCAGCAAAAGCTATGGGAATCTCCACAGTTTGGGTAAATCGGCGACATGATAAAACAGGATTTGGGGCGACGATGCCAGCTAGCGCTAAGCCTGATTTGGAAGTACCAGATTTGAAAACATTGGTAGATGCGATCGGGTGAACAACCGCAGATCAACGCAAATTTGTAAAATTCATCTGCGTTGATCTGCGGTTAAAAAAATCCGCTGCTAAATGAAAGTGAAATAAGGGCGATCGAGATTTAGATCCGTCACCCCTTGCACAGTCGCAATTAGATCATCAGACTGACCAGATTTTTTCAAGAAAATGCTAGTCACATTCCCCGATACCGACAGCGAATAATTAGCCTTAACTCCCGAAAGGACGATCGCATCATCCACCGAATTAAAGTCACTAATCACAGCACTACCATCACCGGCATAGTAGATTTTATCACTATCTCCCAACAAGAAACGGTCTTTCCCTTCCCCGCCAGTCAAAGTATCAAACTCTCCTAATCCGGGAGTAAGTGCGATCGGATCGATACCAGCTAAAGTATCATCTCCTTCACCACCACTGACAACATCATTACCACTGCCACCGAGTAAGTAATCATTACCCAACTGACCGAAAATACTGTCATCGCCAGCATCACCGCCCAGAGAATCATCACCCTTACCACCAAAAATCAGATCGTTACCATCTCCTCCCAAAACAACATCCAAACCTTTATTTGCGTACAACCAATCATTACCTCCGCCACCTAAAATACCGTCAGAAGCTTTACCACCGTAAACAGTATCATTGCCATTTCCAGCATCAATAAAGTCATTGCCAGCATTCCCAGATAGCGAGTCATTGCCGTCGCCACCACCGATATTATCAGAACCGTCTAAGCCGTAAATCGTATCATCTCCAGCTAAACCATTCAGTGCATCAGCTTGCAGACCACCAAACAAGAAATCATTAGGAGATCCGCCATTCAAAGTCGAACCAACGCTAGTATTTGGATTCGGAATCTCAATGGGAGGCGTTAAAATTCGGGGGCCGCGAGGTGTGGGAGTTGGTGTGGGAGTTGGTGTGGGAGTTGGAGTTGGTATGGGAATCGGTATGAAAATGGGTGTGGCAAACTTAGCGAGAATAGTATTGCCGGGAGTACCTGCAACATTTTCGATGAATCCAGTACCGGGAAGATTACCAGTAGTAGATGCGAAGAAATTGAGCAGTTCAACATCATTAGTGAGGTTGATTTGACCGTCTTTATTCAGGTCAACTATTAAGCTAGTACCACTACGGCCAATTCCCATTGAACCGGGAGTCAGAGACGTAACTAAGGTATTACCAGTAACAATGAGATTGTCAGTACCAGCAGCGCCTTGAATTTTGCTACCACCGGATTTTGTGGGTTCGAGGATAAAGGTATCGTTGCCACCACCACCAGTTAGGATGTCTGCACCACCGTTACCGATTAAGCTTTCATTGCCGCTGCTACCAACTATGGTGTCGGGGAGAGTTGTACCGATGATGAATTCGATATCTCTGAGAGTATCAGTACCTTCGGCTGTCGAAGTTCCCGTTGCGAGATTGAGATTGACAGGACTAGGCAAAGTACCATAAGACACCGTATCGATACCGGCACCGCCGACAATACTGTCATTACCCAAACCACCAACTAAAAAATCATCGCCATCGCCGCCGTCGAGAGTATCGTTGTCTTCGTTTCCGAACAAAAAGTCATTGCCGGCACCGCCTAACAAACTGTCATTCCCTTCATTTCCTAACAGAGTATCTTTGCCGTCTCCGCCGTTGAGAATGTCAGTACCTTTACCAGCTTTGATGCTGTCATCACCGGCAGCGCCTAACAGAGTATCGTTACCTTCGCCGCCATCGAGGGTGTCATTGCCATCGCCGCCGTCGAGGTAGTCGTTGCCAATTCCCGTACCGAGAATTACGTCACCGCCTGCTTTGCTAATCGTAATTAGTTCGTCGCCTTCCAATACATCATTGCCAGCATTTCCGAACAGCGAGTCATTGCCTTGATTGCCCTCAATCGTATCATTGCCGGCCAATCCGTCAATGCTGTCATTGCCACTACCGCCGGGAAGGAAATCTGGGCCTGGTGTCGCTTTCAGCGGAAAACTCTTCAGAATAGCATCCCCTGAGAGATTGCCGACTGTTTCGATAAAACCATCTCCTTTTTCCAGATTTGGTTCCGCAAAGAAGTCGAGAATCAACAAGTCGTCAGCAGGTTTGAAAACCCCATCTTTGTTGAGGTCAATTTGCAAGTTGGTATTGAACTCGCCACCCCGCGTCACGCCTGCCGTACCGGTGGCCAGCCCGATCGCCAGCGTCACGCCATTGAGAGTTAGACTATCAATGCCACTATCATCGGAAATAATGCTGCCCCCTGCGGAAGTAGCATTTAACACGTAGAAGTCATTGCCAGTACCACCAAATAGGCTGTCTACACCGCCACCACCTTCTAGGGTATCGTTGTCGTCATCTCCGTAGAGTTCGTCGTTACCAAGGCCGCCGTTGATACTGTCATTATCTGCGCCACCGCTGAGTTCATCATTGCCGTCACCGCCAGCTAAGGTATCGTTACCGTCACCGCCATCTGCGATATCGTTGCCAATACCGCCAGAAATAGAGTCATTGCCTTCCTCGCCAAATAAAGAGTCATTGCCTTCGTCGCCTGTGAGGGTGTCGATACCGTTTCCGCCGTTAACTGTGTCGTTACCGTCGCCGCCGGAGAGCAAGTTATTGCCCAATTCATCCTCTAGGAAGTCATTTCCTGCACCGCCAAAGAGGCTGTCGTTTCCGGCACCGCCAAAGAGGCTGTCGTTTCCGGTATTGCCGAGGAGGGAGTCGTTTCCTGCTTCACCGAAAACTTCATCGTCACTTTCGAGGGCGTCGATGGTGTCGTTTTGGGCGCTACCTTCCATTCCGTCTTCGTTGGGAGTTCCGAATCTTATTCCCGAAGCCGGAGTTGTCGATGGAGATGTCGATGGCGATGTCGATGGAGATGTCGATGGAGATGTCGATGGCGATGTCGATGGCGGAGTCGATGGCGCAGTAATTACATTCTTCCCTGACGCGGGTGGGGGAACGGCCAGAAAGGCACTGCCAAGCAGGTTGCCGACGTTTAGGAATTTGCCGCTAGTAGGCAAGAAAAAGTCTTCAATGGTCAAATCTTTGCGCGATTCGACCTTGCCGTCTTCATCGAGGTCGATCAGCAAATCGTTGCCTTGTTTAGCAGTTCCGTTCTGGTCTACTGCGAGGGTTTTTGTCAGGGTGGCGTTGCTGAGGATTAAATTATTCTCGGTGCCACCAACATTTTTAATTCTGCTACCTGCGGCTGTCTTGGCATCTAGGATGAAAATAGTGTTTCCGCTGCTTCCGACTAGGGAATCGCTACCACCACCGCCGATCAGGGTGTCGCCAGCACCAACGGCGACGAGGGTGTCCTTGCCGCGGCCGCCGGAGAGGGTGTTGGCTGCATCGTTGCCGACTATTGAGTCATTTCCTTCGCCGGCGAAAGCATTTTCAATGATGCTGCCGGGGGCGATCGTCAGGGTGTCGCCAGCGAGTTTTTCGCGCCTTGTTACGTCGCGGCCTGGTAAGGTACTTGTAGAACCGGGCGCGAGGTTGACAATAACGTCGTCAGTGATGGCTGCAACGTTGATAATGTCATTGCCACCGTTGGTGTCGGTGAGAGTTTTGCGGGCGGCAGTATCGGTGAAACTTGCGAAGAAACTAGCGAACTCGTTGGTGTAGATGTAGGTGTTGTCAGGAATGATATCGTCGCCGTACAACCGCAAAGTTGCGCCTTTGAGTTTGCCGGTATTTTTCCCACTGGTGGGAGTTTTTTTGTCTTGATCGGTTTGATCGGTTTGATCGGTATCGTCTTGATCGGTATCGGTTTGATCGGTATCGGTTTGATCGGTAAACGGTTGACCGGTATTTTTGGGGTCGTTGGTGGCGCTATTATCTGAAATGTTCAGCGTCCAATCGCCAAGACCGGTTTCTCCCCAGTGGCGGGCGCTGCTGAAGGTGTAGTTGACGGTTGTGCCTTTGAAACCAAAGTCGTCAATCTTTCCGTCTTCTTTTTTGCTTTCATTGTAATAAGGAAGACGATCGAGAATGATACTCTCGGTTGTGTCGGGAGATGTCAGCTTAACTACTAAGTCTTGAAATTGACCGTGCTCGATATTCAAGTCTAGTTCGAGCTTGTCGATGTTGATGCCTTGAGTAATCTTGAAGGTTTGATCGATCCCATCGGGGTCATCGTCGGGGATATCTACCCCCGATGCTGGCAGGGTCAAATTGACAAGTTGAGGTTTCTCATTTGCCGCAGTTGCCGCTTCATTTTTGGCAGTTCCCGATCGCAATTGCCAAGTTTCGGCCAAACGCACTGCCGCTGTGGCATCGACTAATCCGAAGCCGTAGTCGTGATTGACATGAAGGCCGCCGCCGTTCCAGTTTTTCGCGCCGTTGAATTTCCAATCGTCCTTACCGAAGTCATTTTTTTCGGCATTGGGATCATTTTTGCGGGCTGAATAAGCCAGAATTTCTTGAACGTCACGGTAGCCGAGTTTGGGATTCGCTTGCAGGATTAAAGCGACAACCCCTGACACCATTGGCGCTGCTGAGGATGTGCCGTTAAAGCCGTTGTGGTAGTCGGAGTCCGAAAAATTCTTCTTGCCAGCAGTTTTGTTTGTGTTAGAACCTGCGTCGCCGATATTATCGATCGTGGCGATGCTTGCACTGTCGTCACCGAAGGCTGAAACGAGAAGTGGCGCACCTGGGTTGCTGTAAGAGGCAAATTTTCCCTGATTGTCGATCGCTGCTACGGCAATGACATAGCGACTATTTTCGTAATTGCTTGAGTTGACATTATGTCCCCGCCGGTCTTTTATTGGCAGTTTTGGGTCAAACTTGTTAACGGAGGTGCGTTCGTTTCCTCCGGACCAGACAAATACGGTGCCTAATTTACCGCGGCCGCCTTTAACAGCAGTTTCGATGGCTGTAACTTCGTCTTCAAGTGGCGTGAAGGGTGTGTCCTCCCCCCAGCTATTGTTGGAAACATCTAAGTCAACTTGCTTGTTTAAACTTGCAATAACGGCCTTATTTGAATTTTTGTAACCGGATATCTTTGCTTCGTAAGCAATACCCACCGTACCCGACGTGTTTCTCTGAGCCGCAATCACCCCAGCTACCTGCGTACCGTGAGAATCTTCATCTGGTGGAACCGGGTCGATCGAATTCTGCTCATCGAAATTATCTTCCAAGTCTTTATGCTGCTGGCCATCGACACCATCATCGATGACTCCGACTTTGATATCATTACCCCTGTAGAAAGGCCACAAAGGCAATACATTCAGGTCAATGCCTGGATTTCGCGGAATTTTTTTGCCGGCGATGTTTGTCTGCCCGCTGTTGAACAGCCACCACTGATCCTTGGCTAGGGTATCTTTTAAGTCGTCTGGCAATCTGAATTGAGTGGTCATCACAAGCCCTCACACTAAAATTTTCTGAACTGCTATCGGTATCGGGAGAGCGCGATCGCGCTTATTCGCTGAGACTGGCGATCGATATCCGCATCTCCCCTCAGATATATTCTTTCATATCTTTGTTGCGTTCGCTACTTGTTATGCTAAATCGACTGCTGTGAGCTCTTCGACTGCTATGAGCGAAGCGATCGCAATATCTCCAATGGGTTCTCTAAACATATAGAATTAATCCGCGTTAATATGCGTGCACCTCCGGTTAAAAATTAGTTAGATTTTGCCAAGTCGAAGGATTTTTCGCTAAAGTCGAGCCGAGCAGACAATTCTCAGGTCATCTACGCTATTTATGCCGTACATAACTATCCCTAAACAATTTAGGGAATATTCCAAAGTCATCGAATCTCAACTCTTTTTAAAGCCGAAACGCCTCGCTATTTTTGAAGCTTGTCTGATCGGCTTGGTGGCTGGATTAGCTGGCGTTCCAAGCAGAAAGGATTGCCCTACGGCTGTGGAGGGATGGGCTGCCTTTAGCGGTGGCTTACGGGCCTGTGGAACCGCAGATTTTAGTCGATCGCGCGATCGCCCTCTCGCAACTCAACGAACCGGAAATCATCGAACTCGGTAGCGGCAACAAAATAGTCTATCCCGATCTCCGACAGTCGATCGCAGTTGAACAGCTAGTAGAATGGGGAAAAAGTGCGATCGCCAAACTCACGAACTTTATCAAGCTGCCGGAATTGCCGCCTAATTTTTGCAGGATAATTAGGTGGAGAAAATTCAAAGTAGGGTGCGTCAGCTAGAACCTTTACGCTGAAACTGATAATACTGATAATACTGACGCACCCTACGCAAGTCTATCAAATCACTCGATCGTTCCCCCCATCCACCGGGATTTGTGCCGCCGTGGTATTGGCAAACAAATCGCCACACAATTCTGCCGCCAATTCCGCCACAGAATGACTTGTCACTTCCACTTTCAACACATTATTAGTCTTGTATTCTTCCACCGTTAAACCGTAATGTTTGGCGCGAGATTCTAACACTTCATCAGTCCAAACTCCAGTATCAAAAACTGCATTTGGATGAAGAGAATTAATCCGAATTCGATCGCATCCCCATTCCAACGCAGCCACGCGCACCAGTTGATTTAGTGCCGCTTTAGACGCCGAATAAGCGGCCGCACCGGGCCCCGGCGCGGGGACATTTTTCGACCCGATAACGACGACGCGGCCGCCTTTTGGTGCGAGTTTGAGGAAGGGATGACATTCTCGCATCAACACCAGATTCGCATCGAGATTAATCGACATGACTTTGCGCCATTGGTCAGTATCAAGTTGGGAAATCGATCGACTTGCGGGGAAAATCCCGGCGTTGAGCACGAGGATATCCAAACCGCCAAATTTCTGAATTGCCCTTTCTAACGCAGCCATAATCGCTGATTCATCAGTAACATTGCAGGTAATCCCGCAAAAATCGGCACGGGAATACAAGCTTTCAATCTGCGGGTTAATATCCAACCCAACCACCGCCGCGCCACGCTTTAACAGCGAATCGACGCAGGCTTTACCAATTCCTGATGCAGCCCCGGTGACTAACGCCACTTCTCCGGTAAATGCGGGCGGTTTGCCACCTTGACGTAGCTTGGCTTGTTCCAAATCCCAGTATTCGACGGCGAAGATATCTTTGGGTGACAGGGCTTGGTAGCCGCCGAGGAGGGTTGCCGATTCGATCGCATCAATGGTGCGATCGTAAATATCTGCCACAATCTGCGCCTGTTTCGCCGTCTGACTCACCGTACACATCCCGAAATCCGGGTCAAGAATCACTCTTGGTACGGGGTCTAGCATGGTGAGATTGGCAGCAGCATGGGCTTGGAAATAGGCTTTATAGGCTGCAATATACGCATCTAGATCCCGTCCCAGCATCGGAATACGCTTGGTGCGAATGACGTGATCGGGGGTTAGCGGCCCCTGTTGGGAAATCGTGCTGATGTCGTCGCGGCGGGCATAAGCAAGGGTTTTGGGATGGCGATGGGTTGCCAGAATGATGGGAAATCCGGCGGATTGGGAGAGTTGGTGGCGGAGTTGGGCGAGGCTGTGGCGCAGGGGTTTGTCTTCTGGTGTTGCTGTTGCTTGGGCGGAGGGGGGACTACTAGCGCCGTGTTTGCGGAGGTAGTCTTCTGCGAGGGAAACTAATTCGATCGTCCTTTCATAGGATTCGCGGGCCGTTTCTCCAAAAGAGAACAATCCATGATTCATTAATACCATGCCGACGGTTTTTTCGGTTGCATCGGCGACAAATTTCTCGGCACACAATCGGGCGAGATCGAAACCGGGCATCACATAGGGAATAATCACCAAACTGTCGCCGTAAATCTCTCGAATGCGATCGAATCCATTGGCGGTATTCGTAATCGTAATGACGGCATCAGCGTGGGTATGGTCTACATATTTATAAGGCAGTGTAGCGTGAAGGATCGTTTCGACGGAGGGAGAAGGGGCACTGGCGCGAGTCATCTGCGTTTTCAGTTCGTTGACCATTTGGGGGTCGGAGAGGGATGGCCGTTGCGCCAGTTTCAGCAGGTGGGGAATGCGGACAGGAGAGAATCCGGCGGCTTCAATGGTGGCGAGATCCCAGCCGCTACCTTTGACGTAGAGGATATCTTCTGCTTCGCCAACGATGTTAGTTTCGCGGATTTTGACGGAGGTATTGCCGCCGCCATGCAGGACTAACGCCGGTTCCCGTCCCAGCAGGCGGGAGGTGTAAACCCGCAAGGCTAGGTCATCGGGATATTGTTGCGCCTCGATGTCGTTCCACAGGCTTTTCATAGATGTTTCCCCTTCGTCGTAATGTCGCGATCGCCTTTAAGATGTTAGCAAGTTTTGGGCGATCGAGTCCCGTACTCCCGATCAGATACATTTTACGATATACAGCAGATTCCAGGTTTATAGGTACTATCAATATCCCGTAGGGACACGGCACTGCCGTGTCCCTACAAAGACTATGTATCTCACATACCTGAAAAGTGCTGTATATGTTGCGATCGCTTGATTAATAAAACAGGACTTACGCACCCAACCAAAGAAACCGGGTTTTTTGAGGAAAATACTTCGTTTTGACCCACAGATTGTCTAAAAAACCTGGTTTATGAGGCCCCCTGGGTAAGTCCTATAAAAGCGCCTTGACGACGGCGATAAAACCTCACGGAGGTGTTAGGTGTTAGTTTGAACTGTCAACTGTCAACTGTCAACTATCAACAAACACTATTTATGTCGAATATTCCTATCCCTAAACAATTTAGGGAATATTCCAAAGTTATCGAATCTCAACTGTTTTTACGCCCCAAACGCCTCGCTATTTTTGAAGCTTGTCTGATCGGCTTGGTGGCTGGATTAGCTGGCGTTTTGCTCAAATTAGGAGTCGGATGGCTCGGCAGTTGGCGAGTCGCTACCTCAACCCTAATTCCAGCTTGGATACTACTTCCAACAGTCGGTTTATTAGGCGGGTTTCTCACAGGTTTCTTAGTTGAACGCTTTGCTCCAGAAACCGCTGGTAGTGGTATTCCTCATGTCAAAGCCGCCCTCGCTGGTGTCAATCTTTCTCTAAATTTACGAGTAGCTGTCGCTAAACTAGCCACCACTATTTTAGCAGTTGGTTCCGGTTTAACCCTGGGAAGACAAGGCCCAACTGTTCAAATTGGTGCATCATTGGCTAGCTGGATTGGTCACTTGATGCCCACTTCCCCAGACTACCGCCGACAATTGATTGCTTGTGGTGCTGCGGCGGGATTAGCTGCTGGTTTTAATGCTCCTATTGCAGGAGTTTTGTTTGTAGTTGAAGAACTCCTACACGATGTTTCGGGACTGACTTTAGGGACTGCAATTATTGCTTCTTTCATCGGTGCAGTTGTCTCGCAACTTTTGGGTGGAGATAGTTTAAGTCTCAATTTACGAGAGTACCCAACCAGTTTTTCTGCCAGAGAAATCCCGTTTTATATATTATTAGGTGTTTTGTCAGGATTATTGGGAGCTTTGTTCAGTAAAGGGGTGATTGCTAGCT
Organism: Tychonema litorale BBK16; assembly: GCF_021648855.1. GTDB lineage: Bacteria > Cyanobacteriota > Cyanobacteriia > Cyanobacteriales > Microcoleaceae > Microcoleus. The sequence goes on along the minus strand of NZ_JAKJHX010000116.1, from coordinate 5,854 downwards.
TACACTTCAATCGGAAAAAGCTCAAACTAGCTTTACCTTGGCGAGTGGCTTTAGCTGGATTAATCTGTGGTTTAGTCATAGCTGCTTTGCCAGAAACTTTTCGGAATAATACTGGATTGCGTGAGTTTTTATTGACTGGAGAAGCGACGGGGAAAACCAGTTTAATTGCTTTTATTGCTCACTTTTTTCTGACAATTATCTCTGCGGCTTCTGGAGCTCCGGGAGGATTGTTTGCGCCTTCCCTAGTTATGGGTTCTGCACTCGGTCATCTAGTCGGTATATTTCAGGCACATTTTCTTGGTGTTGGTTTGCCGGTAACTTACGCTTTGGCAGGAATGGGAGCGTTTTTTTGTGCGGTTTCTAGAGCGCCAATTACTGCGGTAGTTATTGTGTTTGAAATTACGGCAGACTTCAAGTTAGTGCTACCTTTGATGATGTGTTCTGTAGTTGCTTATTTAGTTGCTGAAAAGGTGGACAGTGGCTCTTTGTACGATCGCCTTTTGGAATTTAACGGCATTCACCTCACAAAAGAAAAACCAGCCGTTGATGCTTTGAGCGACTTGTACGCAGCCAACGTGATGCAGCGCCAGGTGGAAACCCTTTCCAGTCTAATGACTTTTGATGAAGTAATGCAGGCATTTTCGCGATCGACTCACCGAGGTTTTCCAGTAGTTGAAGCTGGCAAATTGGTCGGAATTATTAGTCAAACAGATTTAGCCAATGCCAAAAATCGCAATGTTTCAGGCAATTTGCTACTGAAAGAATTCATGACTCCACAGCCAATAACTGTGAAAGCAACCGATACTTTAAGCGAAGTTTTATATAGGCTAACTCAATACAATCTCAGCCGCTTACCCGTCACAGAAGGACGACATTTAGTCGGAATTATTACCCGCAGTGATATTATTCGAGTTGAGTCCGATCGCCTCAGTGGAGAAATCACCCAAGGCCCCCATCCAGAACCATCCTACGTTGTTTATCAAACCAGAGCTCCCCAGGTAGGAAACGGCCGCCTGTTAGTACCACTCTCCAATCCCTACACAGCACCAGCTTTGCTACGACTGGCGGCGACAATTGCGCGCGATCGCAACTATGAACTAGAATGCCTGCAAATCATGCTAGTACCGCGCAACAGTTCTCCCTCAGAAACCGCAGTGCGGACAACAAAAAGCCGTCGCCTCTTGCAAATGGCCGATCGCCTCGCCCGCCATTGGAATATCCCATTACACACCCAAATACGGGTAGCTCACGACGTTCCTAGCGCGATTTTAGAGACAATTAGGGAGCGTCACATCGATCTAATTTTGATGGGCTGGCAAGGCGAAATTTCCACAACTGGACGCATTTTTGGTGATGTTGTGGATACCGTAATTCGGGAAGCTGAGTGCGAAGTAATTTTGGTAAAATGGAGCGAAAAGTTATTACAAAAAGGCAAGAAAGAAGACTGGAATCCCAAGCCAAAAATCACAGAAAATCCTGCACCATATTCAAACATTGAAAGCGAAGAATTGGGCTTGCATACGCTAATGGGTTTACAGCGCTGGTTGGTGCCAATTCGCGGCAGTCATAAACAAGCGGCCGCTTTACGACTGTTACCTGCATTTGTGGCCATGAGTCAAGTACCGGAGATTAGATTATGCCAAGTTTACCAGCCTTCTGCCGAAATGCCCGATCGCCACGAATTGAATCAGGCGACGGAGTTTCTCAAGCGCAAGGTTAACTGTGAGGTAGTGGGGACTTCGGTTTGCGCTAAGTCGGTATCTGATGCTTTAATTGATTTAGCTCAAAATGATCAGTGCGATGCGATCGTTCTAGGGGCGAGTCGCGAAGGGCTTTTGAAGCAAGTGATTCAAGGGAATATCCCAGAAGCTGTGGCCCGCGCCTGTGAGTGTACAATTATTTTAGTGCGATCGGCAAATTAGTTATTAGTCGTAGGGTGCGTCGCCATCAACAATCCCTAAATTATATGCAAAATCATCAAGCGACGCACCTTACACTTTAGTCGTAGGGTGCGTCGCCATCAATTCAATAAACCCCAGGGTGCGTCAGGGCAAAAATCCTGAGTTTGTATTTAAAACCTTCTCAACTGACGCACCCTACAATCACTACTGACTAATAAAAATGGTTCATTTCAACATTGGCTTTCAACACTTCAACTCCTTCGCCGACATTACACTCTCTCTGGCAAAAAGTTTAGATAAAATGGGAATTCCTATTTCCGTCCAACAGTCAGAAATCGCACCTCATATCAAACGCATTTGCACCGAAGAAGAAAACACTCTGATTGCAAAGTGGATGAACAACAATCCATCAGATTTGTTTCAACTAAAATGGTCCCATTACTGGAAACCATACTTTTTAAAAGAACTAAACGGTCATCTCAATCTTGAATTCTTTGCCATCAATTATGAATTCACCAAAAATGATGAAGAATTAGATTATTGGATGTATGATGCAGTCAACAATTCATCTCACAAACTAGCTGTCAGCGAATACTCTAAAAACGTATTAATCCAAGCAGGTTGTCCGGCTGCAAACATATCGGTCATTCCTTTAGGTTTCAATCCGTTAATCTCCGAACTATATTCTGAAAAACCCCAAAAAACGAAACAAAATGTAACATCCATTTTGCACATGACCAATTCAGTTGATTTATATCGATTTGGTACAGATGTGGCAATCGAAGCTTTTTGTCAGGAATTTAAACATGAGTCAAATGTAGAATTAATCATCAAAGATGGTGGTAATAACCCTCAAGCAATAGTAGAAATAATTATAGATATTGAAAATCGGCATGGCAAATTTAAACCCAAAATTGAAATAATGCCTAAGTTTCTAGACAAACAGGAACTAGCTGATTTATACTTATCCGCCGATGCTTTTTTAGCACCATTTCGGGGCGAGGGTTTTGCTATCAAAATCTTGGATGCCTTTGCAGCCGGTTTGCCTGTAGCAATGACTCTGTACGGTGGCCCGACGGAGTATGCTAATATTGATAATTGCTATCCCATTGCTTACGATCTAATTCCCGTAGGAAAGTGTTATGATACTCAATATCTAAACATTAAAAATTCTCCTCACTGGGCAGAGCCAAATGTTCAGTCAATTCGAGACCAATTGCGAAATATCGTTGCAGATTCAAAGCGTTTTCAGGTAGCTCAAAAAGCCAGAGAGACCGCAGATTTGTTTACTTGGGAAGTAACGGGCAAAAAATTGTTAAGATTAATGCGAGAGTTGTTTTAGGAGCGAAAATTATGGCACTGGAAAGCAAAAGATTTAGAGGAATGTTTAAGCCGGGAGAAATTGTTCAATTAAAACAGCCTTGTTTTACTCCAGGGCGATTGTTTGAACCAGGAAAATATCAGGTTGCTGATTTACCGGATGTCGCTTTTGATATGGGTTTGGTAGACCATTTGCCCACTGTTAAAGATAATAGTTCACAAGCTGTAAATGCTGACAAAGAATAAAAAGCTGAATAGTATATGGTACGATCACTGAGCGGAGTCGAAGTGGGCACTTCGACTCCGCTCAGTTACCAGAAATGCGGTGTCCTATGCCCTATGCCCAGATCACCTAAGTTACATGAGAGAGACTATATTTTATATTCAACTATGTTGATCAATTTGTGCAATTAGCTCATTCAAAACTTTACTAGCTTTGTCATTGTCAATCTGACAAGTTCCAGCATTCAGGTGACCGCCACCACCATATCTTAACATTAAGTGTCCAATATTTACCTGAGAATTTTTGTTGAAGATAGACTTGCCAACTGCGAAAACAGTATTTTGTTGCTTCAGCCCCCAAAGTGCGTGAATCGATATATTACATTGGGGGAACAAAGCATAAATTACAAATCGATTTCCCGCATAAATTATCTCTTCGTTTCGCAAATCCAAAACGACTAAATCATTATAGACTTTGGCACAACGGTGTACTTGCTCTTTGAATTTTTCTTCTTGCTCGAAGTAGAGTTCTACTCTTTCTTTGACATCGGAAAGTTCCAAGATTTGTTCAATTTTATGATTTTTGCAGTAATCAATTAATTGCATCATTAACTGGTAGTTGGAAACAGTAAATTCCTTAAATCTGCCTAACCCAGTTCTAGCATCCATAATAAAGTTTAGCAGCACCCATTCTGTGGGATGTAACACCTCTTCTTGGGAAAATTGAGCCGAGTCTGATTTGTCAACAGCTTCCATCATTGCTTCCGAAATCTGAGGAAACTTAGCTTGACCTCCATAATATTTGTATAGTACCCTGGCTGCTGAAGCTGCATAGGGGTCGATGATATGGTTTTTTTGAATTTTTTCGTGTCTGAGAGTTTCGCTGAAATGGTGATCAAATACTAGATGAGCGCCTTCAACATAGGGTAAATTTGTGGTAATATCGTTGTTGGTAATAGCGATTTTGCCGTCTTGCATATCTTTAGGATGGACAAATTTAATTTCGTCGATTATGTCGAGTTCTTTGAGCAAAACGGCACAGACAAGACCGTCAAAATCGCTGCGGGTGACTAATCTGTATTTTTTAGTGTCTGACATATGCTTGTTGTGAGATGTGGAGGAACTGATTATCAGACAATAATATAACTTATTACCCGATCGCACTACAATATGAACCCTAACCCCTATGCTTGGATAGAAAAATCTCTAGACACCATTCGTCGCGCCGATTGGTATCGATCGCCACAATTGATCGAAAGTTGTCCAGGCCCTAGGGTAAAATTAGCAGGCGACTGGCTAATTAACTTTGCGAGCAATGATTATTTGGGATTAGCCGCCGATAATAGGTTGATTCAAGCTGCTATTACTGCAACTCAAGAATTTGGTACGGGTACGACTGGTTCGAGGTTAGTCGGTGGACATCGCGATTTGCACCGACAGCTAGAACTTGCTATTGCTAATTTAAAACAAACTGAGGATGCTTTAGTATTCAGTTCGGGATATTTGGCGAATTTAGGGGCGATCGCCTCCATCGTCGGTCAGCGCGATTTGATATTATCTGACAAGTACAACCATTCCAGCCTGAAAAACGGAGCCACACTCAGCCGAGCCCACACTGTACAATACGATCACTGCAATGTTGAGGATCTGAAAGCTCAGCTAGAGCAAAATCGCGCCCGCTATCGCAAGTGTCTGATTGTTACTGATAGCGTTTTTAGCATGGATGGAGATTTGTGCCCCTTACCGCAGTTGCTAGATTTGGCCAGAAAATTTAACTGTATGGTGTTAGTAGACGAAGCTCACGCTACAGGAGTTTTCGGTGCTAGCGGTGCTGGTTGTGTAGAACATTTTGGGTGTACGGGAGAAACGTTGATTCAAGTTGGTACACTCAGCAAAGCTTTGGGAAGTTTGGGTGGCTATGTTGCCGGTTCTGCTGCTTTAATTGATTTTCTCCGCAATCGGGCTCCGACTTGGATTTATACTACGGGATTGACTCCGGCGGATACAGCCGCTGCTTTGGAATCTGTGAAAATTGTACAACAAGAACCCGATCGACGCGATCGATTGCAGCAAAATATAGAAACCTTGAAACATAGTGCTTTTAACAATTGTCAATTACCAATTAGCAATTCAATCTCCCCAATTTTTAGTTTTCCATTAAAAAATGCGGCCACAGCTTTAGCTGCTAGCACCAAGCTGAAGGAAATGGGCATTTTTGCTCCGGCGATTCGCCCTCCCACTGTGAGTGTGAGTCGAATTCGGATTTCGCTGATGGCAACTCATGAGTCGGCACACCTTCAGCAGTTGGTGGAGGCTTTGGCGAGAATCGCCCAAATGTAACAGGATTTCTCGATTCCTGCTATACAAATACTAGACAAGTCTAGACATTTGCTTCTTACTTCATCGGGAGC
>NZ_JAKJHX010000115.1:1073-17179 GCF_021648855.1 Tychonema litorale BBK16 | reverse complement strand
AAGAGAATTAAAGCCGTCCTAGAAGGACGGGGCTTCAGACCCAGTTTCTTGGTGAAGGTTAAAAGTATCCGTGGCGACAGACATCCACACATTAAAACAATTGTCCTAAAACCCTAAAACCCGCCCTGGTGCGTTTTTTGATTAATAGTTAAATTAATTAAACTTTTTATGATATGATCTGCCGTGGTATAAATCAAATTAACTCTTTTTGGAACAGGTATTTTCCCTGTTCTGGAGAATGATGGCAGATGTGAGTGTAACCCGGATTAATATGAAATACTGGTATGAAACCCTGGCTGTAGCCCAGCGGATTTTAATTGAACTGTTTCGGCGAAAACGCAGCTTAATCCTCTGGAGTATCTTCCCAGTTTCTATCTTACTAATTAACGGAGCGATTTTACAAGAACGGGCTAACCTGACAACGGCAAAAGCCTTTGAAAGTGCAGCACCTGCAAGCTTAGTCGGAGCGGCCTTATTTTTTAGCTGTCTCGGCGGAAGCGTCGCCACAGTCGTAGCAGAGCGAGAACAACATACTCTCAAACGTCTATTTATCTCTCCTCTAAGTGGCACTTCTTACTTTTTAGGGATTTTTCTAGCTCACAGTGCGATCGGCATCGGTCAAGTAATTCTAGTATATACCATCGCCTCTTTTTTGGGAGCACAATTCCAAGGCTCTCTTTTCTTAGGAAGTGTGATTATTCTACTCAGTATTATATCTTATGTCGGTGTCGGCTTTATTCTTGGCACCCAATTCGCGAGGCGCACCGAAGATGTCAACTCCCTAGTCGCAGCTTTCGGAGTTCCGTTATTGATTTTAGGCGGTGCATTTTTACCGACAGCGCTGTTTCCCAAAAGCCTGCTCGAACTTGCCAAATACAATCCGATTTATCACATGAATGAAGCCCTAATCCAAGTTTGGGCTAACGGCAAAAACTTCGATGAGATTTCCGAACACTTCTGGTTTTTATTCATATTTTCTATAGCAATGATTGTAGGTGGATGGCTATCTTACCGCAGGATGTTGAGAGTAGAAAGAAGACTTTAGAACTCAGAGTAAGTAGGTTGACATATATATTGTGCGTCATTGCGAGGAATTAAGCAATCGCAAGGTTTTGGGATTGCGTCATTCCTCGCAATGACATTATGGCGTTTAGGAGAATTCAAGCAGTGCTGCAAATAGAAAAGCTAAATAAGTCCTATGGCGAACGACTAGTGCTTCGAGATTTGACACTCCACATACAAGCGGGAGAAATTTATGGTTTGCTAGGACAAAACGGTGCAGGTAAAACTACCACGATCAATATTTTATGTAATTTGCTCAATGCAGACAGTGGGAAAGTTATCCTCAATGGCGAACCAGTTTCAGACTCGACTAAATCCTTAATCGGTGTAGCACCCCAAGAAAATTTACTTTACAAAAGTCTGACTTGTGAAGAAAATCTCAACTTTTTTGCTCAAATTTATGGGATGGAGCGCAAACAGCGTCTTTATCAAGTAGAACAATGTTTAAAAGCCGTTAATTTGACAGATAGAGCGAAAAGTCCGGTAGAAACTTTGAGTGGGGGAATGCAGCGCCGATTGAATATTGCGGTAGCATTGGTGCATCAACCTAAATTAGTAATTTTGGATGAACCGACAACAGGTTTAGATATAGAAGCCCGCTATGAAATTTGGGAATTAATTCAGCAATTGCAATCCCAGGGAATTACAATTTTGCTGACAACACACTTGTTAGATGAAGCTGAACGTCTTTGTCAGAAAATTGGAATTTTAAAGAGTGGGAGTATTGTCGCTGAAGGTAGCTTGGAGGAGTTGCGAAAACTGATTCCGGCGCAGGAAATTATTGTTGTCAAAACCCAAGAAGAAGCTAAAGTCATCGCCCGCGCCGAAAAGTACAAGTTCATTCCCCGTCGTTATGGTAGCGACTTGGCTTTTTGGTTGCCGGAAGCTTTAGAATTAAAAGAGATTATTTTATGTTTTGATGGGATTTCTATTGACTCAATTGCGCGGTATCCGGTGCGGTTGGAACATATTTATGTCGAGGTAACAAAACAAAATATGGTTTCGTAGGTTGAGTGGAGTCGAAACCCACTCACAATCAAAACCAAAGAAACCGGGTTTTTTCAATCTCTTTCATACATCCTGTCGGGGCGGGTTTAGGAACAATATCTAACTATTATCAACAATCTAGATAAACCCGCCCCGACACCACCGAAAATTAATTGTAGGGAGACGGCACTGCTGTCTCCTCATTAATTTCGGCTAATATTGATTCCGATGCAACATTCCGATGCAACGGGAAACTTATGTTTCTACTGTGGTGGTAGCCGATTCAGAACTAGGGAAAAATTGCTGAGTTATCCAATGGGTTAAAATATGAGAAAGCAATCCTATCGGGCCGGCAAATAGACACAATGCCAGAGAATGAATCGTCCAAACTCCGGTGCGTTGTCCTTCTAAATAAATCCAACGCCCGACAAACAAATCCATTACTAAAAAATGTATCCATCCTGTAGCTGCTGCGGTTTCTTCCCCAAGAAATTTGGCAATATCTGCGAGTTTGGGATTTGACAAAGCTGCGGCATTTTCTGGGGTGATGCTGCTAGCAAACAAATAGATGTACATGAGGGCTAGCAATACAAAGGGGATGAAAGAATTCATCACTTTTCGCGTGATTCCCCAGTTTGGTAATAAGATCATGATTGCCCAGAAGGGCAAAACGAAGAGGTTTCCTACTGTAAAAATTAGTTCGGGTGTCATAGTTTGTTGTTGGTTTCTGGGAATAGGGCATAGGGAATAGGGCATAGGGCATAGGGAATAGGGCATACCTCACTTTTTCGAGAACTGGTATAGAAGACCCTTCGACTACGCTCAGGGTACAAGGAAGGCCCTTCGACTTCGCTCAGGGTACGAAATAAAGTAGCTCTCTCCCGCGAGTTAAAATTGGCGTAAAAAGCGTAAATCGCTAGCATAAACTCGACGAATATCGTCAATTTCATGCAGTACCATTGCGAATCGCTCAACTCCAAAGCCTGCCGCAAAACCACTGTATTTTTCAGGGTCTAAACCAACTCCTTTGAGAACATTAGGATCGACCATACCGCAACCTAAAACTTCTAGCCATTTGCCATTCCACTGCAAATCAACTTCGGCAGAAGGTTCTGTAAATGGAAAGTAACTCGTGCGAAAACGAATGGGCAAATCTTGCCCGAACATTTGCCGCAAAAACTCTTTGATTGTGCCTTTCAAGTCAGTAAAGGTCAGCCCTTCATCTATTGCCAAAAGTTCTATTTGATGGAAGACTGCGGCGTGGGTAGCATCGACGGTATCACGGCGGTAAACGCGGCCGGGAGAGACAATCCGAATCGGCGGTTTATTCTGTTCCATGTAGCGAATTTGTACAGAGGATGTTTGAGTCCGTAGCAAGTTGCCGCCTGGGAGGTAAAAGGTATCTTGCATATCCCGCGCTGGGTGGTCTGGCGGAGTGTTTAATGCCTCGAAATTGTAATAATCTGTTTCCATTTCGGGCCCGTTGGCGACGGTGTAGCCGAGGCCAACAAAGATATCTAAAGCGCGGTCTATAACGCTGTTTAAGGGGTGAATTCGACCTTGGGGACTGAAAATCCCTGGCATGGTGACATCGAGGGTTTCCGAGGCTAATTTGGCTTGGATTTGGGCGGTTTGGAGACTGGTGCGTTTGTCTTCTAAGTCGGTTTGTAGGGCTTCTTTGACGGTGTTGGCGATCGCACCTAGTTTCGGCCGCTGATCCGGCGCTAGTTTGCCCATCATGCCTAAAACTTGAGATAGTTGACCTTTTTTGCCGAGGTAATTGACGCGCAACTGTTCGAGTTGTTCGAGGGTATCGGTGGTTGCGATCGCACTTTTGGCTTCTTGGCCTAGGGTTTCTAGTTGAGTTTCAATGTCGCTTAGCTGGACAGTCATATTGATTTTAGATTTTAGATTTTAGATTTTAGATTGAAGGCTATTTTGAGCCAAGCTGAGTTTAGCGCAATCTTGAATATAGTTTAGTATTGTTCTCAGGCCTACAAAACTTTTCATGAAACTTTTAATTAGCAACGACGACGGCATTTTTGCACAAGGTATCCGCAGTCTCGCCAACGCACTCGCCGCCGCCGGTCACGAAGTGAGCGTAGTTTGTCCCGACAGAGAGCGCTCAGCCACCGGCCACGGGCTCACCCTGCACCAACCCATCCGTGCGGATATTGTCGAATCTATTTTTGACCCAGCAGTCAAAGCTTGGGCTTGTTCGGGCACTCCGGCTGACTGCGTGAAACTAGCTTTGTGGGCTTTAGTTGACAAACCGCCAGATTTTGTGATTGCTGGCATTAATCACGGCCCGAATTTAGGAACGGATATCCTCTGTTCGGGGACTGTTTCGGCGGCAATGGAAGGATTTATGGAAGGCATTCCCAGCATTGCTTTCAGCCTTGCGAGCTATACTTCCCAGGAATTTGAGCCTGCGGTGAATTTTGCGGTGACTTTGCTCGCACAGTTGGAAAAACAACCAATGGCAAAACCGATGCTGTTGAATGTGAATATACCGGCGGTTAAACAAGCAGAAATTACCGGAGTGGCGATCGCCCGTCAAGGGATTCGCCGCTATTTCGACATATTTCAAAAACGCACCGATCCGCGCGGCAAAACTTATTATTGGCTAGCGGGGGAATTGTTAGAAGATGTGGAAGAAACCCCCGATCTGGCTATACCGCATGATATTCCTACAGATGTACAAGCTATTCGCGACCATAAAATTACCGTTACTCCGTTGCAATACAATCTCACCTGTGGTGCGGACTTGCACTCTTTACGGGATTGGGAATTTAAAGATTTTCGGGCTAGTGAGATCCGATCGGGCGGATATGAGGAGTAAACTAAGAATTAAGGAAAGGTACTTCTTCAGATCTATGCCCTAGACCTTAGCGCAGGCTCTCAATTGGTTGTTGGTTTTTTACTCAAGAAAAACAGTTATGAACGCTCCCACATATAACACTCATTCTGTCACTTGCCCGATTTGCCACCGTTCCAGCGTCGTCGGCCCAGTGGGGATGGTTAGCGGACTATTCAGTTGTCCCCACTGTCATTCCCACTTGGTAATTAGCTGGAGTGGCCATTTTGTCCGCGATCCTTTTAGCTTGAAACAATTAACCGTGGGGAAGATGCTCAGACGCGAGAGCAGGCCCCTAGCTCGCATTCAGCGCGATTTGGGGATTGGGAAGCATTTTCCGTTATTGGCTCTTTTGGGCAGTGCTGTATTTTTAGGATTTGCGATCGTCACGACCGATCAATCGTTGCCACGCCAGAATTCGTTTCAACAAGGATTTTTAGAATGGGTAAATGGGAGTGGGAATTCCCAGGATGTCTCTCGTTAACATTTCGCTACATAAATTTTTACACTTACTGGGTTTAAATTTGTCTTCCTTTAGGTAGAGATCACAATTTGGAATTTGGGATGATTGATGACCAGTCGCGTGGAGGAAAAGTTGTAAATTCGAGTTGACAGTTAACAGTTAACTGTTAACTGTCAACCGTCAAAATTACCTGACTGTGGAACCAGAATTGATATGAAACCGCTCGTACATTCGCCAACAGTCTCTTGAAATCGAGTAAGAGATTTTAATATCAAATAGATTGCTGATATTTTTCCAACAATTCTGGGATATGATCATAGCCATCAACACCGATCGCCGGAATGATACTTCCTCGACTCTTAGACAGAGACTCTTTAAAAGCCTCAGCCCCCATTTGTCCTCGCAAAATCGTAAGTAAACCCGCCGATTGACGCCACTCCATCGCCCCAATTTGCTCCAAAGTATACATTCCCAAACTGCCAGCAAATATCGCTTTTTCCAACTCATTAATGCTATAATAAGCCTGAGCTAAATAAGCCAAATTCAGACCTTGCAAATACAAGTCCCCGGAGAATTGGGCAGCTTGCCAACCTTTGACCAAATATTCGATCGCACTTTCGGAATTTTTCAACGCAATTTTCGCAATTCCCAGACTGCTGGAACAAAAAGCTTGACTTTGCCTATCTCCCAACCTTTCCGAAAGCAACAAACCTTGCTCCAAATAATTGATCGCACTTTCATACACTTCCGGTTCCACATCCTCCAACTGTCGCGCCTGAAACACCTCGCTATAACCCAAATTAGCCAGCGCATTCGCCTCACCTTGCCGCTCACCTGTTTGTCGTGCCATAATTAAAGCCCGCTGACTGTAATTGATCGCTTCCTGATAGTTTTTCTGAGAAACATAGTTGCGGCTGATATGATTTAGGTTGGCAACTTCGCAGGCTTTATCATCTTCCAAACGGGCAATTTCTAGCGCTTCTTTGTGTAGTAAAATCGATCGCTCATAAGCACCCACAGCCCGCATCGAATAACCCAAAAGCGTCAGAATTCGAGCCTTAGCTTGAGTACCTTCTACCCGTCGCAGCGGTTCATCCAAATACTCCAAAGTGTGCCGCAAACCTTTACCATCAAACGAGGCAAAAATCCCACCATAAAGCGGAAAGTATTCTCGCTGAGAAAAAGCGCGCAAAATTTGTAACGTTACTTGAAAACAAGCATTTGCTAACTGTTCGCCGCTTTTGGTAGAATTATTAAATCCGCTGGCTAACTGACTCCAAATTACTGAGAAAGTAATGTAAGTAGAAATTGAAGCTTTCGTTGACACTTTGGAATCATAAACTTGCTTATCAAACCATGTCGCTAACGCCCGCTGCAAGCACTGCAAAATAATCGCTAATTCCACCAAAGCACCCAATTCTAAACTCGATTGTTTCGCAGCTAATTCAACTATCGATTCACCGATCGCAATTGTCTGCAAAAGAGCGTGAGGAAACGGACTTTTCACCTTTTTTGCCCAAAAAGCCCAAGGCCCATTTTGTTCGGGACTAGCGCCAAATCCTAGCTGCTGTGGCTGATAAATCCAGCCCACGAGTTCCGGTTCCAATCGTTGCCAAGATTCTAAACCTTTGGCAATCCCAGCGGTGATTTGCTGCAAGTCTCGCTCGGTTTCAGGATTGGAAGTTTGCAGCATTTGTTGGTGCAATGATTTTGCTAATTGCTGCAATTGATCGAGAGTCAGAGGAAGCTCTTTGTTGGGATCGATTACTTGGAATAATGTTAGGAGACGGGTGTTAGATTCGGCGGTAAGGATTTGTTGGATGGCAGATGCGATCGCACTGGAAACTCGGTTATCCTTTTGCCAGCGTTCCCATTCTCCTTGGATGGTTTTTAGCGCTCTGAGGGTACGATTTGCTTTAGCTTGTTTGATTTCGTCCTTTTCATTTTCGAGCAGGTTTTCGGTGGCATCCAGGCGCTCTCCGAAACACCGTTCAAAAATTTCGCCGGTGCCGGTGCCGATGTCTTGGACGAGCATTTGATATACTTGTTCTTTCGAGCGAATTTGACCCTTGAGGGTGATTTCGACGATTTTGTCGATAAGGGCTAAGTAGCGATCGCGCAATGAGGTAGATTCTGGCATAATTTATTTTTAGTTAATAATTTTTTATGGGCAGTGCTAGCAGCATTTGACGCTAGTATTTCATTTTACAGTTTAAAAGAATGTTTGTAGCGAGGACTTTAGTCCTTGAATGCTTAGGAATTTAGTCCTGACTACAAAGTAATGTTATTGTGGGATGACAAAGAAAGTCCGATTATTTAATTTTAGAGCTCATCGGGATTAATGCCCATTGCTCGGAGGCGATCGGCTAAACGATTTGCTCGCTCCCTTTCTGATTCAGCTTGCTGCTTTTCAAATTCAGCACGTTGCCTTTCAGATTCGGCTTGCTGCTTTTCAAATTCAGCACGTTGCCTTTCTGAATCAGCTTGCTGTTTTTCTGATTCAGCACGTTGCCTTTCAATTTCAGCTTGTTGCCTTTCAAACTCAGCTCGTTGGCGTTCCAATTCAGCTCGTTGGCTTTCTAACTTAGCTTGCTTTTTTGCAGATTCTTCGGGAGTAGGAACCAAATTCCCATTCAGATCGTACCAACGCAGCCACAACCTTTCATTTTGCAGAAAATCGCCTTCCCACAAACCCAAACTTAACTGGATTTCCGGTATCCAGAATCGAGAACCTGTTAACACTTGTTCGCGGTAACGGTTGCCAATTAAGTGAAAAACTCTCAATTGGTTGTTGTATTTGCTAAACACAAAGTAATAAGGGATTTTCAAAATTCTCTCGTAAACCTGCCACTTAGTCGGTGGTTTGTTTGGTTCTGATTCTGTCAGCCCCAAATCTTCATCTTCCGTACTTGGTGATAGAAATTCGATCGCAATTAAAGGATTGACTGCTTCATCCCAAATCACGTAACTTTGGCGCAAGTCTCTGTCTTGGTAAAATCTCGAAACGCCCACAACGAAGTACCAATCAGGTCTTTTGTACCAATTGGGATGGTTGGAGTCGTAGTATAGATACAAATTGCCGGCCGAAAATATGCGATCGGCTGGATAATTAGAAGGAATGCAGCTAGCAGACAAAAGTTGTGCTTGCCATCGATGATATTCGTCAAACCCAGTATCCTCCGGGTCTTCACTGGGTAGATCGTACATCGTCGGCAACGCTTTTGCTTGGGAAGATTGCGAATCTGGTATGTACATGGTTATACAATTATCCCTGCGAGACGGCTTAAGGAGATTGAGGCGGTACGGTAATGGGGACATTATAGCGCGCTGTGATTTGTTGTGGCAGAAAATCGGTATGTTTTGCACCGGGAATGCGATCGAGATAACAATCTTTTACTGCTAACATAAAGCCTTTGATTCCTTCTGGTGAATTTTGGGAGTCGGCTACCTTCTTGGCAATCAGTTGGTCGGCATAGAGTTTGGCTAGCAAAACGGTGATGTTTCTGTCGCCTGCGATTGTTGATAGTTGGATACAGGCATTAAAAAAATCTGTGTCGCTGAATAAATCTCGCTTATTTCTGAGAAGTGATCGACGATGACTAGGATGCGTCGCTGTTTGAGTAACTGTTCTAATAATTCTTCATAAATCGGCTCGGCAGTATTCGATATTTTGTGAATCTAAAATTAAAAAATGTGCTCTTTGGCGCACTTGATGATGTCTACTTTTGCGATAAATTCGGTTTAGCAATTTCAACGAAATAGGAGACGACAGTGCCGTTTCCCTACAATTAATTATGGTAGGGAAACGGCACTGCCGTCTACTCTATATCATTCCGGTGTAACCGGAATTGATATTGACACAATTACCGAACAGAAAGAATGCGTGAACCCAATTCCATACTTTCCGCCAAAACTTCCTGCCGCGCCCACTGATCCGCCGCCAAAATATCATCTAAACCAGGACTTTGACAGTTATCGAGTCGATGTTTGTCGCACGCCTTTTCAATCAATTTCGGAATATCCAAAAACTGAATCTTCTCATCCAAAAATAGCGCTACTGCCTGTTCATTCGCCGCATTCAACACCGCCGGCATCGAACCACCAGCTCGTCCAGCCGCATAGGCTAACTGCATACAAGGATACTTTTTATGGTCTGGTTCTCGGAAAGTTAAATCCCCGGCTTTTACCAAATCAAATGTTTTCCAATCAGTATGAATTCGCTCCGGCCAAGACAAGGCATAAAGCAGTGGCAACCGCATATCTGGCCATCCCAATTGTGCTAAAACAGATGTATCTTGTAACTCAATTAACGAGTGAATAATACTCTGGGGATGAATCACAATATCAATGTCATCATAATCCATTCCGAACAAATAGTGAGCTTCAATTACCTCTAATCCTTTATTCATCAAAGTCGCAGAATCAATGGTAATTTTCTGTCCCATTGACCAATTCGGATGTTTTAAAGCATCGGCAACAGTGACTCCTGCTAACTTTTCAATGGGTAAATCTCGAAAAGAACCTCCCGAAGCTGTGAGAATGATTCGTCGCAAACTGCCAGGAAGAACGCCTTGGAGACACTGGAAAATTGCTGAATGTTCGGAGTCGGCGGGTAATATTTTAACTCCATGTTTTTCGATCAGGGGGTTGACAACGGGGCCGCCTGCGATTAATGTTTCTTTATTGGCTAGGGCAATATCTTTTCCTGCTTGGATGGCGGCAATTGTTGGCAACAAACCAGCACAGCCGACTATGCCGGTGACTACGGCTTCAGCGTCGCCATATTTGGCAACTTCAACAACTCCTGTCTCGCCTGCCAGTATAATCGGTTGAGGGTCGATATCTGCGATCGCACTTTTCAATTCCTCTAATTTATTTTCATCGCCAATCGCGACAATTTCGGGTCGAAACTGTCGGATTTGTTGGGCTAGTAACGTGACATTTCGTCCCGCCGTTAAGCCGACAATCCGAAATTGTTCCGGGTATTGAGCTACAATGTCTAGAGTTTGAGTACCGATCGAGCCTGTGGAACCAAGAAGAGTTATTGCTTTCACAATTTTTTAAGGTTTTGTGGATTATTCTAAATTTTATGCAGAATCCGTCCAATTTTGTTGATTCTGGTGAGAAGAGTCACATCTCGAATCAGGAAAATGTAGAGAAAAGCCGATCGCGCCCACCGTCGAGTTTGCTAATTGCGATCGCGATTTTTGCCACAATCTTATTTTTATCTAGCAGTTTGCGACACGCCTTGTTTCAATCCACTGCTTTCGATTTAGGCATTTTTGACCAAGCGATTTACCTCATCAGCCAAAATCAAACGCCTTTCTCTTCTTTGATGCAGATGCACATTTTAGGGGATCATGCAGCGGTAATCTATTATCCGTTGGCTTTGTTGTACAAAATTCACCCGGATGTGCATTGGCTGTTTTTGGTACAAGCAATTGCTTTATCCCTGGGAGCATTGCCTAGTTGGAGTTTAGCACGTTTGGCTGGTTTGACTCGATCGCAATCTCGCGCGATCGCATTTATGTACTTACTATATCCGGTAGTATTTAATATCAATCTATTTGACTTCCACCCAGAAGTCATTGCTTTACCCGCAATTTTAGCAGCAATTTTGGCAGCGCGCTTAAATAAGCTTATCTGGTTTTGTACCGCTGTTTTGTTAGTTCTCAGTTGCAAGGCTGTTTTGTCTCTAACCGTTGCTGCAATGGGCTTCTGGCTGTTATTGTGTGAGAAAAAAAGATGGTATGGTGCGATCGCAATTTTACTCGGTATAGCCTGGTTTGCGATCGCTTCCCAAAAAATCATTCCCTTATTTAGTGGTAGCGAAGTCGCCGGAGTCGGGCGCTACAGCTATCTAGGCAAATCTGTACTAGAAATTATCATTAATCTCATATTAAAACCACAATTAGTCTTAGGAAAAGTCCTTTCCTTTGACACTTTCAAATATATATTTATACTTACTTTGCCCATGATTTGGGGACTCTTGCCATTCTCCCGCAAAACAGGACTGCGATACTTAACACCGCTAATTCCAGCCATCCCGACTCTCGCCATCAATATCCTCTCAGACTTGCCATTTCAACGCAGTTTAGCCTATCAATATTCAGTACCGATAATTCCTTTTCTATTGTTAGCAGTTATCTCGAATAAAGAAGAAAGTTCGGCAACGGATTCTGTAACGGATGTAACGGATTTATCCAAGGATAAATCCAAACTTTCTCAACTCTGGCTGGGAATGCAATTGCCAAAAGCTATGATAATTTGGTCATTGATCGTATTCTTGTTTTTGGGTGAGTACAAAGATTTTTTCCTCTATCTCAATAGACTAGATACTTGGCAAGCGACACGAGATGCGATCGCCCAAATTCAACCCCAAAGTAGCATCTTAACAGATAATAGACTTGCACCTCACTTTGCCCACCGCCCCATCGTCAAATTACTTTCCCAAATTTCACCCCAAACAGATTTAGCAGAATTTCAATACATCTTATTAAACCAACGCCATCCTTGGCCCGATACCGAAAAAATTGGCAATGACTTAGCCAATCAACTCCAAAACACTCCCAAATTTAAATTAACCTATCAAAAAAATCAAGTTCTACTATTCAAACGCATCCCTAATTAAACCAACAAA
Organism: Tychonema litorale BBK16; assembly: GCF_021648855.1. GTDB lineage: Bacteria > Cyanobacteriota > Cyanobacteriia > Cyanobacteriales > Microcoleaceae > Microcoleus. Next base: position 5,170 of record NZ_JAKJHX010000115.1, on the reverse strand, counting down.
TTAAACCAATCAAGTGCTAACGTTAAAATCCCTAAAATTTCATCCAGTATTTTTAATGATTGTCGTCACAACGATAGTTTTATTTGCTGCGAGTAGCGCGCGACACGCTTTGTTTCATTCAACCGCCTACGATTTAGCAATTTTTGACCAAGCAATTTATTTAATCTCTCAAAATCAAACGCCATTTTCATCTTTAATGGCTATTAATATTTTAGGCGATCACACCGCATTTATCTTCTATCCCCTGGCTTTACTTTACAAAATATATCCAGATGTCCACTGGCTGTTATTCGTACAAGCAATTTTCCTAGCCTTGGGTGCTTTGCCTAGTTGGAGTTTAGCACGGCAAGCCGGTTTAAATGAAAGAAAATCCATAGCAGTCGCCGCCATATATCTGCTTTATCCAGTAGTCTTTAATGTCAATCTTTTTGACTTCCATCCAGAAGTAATTGCCTTACCCGCAATCTTAGCAGCCATCCTAGCAGCAAGACTTGATAAAATATTTTGGTTTTGCGCTGCAATTATCCTAATCCTAAGTTGCAAAGCCGTGCTATCTTTGACTGTGACAATGATGGGTGTGTGGCTACTCATCTTTGAGAAAAAACGCAATTATGGACTGATTGCCATATTTTTCGGTGTGGCTTGGTTTCTCATCGCAACTCAAGTCATTGTACCTTATTTTAATCAGGGTCAGCAACACGCTGGTATCGGGAGATATGAATATTTGGGAAAGTCAGTTTTGGAAATTGCGATTAATTTGGTTCTTAAACCTCAGCTAATAGCGGGACGTATTTTTTCCGCCGACACTTTGGGCTATTTAATCTTGTTATTTTTGCCTCTAATTTGGTGGCTTTCCCCACGACATCTATCACCGCTAATTGGTGCTTCACCCGTAATGGTAATGAACATTCTTTCGGATATTGAGGCGCAACGAGATTTGATTCATCAGTATTCTGTGCCGATATTTCCTTTTTTGTTAACCGCTGTAATTTCGACACTAGCTGACAGACAAAAAAGGGAACAATATTTTTGGAAAAATGTCCGAAAATATCTGTGGAATCACCGCCACTGGACTCCTCGAATTTGGAATCGAGTATCGAAACACTTTTCTATGAAATCTGTTAAATATATTTGGATTCGCCGTGTTTCGATTCGCCGCAGTTGGAGATGGGCTAAATCAGTGTTTGCTAATTCTTCAGTCTCGAAAATGTTGATTTTATGGGGAATATTGACATTTTTAATTTTGGCTAAGTACGGATATTTCTGGACTGTTTATTTGGAATCTATCGATACTTGGCAAGCCACACGACAGGCGATTAATCTTGTTCAAACTAAAGGTAGTGTTTTAACAGATAATTCTTTGGCACCTCATCTCGCCCATCGTTCAACAATTAAATTATTGCATCAAGTTTCCACTGAACAAGATTTGACTGAATTTGATTATGTCTTGCTGAATCTGCGTCATCCTTGGCATGATACTCAGGAAACTGCTATGAGTGTATCCACCCAACTCAAAAAGTCTCCCTTATTTAACATAACTTATGAAAAAGATGATGTTCTGTTGTTTCAAAAATCTGTTATTAAGTAGATAAATATGAATATAATCAACTATACTAAAAATTTAAAGTCTAATCGAGTAATTTGGGCAGTCGCACTTTTTTCCCTAATATTTTTCCTGTGTAGCAGTGTGCGACACTCGTGGCTTCAATCCAATGCTTTTGAATTAGGAATTTATGACCAAGTAGCCTATTTAATCAGTCAGGGACAAAGGCCGTTTTCGTCATTTCTCGATATTCACCACATGGGAAATCATGCCGCTTCGGTGATGTATCCTGTGGCTTTGTTGTACAAAATATATCCCGATGTTCACTGGCTATTATTCGTGCAAGCTTTGTCCCTAGCCTTGGGTGCTTTGCCTAGCTGGAGTTTGGCGCGTCAAGCTGGATTAAATCATAGCATATCTTGGGCGATCGCGTTTACTTACCTGCTCTATCCATTAGTATTTAATGTCAATCTCTTCGACTTCCACCCCGAAGTCATTGCCTTACCCGCATTGTTAGCTGCAATTTTGGCGGCGCGACTGAATAAAACACTCTGGTTTTGTGTGGCGATTATCTTAGTTTTGAGTTGCAAAGCCGTACTATCTTTAACTGTGGCTGCGATGGGTTTGTGGCTGCTGTTTTTTGAAAAAAATCGTAATTGTGGACTCATCGCTCTATTTCTCGGTGCTGGTTGGTTTTTGATAGCTACTCAGGGAGTCATACCGTATTTTAATCAGGGCAGAGAGCACGCGGGAATTGGGCGATATCAATATTTGGGAAAGTCTGTTTTAGAAATTGCTGTTAATTTGATATTGAAACCTCATTTAATTTTGGGGCGTTTGTTTTCCTTGGATACTTTGGAATATTTAGTTTTATTGGTATTTCCGGTAATTTGGTGGATTTCTCCACGGCATCTGACACCTTTAATTAGTGCAGTGCCAATGTTAGGGATGAATATTCTTTCGGATATTCCTGCCCAACGAGATTTGATCCATCAATATTCTATCCCAATATTGCCATTTTTGTTAGTGGCTGCGATCGCAAACTTGTCACATCACAATCTACAAGAGGTAAAAATACCTAAAATATTCAATAAATTACAAATCTCCAGTTTGCCCTTATCAAAGGTGATGATAACTTGGTCATTCATCGCTTTTTTATGCTTGGCGAAGTACGGCTATTTTTGGACAATTTATTTAAATGAAACCGAAACTGTGTTAGCTACGAAAGAGGCAATTGCTCTAGTTCAAACCAAAGGCAATATTTTAACGACATCTCATATTGCTCCGCATTTAACTCACCGTCCTGTGGTAAAGTTAACTCAGGCTAACACACCGCCTGGAAATCTGACAGAATTTGAGTATGTGTTGCTGAATTTGCGGTATCCTGGCTGGATGAGCGATCGCGATTTCGTACAAAACCTAGTAACTCAACTCACCAACAATCCCCAATTTCAACTTAAATATCAGCGGGATGACATTTACTTGTTTACAAAAAAGTGATAAATGTCACATTCTGCGGTACAATCATGAAAAGCTTGTGACATCCTCAACTCCGATCCTAAACTATGAACACAACAGAGAACACAACAGAAAAATCTAAACTCTCCAATGAAAAAACCTTGGAGGCGATGAAAAATTTCTCCGAAACCTACGCCAAGCGCACCGGAACTTATTTTTGTTCCGAACTTTCTGTTACCGCAGTTGTAATAGAAGGATTAGCGAAAAACAAAGACGAATTAGGTGCTCCCTTGTGCCCTTGTCGCCACTACGAAGACAAAGAGGCGGAAGTCAAAGCAGCCTACTGGAATTGTCCTTGCATTCCCATGCGCGAACGCAAAGAATGTCATTGTATGTTATTTTTGACGCCAGATAACGATTTTGCTGGAACCAATCAGGAAATTGGAATGGATCAGCTTCAAGCAGTCAGAGAGACTATGTAGTCAGTTAAATAGGCGGATGTTCATCGGAATTAATATTACCCGAAATCAGGACACGGCAATGCCGTGTCCCTACAATTAATCGGAGTAGGGAAACGGCACTGCCGTGTCCGAACTATCATGTCTAATTGTATTGTAACTCAAACCTAAAACCGAATGGAAGAGGAAATGCCGATAGAGTTTTGGCAAGGAATCGAAGAGTTTAACAGTAAAGACTTTTATGCTTGTCATGATACTTTAGAGGCTTTGTGGATGGAAGCTGGTGAGCCTGAAAAAAGATTTTATCAAGGAATCTTACAAATTTCTGTCGCACTTTATCATTTAGGAAATCTTAACTGGCGCGGTACTGTGATTTTGTTGGGAGAAGGCATAAGTCGGCTCAGTTATTATCAGCCAAACTATGCAGGGATTGCTGTTGAGGATTTGCTGCAACAAAGTGTTAAACTCTTGAATGCTTTGCAGCAAGCTGGTTTGGAAAGAGTTGCTGAATTTTTACCATTATTAAATGGTGGGGAAGTTGCAGACTTGCAATTGCCATATATAAATTTAGAGTAGGGGCAATTTTAGAGTAGGGGCAATTTTAGAGTAGGGGCAATTTTAGAGTAGGGGCAATTTTA